>NZ_JBFALC010000065.1:0-53855 GCF_040656035.1 Streptomyces sp. NPDC050211
GCCCTGGAGACATCCCGGGCCGAAGGACACGCCGTGCGGCACGCCGACGACTGGATCGCCGCCGTGGCCGCCGGGGGCGAACTGCTCGGTGCGCTCGTGCTGCGCGGCCATCCCGGGCTCGACCCCGTCGACCAGCGCACCCTGGAGCGCGCCGCGACGGTGACCTCCCTGCTGCTGCTCGCCCGGCGCTCCGCCGCCGAGGCCGAGCAGCGCGTCCGCGGCGAACTCCTCGACGACCTCCTGGACGCCCGCGACCGCGACCCCCGCCTGCTGCGCGAGCGCGCGGCGAGACTCCATGCCGACCTCGACGCCACCCATGTGATCCTCGCCGCTCGCCTCGACGGCGTCGCCGCCGACGCCGACCAGGAAGCAGCGGCCCGCCGGCGCCTGTGGGCCGCCGCCTCCCACCTGGCCGCCACCCGGCACGGACTGGCCGCCGCCCGCGACGGCGGCACGGTCCTGCTGCTGCCCCTCGACCAGGGGGACACCGCCACCGAACTCGCCCGCCGCACCGCCGTACACCTCGGCACGGCCGTCCACGAGGCGGTCACCGTCGGCGCCTCCGCCCCCGCGGCGAATCTCGCCGCCCACCCGGACGCGGTGGCCGCCGCGTACGAGGAAGGCCGCCGCTGCCTCGACACGCTGCGGCTGCTCGGCCGCCATGGCGACGGCTCCGCCGCGGAGGACTTCGGATTCCTCGGACTCCTCCTCGCCGGGGACCGGGACGTCGCCGGCTTCGTCGACCGCACCATCGGCCAGGTCGTCGCCTACGACGAACGCCGCGGCACCGACCTGCTGCGCACCCTCGACGCCTACTTCGCCTGCGGCATGAGCCCGGCGCGCACCAAGGACCATCTCCACGTCCATGTGAACACGGTGGCCCAGCGCCTGGAGCGCGTCGGCCGCCTTCTCGGCGACGACTGGCAGAGCCCGGCTCGTGCTCTGGAGATCCAACTCGCCCTGCGGCTGCACCGGTTGTCGGCAGCGGCACCGAAGTGACGGCCCCGCACGCACGGGCGCACGGGGCCGTTGGTCTCACCGCACCGGCAGCCGATCAGGCGGTACGCGCGTCCGCCGGATGCGCCGCCGGGGGCTCCACGTCATCGGACGGCTCGACATCCGACAGGTCCCGATGGCGGGTCTCCTTGGCCACGCCGACGGCGACGATCGTCACGACGGCCGCGCCGATGACGTACAGGGAGATCGGTGTGGAGCTGCCGTAGTCGGACAGCAGCGCGGTGGCGATCAGCGGCGCCGGCGCGCCCGCCGCGACCGAGGCGAACTGGGCGCCGATGGAGGCGCCCGAGTAGCGCATCCGGGTCGCGAACATCTCGGAGAAGAAGGCGGCCTGGGGCGCGTACATCGCCCCGTGCAGCACCAGGCCGACCGTCACGGCGAGGATCAGGTTGCCGAAGCCGCCGGTGTCGATGAGCGAGAAGAACGGGAACATCCACAGCCCGACTCCGGCCGCGCCCAGCAGATACACGGGCCGGCGGCCGATCCGGTCCGAGAGCGCGCCCCACAGCGGAATCACGGCGAAGTGCACGGCGGAGGCGATGAGCACAGCGTTCAGCGCGGTCTGCTTGGAGACGCCGGCCGAGGTGGTGGCGTAGACGAGGATGAACGCGGTGATGACGTAGTAGCTGATGTTCTCCGCCATGCGCGCGCCCATCGCCACCAGCACATCGCGCCAGTGGTGCCGCAGCACGGAGACGAGCGGCAGCTTCTCGGCCGCCGCGTCCGGGGTCGCCTTGCGGGCCTCCGCCTGCGCCAGCGCCTGCTTGAAGACCGGCGATTCATCGACAGACAGACGAATCCACAAACCGACGATCACCAGCACACCGGAGAGCAGGAACGGGATCCGCCACCCCCAGCTGCCGAACGCGCTGTCCGACAGCACCGCCGTCAGGAAGGACAGCACACCGGTGGCCAGCAGCTGCCCCGCGGGCGCCCCCGTCTGCGGCCACGAGGCCCAGAAACCGCGACGCCGTGCGTCACCGTGCTCGGACACCAGCAGCACGGCCCCGCCCCACTCGCCACCGAGTGCGAAGCCCTGGACCAGGCGCAGCACGGTCAACAGCACCGGAGCGGCGGTGCCGATGGTCGCGTGCGTGGGCAGAAGCCCGATCGCGAAGGTCGCCCCACCCATCAACAACAAGCTCAGCACCAGCAGCTTCTTGCGCCCCAGCCGGTCGCCGTAGTGCCCGAAGACGAGCGCGCCCAGCGGACGCGCGGCGAATCCGACCGCGTACGTCAGGAACGACAGCAGTGTGCCGACGAGCGGGTCGGAGTCCGGGAAGAACAGCTTGTTGAAGACCAGAGCGGCGGCGGAGCCGTAGAGGAAGAAGTCGTACCACTCGATGGTGGTGCCGATGAGGCTGGCGGCGACGATGCGACGGAGGTTGGCGGGTGGTGGTGGAGCGGATGCTGCGGAGGCCATGTGCGCCACTTCCTCGTGTGCGGTGGGGACGGGTACGTGTCGGACACCGTAGGAACATGCAGGTCAGGGGCACATGTGGCGGGACAACATAGTTCAGGGCCGGGCTATGCGTCCAACCCCCATGCCTGCTCGAAGAGGAGGTGGTTCAGAGGCTCATCCATCCGACGCCTCTGTCAGCGCGCGCTCCGTGTGGCGGCGTTCGCCTGCCATTCGCGGCCGATGGAGCGGATCAGCGCTGGGTACACGCCGATGTACCGGAAGGGCTTGATGGCGGCCATGTAGAGGGTGCCGAGCGGCCCGTTCGGCTTCGCCAGGACGGCCATCTGGCCGCGGTAGCCGCCGGCCCCGTCCGGAACCCAGCCGATGTGCAGCACCCCGTGAACGGTCTTGTTGCCCATCTCGGCGGCCCACTCGTCGTCCCTCTGATAGAGGGAGGTGAACGGGGACGAGCCGAGGTCGGGACCCTGAGGACCTTCGCGAAGGTCCGCGGGCAACCGGTCGCGCAGGGAAGGCAGACGGGTGCCGATGCCGGTCGCGGGCTTGTCCCAGCCGAACAGTGCACCGAGCTTCCAGCGGACGGCGAAGAGCACGCGGGAGACGAGTCCCTCTCCCTTCACCCCGCCCCTGATTCCTTCGGAGAACTGGCGCACCAGCCACTCCAGGTCGTCGGGACCGCCGGGGGTGGGCAGTGCCCACACGTCCTCGACGGTGAAGTCGCCGGCGATCTCGTGGATCCGCCAGGGACGGTCGGTGTGGGCGGTTCGGGGAAGTCGCATGCGCAGGCCCCTGTCTACGGTCTATACGGTGGCGTATATATCGAGTGTAGGGCGATCTATACGCCACCGTATACTTGGCCGGGACGTGAGGAGACACGCACGATGGGCGCCACCCGCACGCCACGCGGCAAGTGGATCGAGGAAGGCTTGCGGGCCCTCGACGCGGGCGGCCCGGAAGCTGTCCGGATCGAGGCACTGGCGCAGGAACTCGGCGTCAGCAAGGGCGGCTTCTACGGATACTTCCGCAACCGGGCCGCGCTGCTCAGCGAAATGCTCGACACCTGGGAGTACGAGGTCACCGAGAGCGTGATCGAACAGGTTGACAGCGGTGGAGGAGATGCCAGGGCCAGACTGGAGCGGCTGTTCGCCATCGTTGCCGCTGCCGACGGGCCGGTGCGCGGCATCACAGCCGACATCGCGATCCGCGAGTGGGCCCGCCGCGACGCGGCCGTCGCCGAGCGGCTGCGCCGCGTCGACAACCGCCGTATGGACTACCTGCGTTCCCTGTTCTCCTCCTTCTGCCCCGACGAGCGCGAGGTCGAGGCCCGCTGCCTGATCGCCGTCTCGCTGCGCATCGGCAACCACCTCCACGCCGCCGACAACGGCAAGTACAGCCGAGCGGAAGTGATGGAACTGATCAGGCAACGGCTGCTGGAGTAGTCGATGAGGTCGCGCTCAAGAGACCGCACGTCCGGCATCACCGGACTGCTCATGGTCGGTAGTTGGCGACAGGGGTGTCCGACGGCTGTCTCCTGCGCTGTCCCGCCTGGCCGCGATCAGTGCCAGCACCCCGAGCACGATCAGGCCGGGTGCGCCGGAGACGGGATAGAGAATCTGCAGCGGTATGCCGATGGCCAGTAGATACCAGCCCAGTTGGGCCGGGAGCCTGCCGGTGTCACGGGCGATGCGTTGGCTGAGTGTGCCCAGGGCGAGGAGGCCGAACCCGGCGAGGAAGAACCACATCTCGTACTCGCGCTGCGGGTTTCCGGGGACGGCGTTCCAGAATCCGTCGCGGGCCACGTCGTCGAAGGTGCTGGAGGCGATCAGGGCGACCGCGAAGTGCACCGCGGTCAGTCCGATCACCAGTCGGGGAATCAACCGGGTCATCGTCAACTTCCTTGATTGATGCGGTCCTTGAGTCTCTTGATGGCATGGCGCCGGTCTCGACGGTGAGGGGCGCGGGTGGAGGCAGCGACGTATGCCGTCAGCCCTCCGAGCGCCAGAGACAGCGGGGAGTACAGCGCCAGATCCCAGCGGGTGAAATCGGTCGGTCGGCTGGTCGGAGCGGAGGACACCAGGCCGACCGAACCTCGCAGCAGCAGCACGCCTGCGACACCCCACACGCCCTGGCGTACCAAGCGACGTGGCGGCAGCTGCGGGACCAAGTCGGCCCGGGCCGCGACCACATAGGCCGCCGCCCCGAGCGCTGCCGCGACTGCGGCCGTCAACTCCGGGGTGGGCAGATCCGCTTCGGCGACACCGACGACCGTACGGGCGAACTCGGCGCGGTCGGCCAGGGGCCAGGGAGAGAAGGTCCAGATCCCGTGCAGTGCCCCAACCGCTCCCAGGCCGGCTGCGGCCGTCCCACCAGCGAGTTTCGTCAGCGTCATACTGCTCCCCCCATCGCACCGTACACCCCTGTATGGAGTGACCATACAGTACTGTACGGACATGGCTAGGAGGAACCTCACCCCCCAGGACTGGTCGACCGCGGCGCTGCGCGCGATGGCGCGTGGCGGAGTCGGGGCAGTGTCGGTCAACGCCCTCGCGGGCGAGCTGGAGGCGACACGGGGCAGCTTTTACTGGCACTTCAAGGATCGCGACGCGCTGCTGACGGCCGCGCTGGAGGCGTGGGAGCGGGACGACACCGCAGCGCTGATCGCGGCGTTGGGCGACATCACCGACCCACGGCAGCGGCTGACGGCCCTGTTCACCCTCGCGCTGGGGCAGGAAGACATCAACGGCCTGGAGTCCGCGATCGTCGCCCACGCCGATCACCCCGCCGTCGCCCCGGTCCTGCGCCGGGTCACCGAGCAGCGGATCGCCTACCTCACCGATCTCTACACCGACCTGGGCCTGGACACCGCCACGGCCCGGCGCCAGGCGGTCGCCGCGTACGCGGCTTTCCTCGGATGGCTCGAACTACGCCGCTCCGCCTGCGACGTCGTGCCCGAAGTCGCCGCCACCGGCACCATCGCCACCGTCGCGCTCGAGCACCTCATCACCGAGCTGGCCCGACCCGCCGTGCACCGGGCGGACCCGGAGTAGAGCTCGCCACCGTCCCGATCACACCGCACGCTCACAAGCCCGGAAACCGGTCAGCCCTCGCAGGGGCCCAACCGGGATAGTCGCCCGCACGTGGGTGGGACCGCTCGCACGAGGGGAAGGAAAGCGCACGGGACGCTTGGGCAATGGGGGAGGTGTCGGTGAGCAGGAGACCGCGGCTTTGGGTCGTCGGTGCGCTGGTGGGGTTCATCGTTTCCGTGCTGATGTGCGGGTTGGCCGTGGTCACGGTGGTGCTCGTGCCCACCTGGTGGCCTCACCCGACGGTGGTCGCCGTTGCGGGGATGTTGCTCGTCGCCGCGGGGTTCGCACTGATGCCCTTGTCTTTCATCCACCTTGAACCCAAGCACTTCGAGGCGGCCGCGATCGCGGAGTGTCTGTTGGCCGTGGGGTTGCTGACGTTTCTCGACCAGGCCGTGCTCGACGTGTGGGGCAAGCCGGTGGACACGGTCGTCACGGAGGTCGTTCAGCATGAGAGGAACGCGCCGACGGGGAAGGTCACCCGAGTCTGGTGGGAGTGCTCGCTGAAGCGGCTTGACGGTACGGAACTCGAACGGAGCCTCAGGGAGTCGGACTTCGTCCCGCTGGGGAAGGCGTGCCCTGCCGGCGCGGAGCCAGGAGACCGGCTCGTGGTGTACGCGGTGCCCGCCGGATTCGCCCCGCCGCAGACGAACGCCCCGGTCGGGGGTGTCTGGCTGGTTGTCGCGCTCACTGCTGCCACCACGGCGGCGGCAGTGACGTTCACGTCTGTCGGAATGGCTCGCGCGGATGTGCCGAAAACGGGCCGGATCTCGCGTCTCATCCGGGGCCGGCCAACGGATTCGCCGTCGGCCCGCACCTGAGGCAGGCGGCGGAACGCCATGTCGGCCCGATCTTCTCCCGGCGCGGTGTGCGGTGCACGCGGCTTGATGCCTTGCGGTCCCTGAGCTGCAGGCCGGGCGTGCGCCGGATTAACGTTGAGGCCCTTGCCTTCGGCAGGATGGGCGCCATGACCGAGATCCGTACACCCCGCCTCCTCCTGCGTCGCTGGCATGACGACGACCTCGCGCCGATGGCGGACATCCACGCGGACCCCCGGGTCATGCACTGGATCGACGACGGCTCGGTGCGCGACCTGGACTACACAGCAGAGGCCATCGAGCGGTGGGAGGAGGAATGGGACGAGGAGGGCTTCGGACTCTTCGCCGTCGAGCTGCTGGCCTCGGGGGAACTGGCAGGCTTCACCGGTCTGACCGTGCCCGAGTTCCTGCCGGAGGTACAGCCCGATGTGGCCATCTGCTGGCGGCTCGGCTCTCCGTTCTGGGGCCAGGGATACGCGTCCGAAGCCGCCCACGCCACACTGGAGTTCGCACTCCAGGACCGCGGCCTCGACCGCATCATCAGCATCACCCGGCCGGGGGACGACGCCTCCGAGAACCTGATCCGCAAGCTCGGCATGACGCCCGAGCGCGAGACGGCACACCCCGTATATGGCTATCCGCTAAGCGTCCACGCCATCGACCTCACCGAGTACCAGGCGTGAACTCCGAAGCGCGCGTCGTGGGCCGAACGTGAGCTCCGGGTGACCCCGGGGCAGTCCTAGAACTCCGGTGGTGCCTGCAGGTCGTGGGCGCGGAACAGGACGGCGTGCTCGACGCCCATGGCCTTGCCGCTCATCGCGGTGAACTTCGGGATGAAGTCCTCGGGGGCGGGATGGTCCGGCAGCGCGGCCAGATACGCGGCATGCGCCTTGAGCGACGCGATGCCGCGCCGCAGCGGCTCACCTGTGACCTCGACGCCGTGGGTCGCGCCGGAGCCGGGGAGTCCGGGGACGATGAGCCAGCGCACGGAGTGCGGTTCGAGGCCCTCGTCGTCGACCTGCTCCGGGAAGACCCACCGGTTGCCCGCGTCGCGCACCGCGTCGAGCGTCGCGAGCCCGGCCGCGCGGTGGTCGGCCTGGTCGAAGCCATAGGGCGTCTCAATGTCGTAACCGGTGCCGAGTACGACGTCGGGCTTGAAGCGGCGGATCTCCCGGCAGATGTCCCGGCGCAGGTCGAGGCCGTAGACGAGCACGCCATCCGGATGTTCGAGGACGGTCAGGCGCTTGACGCCGACGACGGCGCAGGCGGCCTGCTGCTCGGCGACGCGCAGGCGTGCCGTCTCCTCGGGAGGGTTCGGCATGCCGGCCTCGCCGCGGGTGAGCAGGAGGTAACCGACCTCGATGCCGCGCGCGGTCCAGCGAGCGACGGCCGCGGATGTGCCGTACTCCATGTCGTCCGGGTGCGCGACGACGCAGAGCACGCGCTGAAAGGACTCCTCGGGGAGGGCGGGCAATGTCATGTCGACCATCCTTCCGCGTTCAGGGCCTGCCGTCTGTAGGCCCGCCAAGCCTATGAGTGAGTGTCTGATGCGGCACGTGGAGAGTAAGTCTCAGCGCCACGCAAGACCCTGCCGGCGGCCCGATGAGCCGCCGGCAGGGTCGAGGTGTGCTCTGTTTCTCGGTCAGGTCAGCGGCTCCACCCACACGTTGCGGAACCGGACCTTGTTGCCGTGGTCCTGGAGGCGGATCGCACCGAGCGCGGCCGACTCGGGTTCACCTCCACCCGTCGGCCCGTCGATGGCCACGTCGTCGTGGACCTTCTTGCCGTTCCAGATCACCGTGACCCGCGCGTCCGATGTCTTCTTGCCGTCCCCGTCGAAGCGCGCGGCACGGAAGGTGATGTCGTACGTCTGCCATGTCTCCGGAGCCTTCGCGGCGTTGAGGTCGGCGGCCTTCTTCAGATAGATGGACGCCGCCTCGTTGTTGGCGAGATCCGTGTCCCCGTACGAGTCGAGGATCTGTACCTCGTACCGATCCTGGAGATAGACACCGCTGTTGCCGCGGTCCTGGCCGGTGACGTCGTCCGGGAGCTTGGGGACGCGGAACTCGACATGCAGCTTGAAGTCGCCGAAGTGCTGCTTCGTGCGCAGGTCGCCGCAGCACACCTCCATGGACTTCTCGGCGGTGTGCGGCCATTCGGCACTGCGGCCGTCGGTGTGCTGCCAGGCCGTGGAGACGCTGCCGCCGGAGAACAGGTCGATCCGTGCGCCCGGGCGGCGGATGTCGACCGCGTCGAGATTGACGTGGCCGGTGTCGCCTTCGCCCACGGAGTACGTGATCGTGTTGCGGCCCTTGCGGAGCTCGAGGCGTTCGGTCTTTGTCGACCAGCGGTTCCACTCGCCGGTCGACGGCAGGCTCGTCTGCTTCGCCGCGCCGCCGTTGACGGAGACGCTGACCGTCTTCGTGCCCGGGGCAGGGTGCGGACCGTTGGCGTAGCGCAGCCCCACGTCGTACACGCCCTGCTTGCCGACCTCGACGTCCACGCTCACCTTGGCGCCCTGTTCACCGAAGCCGTCGACGAAGCCGCCGCCGGTGTACCCGGCGTGCTCGGTGTCGGTGCCCGCGCTGCCGGACAGGCGGCCGGACTCGGCGTCGTACGTGGTGACGGGCTCCGCGGGTCCGGGCTTGGCGTTGAGCGTGTACCAGGCCTCGGTGGACCACAGTTGCTCGCCCTCGGTGGACGAGAACGGGCGCGGCGAGCGGACATGCACGACACGGTCGGTCTTGAGGCCGGGGATGGTGAGCTGGACCTTCTTGCGGTCCTTGGAGAGCTTCGCCGTCGTGACCGGCAGCGACTCCTCGTCGATCTTCGGGCCGCCGTACGCAGGGGTCGGTGCGTAACGCCACTGCTCGACGGAGTACGCGCCCTCGGTGAGCTTGGCCGCGGTTTCCTCCGACAGGGGCTTGGTGTAGGTGAGGTCGAAGCCGGTCGGGGTCGCGCGCATCGTCTTGATGTCGAAGGCGGTCTTGCCGTTCGGGGTCAGCTTCTGCAGGCCGAAGCGGAGCTTGCCCGCCTGCCCCCAGTTGCCGTCGGCGCCCAGACCGCCGGTGTAGATCGCACCGTCGGGCCCTTCGCTGATCCGGGTGATGCCGGACTCGAGGCCCTGCGTGTGGCGGAACACCGCGCCCTGGTACTCGCCGTCGACTTTCTCGAGGTCGGCCCGCTGCAGTCCGCCGTACGTGACGTCACCGAACACCATCTGCCCGGCGAAGGGGCCCTTCTTCAACCGCATCGGTGTGCTGGGCGAGTTGGCGATCTCATTCTGCGGCAGCCAGAGCACCGGCTTGGTGACGGGCTTGTCGTCGTACGGGCCGTCCGGGTTCATGTAGTGGTTGAAGAACCGGCCCTGCTTGACGTGCACCAGCTTGGAGGCGGGCAGCCAGCCGCCCTGGTTGTCGGTGACGAACAGTTCGTTGTCGAGGCCGCGGCCGATGCCGTTCGGGGTGCGCAGGCCGCCGGCCAGGTAACTGACTTTGCCCGTAGCCTTGTTGACCTTGATGGTGGTGCCGCGGTTGGGGGCGGGCTGCGGGTCGGTGGTGGCGCCGCCGTAGTTGATGGAGACGGACAGGTTCAGATAGAAGTCGCCCTTGTCGTAGAGCAGTCCGAAGGCGAACTCATGGAAGTTCCCGCCGTACGGCCACTCGGCGATCTTCTTCTTCTCATCCGTCACCTCGTCACCGTTGGTGTCGTTCAGCTCGGTCAGCTGATGCTTCTCCGACACATACAGCTTCCCGCCCACGTACTTGATGCCCATGGGCTCCTTGAGCCCGTCGGCGATCTTCTTGTACGTGACCTTGTCGGGTCCGGTGTCGCCGGTGACGTGGTCCAGGAGGTACACCTCGCCCTTGGTCTCCTCACTGCCGCCCCAGGTGGAGATCGCGAGCCGGCCGTCGGGCAGCCAGTCCATCGCGGACACCTGGGGCTCGAAGCCCTCGGGCCGCAGATTCGTCAGCTTGTAGCCGGGGTTGACCTCGGTCAGGGGCAGCCCGTCGCCCGGGGTGTCGTACGTCCCCTCGCACTCCTTGCGGCCGGGAGCCGTGACCCTGACGACCCCGGCGTCCGTGCTCAGCACGGAGTTCGGCACGACCGTGAACTCGGTTGCCCCCGGCGGCTTCCACTGCAGTGTGACCTGCTGTTCGCCGCCCGCGTCGAAGTGGTCGATGCGCAGCGAGGTGTAGCCCGCGTTCAGCGTGATCTCGCCGTCCTTGGGCTCGGCGCCGTGCAGCCCGTCGTGGTCGATGACCTGCTGGTCGCCGAGGAAGAGCCGGGATCCGTCGTCACTGATCAGCCGGAAGGCGTACGCGCCCGCCTCGGGCACGTTCAGATTGCCGATGATCTGCGACACGAAGTTGTCGCTGAACCCGAAGCCGTCGGTGGAGGTCCAGTCGGCCGTCGGAATCAGCTTGTCGACATTGGGTGTCTGCGCGGGCTTGAGATCGCACAGTTTGCTGAGCGGGGACTGGATGTCGAACACCCGCAGGGTGACGCCTGGTTCCTGCGGCGGGAGGTCGGCGAAGGGCCGGGGATCGTCATCGGCCGCGGCGGGGCTGACGAGGGCACCGCCGAGGAGGGCGGTGAGCAGCAGCCCGGTGGCTCTTCGAACTCTGTGACGGCGGGGGCGCGTTGTGTGCCCGGGGGATTCGTGGCGCTCGGGGGGTGGCTTCACTCTTCCTCCTGCGTTGTTCGGGGGCGACGCACGCAGACTTCTGTGGCAAAGCGACGCTCAGCGTAGGGACTTGGCTTCTGTGCGTCCACACTTTGTCCACAGAAAGGAAAAACTGCTGCCGACCCGCAGGCGTGCGGATGCGCGCTGCCAGGAGGTTGGCCAGTTGGAGGTGCTCGGCCTTGGCCGGCGGCGGGCCGTCCTGGGCGGGGCCGCGCCCCCCGCCCACCTGGCCGGGGCGCCTGGCGGGTCGGGGTGCGGTAGCCGAAGGGGCGGCCCGAGTGCTTGTCGGGCCCACGCCTACCAGGGCAATGTCCCGGTTTCGTCTTGAAGCGTTCCTGTCGGACCGTCCGCGCCGAGAGTCGCCAGACGTACGACGGTTCTGGCGCTCTCTTCCGGTGCCCTTCCGACTCCGAAGGCCGCGGTCATATCGGTGGCGGTGGTGCCGGGCTCAACCGCATTGAACTTGATGCCCGGCTGGGACTTGGCGTACTGGATCGTCAGCATGGTCGCTGCCGACTTGGACGCGGAGTAGAGCGCGAGCGGCAGGTGGAACTCCGGCCGGTCGGGGTTGTTCACTGCCCAAAATGACCCGGCGCTGCTCGAAACGGTGACGACGGTTGGATTCGAGGACTTGCGCAGCAGGGGAAGTGCCGCCTCCGTGACGCGCACGATTCCCACCGCGTTGGTGTCGAAAACTCGCAGGACCGTGGGACCGTCGGTGACTCCGTGCCCCAAGATGCCCGCGTTGTGAACCAGAACGTCGAGCCGGCCCTCGGCCGAACCGATCGTCGCCAGCGCGCTGTTCACCGAGGCGTCGTCGGTCACATCGAGCTGAACGAATCGCGTGCCAAGCGCTGCCGCAGCCTTTTCGCCTCGCTCGACATCACGCGCGCCGATGTAGACATCGTGGCCCAACTCCAGAAGTTGTTTGGCTGTCTCGAAACCGATGCCCTTGTTGGCCCCGGTGATCAGTGTGACGGTCATGCGTCTCCCCTTGAAATAGGTGGCCCGACTGGACGCGTTCAGCTGCGTCTGGTGCCGAGCGCCGTCTTTTTGTATTGCAAAATCCAAAATGTGGGCAAGCGGATGCCGGGCCACTGGGGTGCACGTTCTCAGCTCAGGAGTGAGCGCAGGCCATTGAGTGCGATCTGCCGCAGCAGCGCGGACTCGATCCCCGTCTGTGCGGTCACGCGCAGCCCGGCGATGACCGTCGTCACCAGCAAGGCCCCCTCGCGCGGGTCGGCATCCGCTCGGATGCTGCCGTCGACGTGTCCGGCCCGGATCGCTCCCTCAAGGAGGCTCAGGAATTCGCGCAGGTCCCGATCGAGGATGCGGGCCACGCGCTCGTCCCGCGTGCGCAGGTCGGGGGTCATCAGGCTGTGCGCGACCAAGCATCCGGCCGCATGTCCCTGCTCGCGTGCTGCGCGTTCTTCCTCGGCGACGTCCTCCATCAGCATGCGAAGCCGCTCGGCCCCGCTGCGCTGGTCATCGGCGAGCACCCGCGCCCGGCGCTCATGGAACACCGTCACGTACCGCTCCAGTGCCCGCACGAACAGTTCGTCCTTCGATGTGAAGGCGTTGTACAGGCTGCTGCGCCGCACCCCCGCCGCCTCGCAGAGCTGCTCGGTCGAGGTGTCGGCGAAGCCATGCACCCGGAACTCCGCCGCCGCGGCGTCGAGCACCGCGGTCTCGTCAAAGGATCGTGGCCTACCCATGAGAGCGACGCTACCAGATTCTGTATTTGATAATCCAGAATGAGAGGGAGTGGTCGCGACGACGATCCTGTCATCTCGCCCTGACGATCCCGGCCCGCAGACATACCGTGGTGAGGCGGAGCCGATCGAGGCCGTCAGACAGCACACCTGGGCGGAGGCAGCGATGCGTCAGACCAATCTCACCGGTGAGTCGGCCGAATACGTCAGCGCCCGGGAGGAGCTGCAGCAGGCCGAGATCGAGCTGATGCGGCACCGTGAACGCGTCGCCGACCTGCGGCGCCGCCTGCCGCTGGGGCCCGTCGTCGACGACTACGTGTTCGAGGAGGGCCCGGCTGATCTGGAGGCCGGTGACACACCGGTGCAGACCGTGCGCCTGGGGGAACTGTTCACCCGGCCCGGACGTGACCTGATCGTCTACCACCTCATGTACGGCAAGAAGCAGACCGAACCGTGCCCCATGTGCACGATGTGGTGCGACGGGTTCAACGGCGTGGCCCGCCACATCGCGCAGAACGTCGACCTCGCGATCGTCGTCGCCGCCGACCTGCCCGCGCTCCGCGCGCACGCCCGGAACCGGAAGTGGACGAATCTGCGCCTGCTCAGCGCTGGGGCCAGCACGTTCAAGTACGACCTAGGCAGCGAGGACACCGAGGGCTACCAGGACTCGACGGTGTCGGTGTTCACCCGCGACGACGACGGGTCGGTGCGCCACTTCTACTCCGTGCACCCCCGGATGTCCGAGGACATCGACGAGCGAGGCATCGACCTGTACAGCCCGGTGTGGCACCTTCTCGACCTGACCCGCCGGGGCCGCGGGGACTGGAACGCCGCACTCGGCTACTAGCGGCGCCCCGGCTACCGGCGGCCACTCTGCCCAACATCACTGACGAAAGGTCCACTCCTTGCTGCCCGCTGGTCTCAAGGTCCCGGAAGCGCTCACCTTCGGCCCCGGCCACGCCACGCTCGACCCCTTGACGGGCGCCCCCGTGCAGTTCACGGATGAACGGGATCCGGCCCGCCGATTCCTGCTCGACACCGATGTGACCCCTTGGCACTCGGTGGAGCACCAGTGGGGTTCGGGCCATCTCGTCACCGACCGGGGCGGAGCCCGCTGGCACACGCCCGCCCAACTGCGCGCTGCGGGCGGGGAGATCGAAGCGGTGCACCCGCTGCTGGACGGCGTCCGCGTGGAGATACGGCGCTCGGTGCGCGGGGAGGTGCTGTGCGAGCGGTACATGGTCGTCAACAGCGCGGCCGAACCGCTCACCATCACCGGGCTCGGCATCCAGACCCCTTTCGCCGACCTGTACAGCAACGCCGAGTCCTCCCTCAACGAGGCAGTCCACGCCCACCTGTTCACCGGCGGGACCTGGGCGTGGGCGCTGGCGCAGCCGATGTCGGGGGAGGGCCGCAGTCTGGGGCTGATCGTCCGCGAAGGGGCGGTGCGGGCGTACTCGGTGGAGTCGCGCAACCTGAAGTCGAGTTCCCATGTCCGCGGTCACCTGGTCCTGTTGGTCACCGACCGGGCCCGCAATCCGCAGGCGTTCGGCGGCCAGCCCGCACTGCGCCTGGCAGCGGGGGAGTCGCTCACGGTGGAGTGGGAACTGGGCTGGTACGCCTCGGTCGAGGAGTTCACCGCCGCGACCCGCCCGCCGGCCGTGTTCTCCGCCTACGCCGCCGAGCTCGGGGAACCGATCGTCGTCGAGGCCTCCACGGTGACCGCCACGGACTCGGCCGTGAGGGTGGAACCGGACGCCGAGGGCCGCTTCCGGGTCCGGGCCGCCCGGCACGGCAGCTACACGCTGGACATCGGTGACGGCGCCCGTACCGAGGTGCTGTTCCATCTGCCGCTGGACGAGATGGTACGGCGCCGGGTCGCGTACATCACGCGGTACCAGCAGGCCAGGGAACGCCCCGGACTGCTCGCCCACGCCTTCGTCCCCGTCGACACCCGCACCGGCCTGACCCAGTCGACCAACGGCTGGTCGGACTGGACGGACGGCTCCGAGCGGATCGCCATGCCGCTGCTGCTCCAGGCCGCCGCTGCCCGGGGCTGGGCCGACCCGGAGGAGATCGACCCCCTGCTGGACGGCTGGTCCCGGTTCGCCTGCCGCTATCTGCTCGACGACAGCGACGCCCCCCGACGCGGTTCCCAGGACCACCACACCGGTGTCCGGTTGTACGACATGCCGTGGCTGGCCCGCTTCTTCCACGACCGGCACCGCGCCCACGGCCGGGCGGGCGATCTCGACCGCGCCGCCCGCATCCTCGAACGCGGCTACGCCCTCGGCGGCGCCCTGCACCTGTCCATCGGCCTGTCCCCGGCGGTCCTTGACGTGTGCGACAGCCTGGACGCCACCGGACAGACCGACCGCGCGGACAGCCTGCGGGACCAACTGGTCGACAGTGCCCGGCAGTTCGTACGCCTGGGCAGACAACTGCCCGCCCACGAGGTCGACTACGAGCAGTCCATCGTGGCGCCCCTCGTCGACCTTCTCACCGACGCCCACACCGTCACCGGTGACCCCGTCTTCCACGACGCCGTCGCCGAACGGCTGCCCTGGCTGCTGGCCTTCGGCGGCCCGCAGCCCCACGCCCGGCTGCACGGGGTGGCGATCCGGCACTGGGACGGCTTCTGGTTCGGCGCCGACCGCCTCTGGGGGGACGTCTTCCCCCACTACTGGAGCACCCTGACCGCGACCACCCTCCTGCGCCTGCCGACCGATCTGCGCACCGGCCACGCCGACCGGCTCGCCGAGGCGATCCTCCGCGCCAACATGGCCAACTACCGCGAGGACGGCTCCGCCACCTGCGCCTTCGTCATGCCCTCCACCGTCGACGGCAGGGCCGCGCACACCGCCGACCCTCTCGCCAACGACCAGGACTGGCACCTGTACCTCTGGACGCAGGCGCGGCCCTGACGTACTCGGCACGAGGCACGCCCCAGGCCCAAGTGCCCCCGCACCACCCCGGATTCCCCCCGTGCACCGAGTTGGCGGTATCCGGTCGGTACCCCGGAAGCACTTGCCGTGTTCAATCGCTCATATCGCGTCACGAACGGACAGGGCCCCACACCTCAGGAGGCACCGTGATCGCCGCTCCCGAACCCGGACTGACCGAACGCGACATCATCGAACGGGCCGCAGCGCTCCGGCCCGCGCTGCTCGAACGCCAGCCGGAGACCGAACGGTTGACGCACTACCCCAAGGACACCCACGACGACTTCCTGCGGGCCGGCTTCTACCGGATCCTCCAGCCGCGGCGGTACGGCGGCTACGAGTTCCCCCTGCCCGTGTTCTACCGCGTGGTCACCGAGATCGCCCGCGGCTGCCCCTCCACCGGCTGGGCCCTGTCCCTCACCGCCGCACACGTCCTCCAGGTCGCCTCGGTCTTCGAGGAGCGGGCGCAGGACGAGATCTTCGGCGCCGACGGCGACTTCCGGGCGGCGTCCACGGTCATGCCCATCGGCGTCGCACAGCCCGACGGCGACGGCCGGATCGTCCTCGACGGCACCTGGCCGTACTCCTCCGGCGCGCCCTACTCCACGCACTACGTCGGCCAGACCCTGCGCGCCCCCGAGAAGCCCGGCGACCCGCCGGGACCGCCGGTGCTGTTCGTCGCCCCGCGCTCAGTGTGGACGGTCCTGGACGACTGGTACGGCGTGCTCGGCCTGCGCGGCAGCGGATCCAACAGCATCCACATGGAACAGGCCCGCATCCCCGCGTACTGCACGATCGAGGCGAGCCTCCTCGACCTGCCGGTGGAGGGCGGCAGCACAGGATCACGTCTGCATGGCAACCCCATGTACGCCGGGCGCGCGCCGAGCTTCTTCCACGGTGAGCTGGCCGCCATCATGGTCGGCACCGCGTACGCCGCCGCCGACGAGTACGCCCGGATCCTCGCCGCCCGCCCCCTCGTCCTGGAACCCGACCGCACCCGGTCCGAACTCCACGACTACCAGCGGCACTTGGGCGAGGCGCTCGGCGTCGTCCACACGGCCGAGGCCGCGCTGCGGCGCACCGCCGAGGACTGGATGGAGACCTGCCATCGCAACGCCACCGGCGAGGCCCCTTTCACGCCCGCCGAGGACAACCGGCTCGCGCTGATGTTCCTGAACGCCGGGCGCATGGTCTGGGACGTGCTCCAGGGCACCCTCTTCCGCACGGCCGGCTCCCGGTACGCCCGCGACGGCGAGCGGATGCAGCGCTACTTCCGGGACGCGGCCACGTACTGGACACATGTGGGCCCGAGCATGGCCGAGCCGCTGTACCGGCGCGTCGGCTGCGACCGCCTCGGCCTGCCCTCTGACCACATCCCGCTCATCCCGTGACTCTGGATGAATGCGCTGCTCCGGATGGGGTACGCGAGCAGGGCCCGCATCTGTTTCGAACAGGCCGTACGACCGCCGCTACCAGGGAATCTGCCATGGAGACACCCCGCACCACCGCCACCGCGGCCCAGCACGCGCTGGACGTGCTGGCCCAGAACACCGAGGACACGGCGGCGCTGGACGCGCTCGCGAGCAGCGAGGTGCTCGTGCCCGTGCCTGACGACGTCAGCGACGAGGACGCCACCGATCCCGGCGCCGTGGCGCTGCCGGTCATCGAGCATCCGGGAGGCGAACCGACCGTGCCCGTGTTCACCTCGGAACCGGAGCTGGCCGGGCTGCTGCCGTTCGTCTCCCGCTACCGGCTGGTACCGCTGGGTGCCCTCGCCGCACAGTGGCCCACCGACGACCTGGCCCTCACCATCGACGGGGCCTCCCGGCATCCGCTGACGCTCACCTCGGAGGGAGTCCGCACCCTGCTGGCCCGCCCGCGCGGCTGAGCGGGGCGGGCACGCAGCTGACCATGGCCGCGCTGCAGTCGCACCTCGCGGACGCACGCCATCGGCGACATCCCCACGTACGTGCGGAACGCCTCACGCACCGGCCCGTGCCTCAGCCGTCCAGCATCCGGCCCAGCACCGCCCGCTGCAGCGGCAGCACCTGCGCGTGCAGGTCGCGGCCCTTGCCGGTCAGGGCGACCCAGACGCCGCGCCGGTCCTCCTTGCAGACCGAGCGCTCCACCAGGCCGTCCTTCTCCAGTCGGCCGATGAGCCGGGACAGTGCGCTCTGGCTGAGATGGACCCGGCCGACGAGGTTCTGCACCCGGCACTGGTCGCCCTCCTCGGGCGAGGCGGAGGCGAGGATATCGAGGACCTCGAAATCGCTCGCCCCCAGCCCGTGCGGGTGCAGCACTCGGTCGATCTCGCACATCGTGCGCGCGTGCACCGACAGGATGTCCCGCCAGCGTTCCTCGAGCCGGGCCTCGGCCGTGTCGACTGCCATACACCCAATGTTAATGCACATGCATCAACACTTGAACGGCACTCGAACACGGCTCAGGCAGGATCCTGAAGGAGCCCGACCAGGTTCCCGTCGGCGTCCTTCACGAAGGCGATGAGCCGCCCGCCGCCGACGTCCTTGACGTCCTGGAGCAGCTCCGCACCGGCGTCCAGCAGGGCCGCGAGGCGGGAGCGGATGTCGGTCACGGTCCAGTAGGGCACCGGTCCGGTCATGCCCTTGGCGTGCCCGTTCGGGTCGAGACCGACGTCCTGGCCGGCGGTCTTGAAACCTACGTAGTAGGGCTCGTCGGCGTACGGCTCCACCTCCAGCAGGGCGCTGAACAGGGCTTTCGCCCGGGTGATGTCCTTGACGGGGTAGATGATCGTGTTGACACCGGCGGTCATGGCGGACTCCTTCGTGAAGCGTGACCCGACGACTCGCGCCGGGATCGCGCCGAGGGTTGCGGCGCTGATTTCACGCTAGGACGGGGGAGCGGGGGTGGCTTCTCGGATCCTGACCGGTTGCTCTGTTCCGCCGTTACGTCGACTCCCGCTTCACCAGCTCCGTCGGCAGGATCACCGCCGCCGGGTCCTCGCCCCCGATCTGGGCGAGCAGCACCCGCACCATCTCGTTGCTGATGCGGTCGTAGGGCTGGCGGATCGTGGTGAGGGCGGGGGTGGACTCCGTCGCGGCGGTGGAGTCGTCGAATCCGCCCACGGACACGTCCTCGGGGACCCGGCGGCCCGCCCGGCGCAGTGCCGTCAGAGCGCCCTGCGCCATCAGGTCGGAGGCCACGAACACGGCGTCCATGTCCGGGGCCTGCGCCAGCAGCCGTTCGGCACCGGCCTCGCCGCTGGCCCGGCTGTAGTCGCCGGAGACGATGAGGCGCTCGTCGATCTCGACGCCCGCCTCGGCGAGCACCTCCTTGTACCCGGCGAGACGATCGACACCGCCCGGGCTGTCCAGCGGACCGGTCACGACACCGATACGGCGGCGGCCCAGTGACAGCAGATGGCGCACCATGTCCCGGGCGCCGTCCCGGTCGTCGGCGGCCACATAGCTCACCTTGGAGCCGCGCCCCATGGGCTTTCCGCACTGCACGAGGGGGACCCCCGCCTGGCGCAGCTCCTCGGCGACCGGGTCGGCGGAGTGACTGGACACCACCAGCACGCCGTCGACGTGACCGGCCGTGATGTACCGCGTGATCCGGCGCCGCTCGTCCTCCGTGCCGGCCAGCATCAGCAGCAGCGGGATGTCGTGGGAGGCCAGCGCCTGCGTGCAACACCGCAGCAGGACATTGAAGTTGGGGTCCTCGAAGAGCTTCTCCTGCGGCTCCGTCAGCAGAAAGCCGATCGAGTCCGAACGCCCCGTGATCAGCGAACGGGCGTGCCGGTTGACGACGTAACCCGTCTTGCGGATCGCGGCGTTGACCGCCTCCTGGGCGGTGGGGCTGACGTAGTGCCCGCCGTTGAGCACACGCGAGACGGTGCCCCGGGAGACCCCTGCCTCGCGCGCCACGTCATGGATCGTCGGCGGTTTGCGCCGGCCCCCGTTGCTCATGGTCATGACTTTACGGCTCCGGAGAGGAGATCGAGGCTCCAGAACCGCTGGATGACCAGGAAGAGAGCGACCAGCGGGATCACCGCGAGGAGTGCGCCGGTGATCACCAGGGTGTACAGCGCCGGAGTGTTCGCGCCCTGCTCCAGGAGCGTGTACAGACCGAGCGTGATCGGGAACTTCTCGTCGTCGCTGAGCATGATGAACGGCAGCAGGAAGTTGTTCCACACGGCCACGAACTGGAACAGGAACACCGTCACCAGCCCCGGCACCATCATCGGCAGCGCGACCCGGGTGAAGATCCGCCACTCGCCCGCCCCGTCCATCCGCCCGGCCTCGACCACATCGGCCGGCACGGCGGCGGTGGCGTAGATCCGGGCCAGATAGACGCCGTACGGCGACAGGATCAGCGGCAGCAGCACGGACAGGTACGAGTCCGTGAGGTCGGCCTTCGCCAGCAGCAGGTACTGCGGGATGGCGAGGATCACCGGCGGCATCAGCACGCCCGCGAGCAGCACGTTGAAGACCGTCTCCCGGCCGCGGAAGCGGTAGATCGCCAGCGCGTAGCCGCTGAACGCCGACACCACCGTCGACAGCAGGGCGCCGACACCGGCGTACAGGGCGGAGTTGCCCATCCACTTCCAGTAGACGCCGTCCCGGTAGGCGTTGAGGTCCTTGAGGTTCTCGGCGAAGCCGCTGCCCGGCAGGAACGTGAACGTGGAGAACAGCTCGCTGCCGGACTTGGTGGCCGCGATCACCACCCACGCGACGGGCAGCAGACAGTAGATCGCGCCGATCAGCAGCGTGATCGTCGGCACGAGCGCGATACGGCGGCGCAGCGGCGGTCCCTGGGCGGTGCCGGGTGTGGTGCCCGCGGCCGGCGAGGCCTTGCGGACGGCAAGAGAACTCATCGTGCTGCCTCCTGCTTGGTACGACGGTTCGCGGCCCGCAGGAAGCCGAAGGACAGGACGAGCGTGGCGAGCGCGATCAAGGTCGCCTGGGCGGCGGCCGCGTAGATGTCGCCCTTGCCGAAGGCGTCCTGGTACACCTTCATCAGCGGACTCCAGGTCGTGGACACGGAGTTGGTGAGGGGCTTGAGGGTGGTCGGCTCGTTGAACACCTGGAGCGTCGCGATGATCGAGAAGAAGAAGGTGAGCACCAGCGAGGGCGCCACCATCGGGATCTTGATCCTCAGCGCGGTCTGCAGCGGCGTGGCGCCGTCCAGCTTCGCCGCCTCGTACACCTCGACCGGGATGGCCTGCAACGACGTGTAGATGACGATCATGTTGAAGCCGGTGCCGCCCCACACCGCGATGTTCGACAGGGCGAGATACAGCGGACCGCCGTCCAGCAGATCCGGCTGCGGCAGCCCCAGCCTGTCGAGCACGAAGTAGAAGGGGCTGACGTCCGGCAGATAGAGGAAGCCCCACAGCAGCGCCGCCACCACGCCGGGAATGGCGTACGGCAGGAAGATCGCGAGCCGGGTGAACGGGGCGAGCCGCACCTTGTCGGAGTCCAGCATCAGCGCGAACAGCAGGGCGAGGCCCAGCATCACCGGGACGACGATGCAGCCGTAGCCCAGCACGCGCAGCGCGCCGTCCACGAGTTCGCTGTCGGTGAGGGCGTCGGTGTAGTTCTCCAGGCCGGCCCAGACCTCCGTACGGGCGCCGGAGCCCAGGCCGAGGCCCGAGACCTTCACCTTGCGGAAGCTGAGCCAGAGCGCGTAGCCGATGGGCAGCGCGAAGAACAGGAGGAACAGGACGACTGCGGGAAGGAGGAAGGCGTACGGGGCCCCCTTGACCCCGTACGACGTCCGGCGTGCGCTGGTCACTCGGAGACTCCGAAGCCCTGCTTCTTCATGTCGGCGACCGTGTCGTCCTGCATCGTCTTCAGGGCGGCGGCGAAGTCCGACTTGTTCTTGGCGGCGGCGCCGAACGCGTCCTTGAAGGTCGTGTAGGCGACGTTGACGTTCGGGCCCCACGCGGACGGCGCGGTGGTCTCGGCGATCTTGGCGGCCTGGGTGTAGAAGTCCGCCTGGTTGGAGAAGTAGTCCGGCGGGGTCTGGAAGGCGCCGCTGAGCTGGGCGGATGTGGAGGCGGGGTAGATGCCGCCCTCCTTCGCCAGGGCGTTGAGGGCTTCGCCGTCGGTGTTCAGCCAGGCGGCGAACTTCGCGGCGGCCTCCTTGTGCTGGGAGTCCGTGGTGACGCCGGTGGAGGAGCCGCCCCAACTGCCGGTGACGTTCTCGCTCGCGGACCACTGGGGGAGCGGGGCCATGGCCCACTTGCCCTTGGTGTCGGGAGCGGCCGTGGTCAGCGTGCCGGGCGCCCACACCGCGGAGACCCAGGCGATCTGCTTGCCGGTGTTCAGCGCCTTGTTCCAGGCCGGTGTGTACATCGGCTGGTTGTCGATGGCGCCCTCCTTGACGAGGTCACCCCAGAACTTGGCGACCTTCTGGGTCGCCGCGTCATCGATGCCGACTTTCCACTTCTCGCCCTCGGTGGTCCACCACTTGGCGCCCGCCTGCTGGGCGAGGCCCGCGAAGAGGCCGGAGTCGTTGGCGGAGAAGGTGGTGAGGTCGGTGTCCGGGGACTTATTCTTCAGCGCGCGGGCCGTCTCGGCGAACTCGTCCCAGGTGGTGGGGACCTTCAGGCCGTACTCCTTGAACAGGTCCTCGCGGTAGTAGAACATCATCGGCCCGATGTCCTGCGGGACCGCGTAGACCGCGTCCGTGCCCAGCGTGGTCTGCTGCCAGACACCCTCGGCGAACTTGCCCTTCGCATCGCCGACTTCACCGGATATGTCCGCGAGCGCGTCATTGCTGACCAGCGTCGGCAGCGCCTGGTACTCGGCCTGCACCAGGTCGGGCGCCTTGCCCGCCTTGTGCGCGGTGAGGATCTTGGTGACCAGGGTGTCGCCGGACGCCTGCTTCTTCACCGTGACGGTGATCTGGTCCTTCTTGCCCTGGCCCTTGTTCCACAGGTCGACGACCTTGTCCATGCCGGGCGTCCAGGTCCAGTACGTCAGCGAGACCGGCCCCGATTCGGTCTGGCTGTCGTCGTCGGACGAGCCGCAGGCGGCGAGGGCGGTCGCGCCGAGGGCGACGGCCACGGTGGTGGCTGCACTTCTGACAAAGAGCCGCCGGCGCTTCGTGTTGGGCATGGATCTCTCCCCTGACCAGGGTCCTCGCCCGTCGCGAGGACCTGCCATGCTTCTGTGAGCGTTCACAGTAGAGAAACATCCCGGACACTTGTCAATGGTTGTTGCTGTGCGGTTATGTTGGGCTCGCACCGCCGACGCTGTGTGTGAACGTTCCCAGATGTTCGACCAAACGGGAGAGATCCATGCCGGAGACCACCCCCAGGGGCCTCACCAGGCTCGCCTTCGGTGGGGACTACAACCCCGAGCAGTGGCCGGAAAGCGTCTGGCACGAGGACGTCCGGCTGATGCGGGAGGCCGGCGTCACCATGGTGAGCGTCGGGATCTTCTCCTGGGCGCTGCTGGAGCCCTCACCCGGGGAGTACGACTTCGGCTGGCTCGACCGCCTGCTCGACCTGCTGCACGAGAACGGCATCCGCGCCGACCTGGGCACACCCACCGTGGCCCCGCCCGCCTGGTTCTACCGGGCCCACCCCGAGGCCCTGCCGGTGACCGCGGAAGGCGTGCGCTACGAGTTCGGCTCCCGCGCGGCCATCTGTCACAGCAACGCCGACTACCGCGCCGCCGCCGCCAGCATCACCACACAGCTCGCCGAGCGCTACGGCGACCACCCCGCTCTGGCGATGTGGCACGTGCACAACGAGTACGGCGTCCCGGTCTCGGCCTGCTACTGCGACTCCTGCGCCGCCCACTTCCGCCGCTGGCTGGCGGCGACGTACGAAACGGTCGACGGGGTCAACGAGGCCTGGGGGACGGCCTTCTGGGGCCAGCGCTACGCGGACTTCGAGCAGATCAACCCGCCGCGGCTCGCGCCCACGGTCGGCAACCCGGCCCAGGCGCTGGACTACAAGCGGTTCGCCGACGCCACCATGCGCGAGAACTTCGTGACGGAGCGGGACATCCTGCACCGGCTGTCACCCGGCGTCCCGGTCACGACGAACTTCATGACCGCGCTCAGCCAGTGCGACTCCGTCGACTACTGGGCCTGGGGCCGCGAGGTCGACATCGTCACCAACGACCACTATCTGATCACCGACGGCCGCCGCACCCACGTCAATCTGGCGATGGCCGCCGACCTCACCCGCTCCGTCGCCGACGGCGCCCCCTGGCTGCTGCTCGAGCACTCCACGTCGGGCGTCAACTGGCAGGCCCGCAACCCCGCGAAGGCCCCCGGCCAGATGGCCCGCAACTCCCTCGCGCACGTCGCGCGCGGCTCCGACGGCGCCCTGTTCTTCCAGTGGCGGCAGTCCCGGCGCGGCGCCGAGAAGTTCCACTCGGCGATGCTCCCGCACGGCGGCACGGAGACGCGCGTCTGGCGCGAGGTCGTCGAACTCGGCGCCTCCATCGACTCATTGAGCCCGCTGCGCGGCACCCGCACCCAGGCCGACGTCGCCGTCCTGTGGGACTGGCACTCCTGGTGGGCGCAGAACCTCCAGTGGCGCCCCACCGAGGACCACGACGCGCGCGAACGCGCCGACTCCTTCTACGAGGCCCTGTACGACCGCCACCTCACGGTCGACTTCGCCCACCCGGAAGCCGACTTGTCGAGGTATCGCCTTGTCGTAGTTCCCGCCCTGTACCTGATGACGGAGGCCGCCGGGAACAATGTGCGTGCGTACGTCGAGAATGGCGGCACCCTCGTCGTGTCGTACTTCTCCGGCATCGTGGACGAGCACGACGCCGTGCACGAGGGCGCCTATCCGGGCCCGCTCAGGGACGTCCTCGGCCTGACCGTGGAGGAGTTCTCACCGCTTCTGCAGGGCGACACCGTCCGCATCACCGGCCCGGACGGCTCCGAACTCACCGGCGACGTATGGACCGAGTTCGTGGTGCCGGGCGCCGCCGAGACCGTGTGGACGTACGCCGACGGCCTCACCGCAGGCCACCCGGCCGTCACCCGGCACCGCCTCGGCGAGGGCACCGCCTGGTACGTGTCGACCCGCCTCGACGCGCACGGTCTGGATGCCCTGCTCGGCTGGGCCACGGAGGACGCCCGGATCGCGCCGCGCGCCGGCCTGCCGCACGACGTCGAAGTGGTGCGCCGCACCGGCGAGTCGGGCACCTTCCTGTTCGCCGTCAACCACAGCCCGTCCGACGCCAAGGTGCCGCTGGACGCACACGGCACCGAACTGCTGACGGGCGAACGCGCCGCGGGCCGCCTCGCGGTCCCCGCGGGAGCCGTGCGGGTCGTACGACTCGACGGCTGAGCCGACTCCCCTCCGCCCGCGTGTGCCACGAGCCGCGGGCGGAGGGGGACCCCCCTCACCTCCCCGGCGAGGGGCACCCCCATCCCCATTCACGTCGAAGGGACGACGGACGACGATGTTCCATCCCAGACGCACCCTGAGAGTCCTGCTGCTGCCGCTCGCGGCGGGCCTCGCCCTCACCGCCCTGCCCGCGCAGACCGCCCAGGCGGCGAGCACCCTCACCAACACCGGGTTCGAATCGGACGGCGGGGGAGCCGCCACGCCCGCCGGCTGGTCGGAGTACGGCTCGACCGGCGCCTCGTACGTCGAGTCCGGGGGCCGCAGCGGGAGTTACCGGCTGAGCCACTACTCGTCCGCCGCCTACAAGGTGGAGACGTACCAGTACCTGTCGGGGCTGACCAACGGCAACTACAAGCTGACCGCCTGGGTCCGTTCGGGCGGCGGGCAGAACTCCGCGTACATAGCCCTGAAGAACTGCGGGAGTTCGGAGCAGCGCACCGATCTTCCGGTGTCCGCCAGCGGGTGGATCCGGATCGTCGTGCCGATCAATGTGACGAACAACCAGTGCACGATCAGCATCAACAGTGACGCGAACGCGGGCAACTGGATCAACGTTGACGACCTGAGCTTCACATCGGGTACGTCCAGTACGTCGATCCATGGTGCCGACATCTCCTCGCTCGCCAAGAGCGAGGCCAAGGGCGGTGTCTACAAGAACAGCTCCGGCACGACCGGCGACGCCCTCGCCATCCTCAAGTCGAGCGGCATGAACTACGCGCGCCTGAAGGTCTGGGTCAACCCGGCCGACGGCTACAACAACAAGGCGCGCGTGCTGGCGACGGCCAAGCGCATCAAGGCCCAGGGTATGAAGCTGCTGGTCGACTTCCACTACTCGGACACCTGGGCCGACCCGGGCACCCAGTCCAAGCCGAGCGCGTGGGCGGGCCACTCGTACAGCCAGCTCAGGACCGACGTGTACAACCACACGTACGACGTGTTGAACGCGTTGAAGGCGCAGGGCACCACTGCCGACATGGTCCAGGTGGGCAATGAGATCAACGGCGGCATGCTGTGGTCCGAGGGTTCCACGGACAACTGGACGCAGCTCGCCGGGCTGCTCAACAGTGGATACGACGCCGTCAAGGACGTCAACTCGTCCACCACCGTCGCCCTGCACCTCGCCAAGGGCGGCGACCTGTCCGGCACCCGCTGGTGGTTCGACAGCGCGGTCTCGAACGGCGTGAAGTTCGACGCCATCGGCCTGTCGTACTACGGCTACTGGCACGGCTCGCTCTACGACTTCCAGACGACCCTGGACGACGCGGCCTCCCGCTACGGCAAGCCGGTCTTCGTCGCCGAGACGGCCTACCCGTTCCGTCTCGACAGCGAGGACTCGCACGAGAACATCATCGACCTCGCCGGCGAGCTGGTCTCCGGATACCCGGCCTCGACCGCCGGGCAGACCCGGTGGATGAAGGACATCGCCAGCATCGTGGAAGCCGTCCCGAACGGCCGTGGCCTCGGCGTCTTCTACTGGGAGGCGACCTGGACCGCGAGGAACGGCAACGGCTGGGACCCCACCGACGCCGCCTCCGGCAACGGTTGGGAGAACCAGGCCCTGTTCGGCTACGACGACAGGGCACTCCCGGCGATGGCGTGGTTCAGCCACCGTTGAGCGCGTGACGAAGGGCCCGGCCGCCGTGTGCGGCCGGGCCCTTGTCCGTATCCGCGCGACGACCTGGGAGGCGCACGGGCGTGCGATATCGGACAAACGTGGCGAAGTTCCGGACGGGGCGGTCTGGTCTGCGGAAGAGTGGGCACACGCGGTCCGAGGAGGCCAGGACGGAGGGGACGCGATGTTGAGGACTCCCGTCAGTGAACGGCGGCTGGACATCCTGGAGTGGCTCAAGGACCCGGCCGCGCACTTCCCGCCGCAGCGGCACGGCGACCCTGTCGAGGACGGCGTCACCGCGGCTGCCGTCGCCGCGAAGCTCGGCGTGCCCCGCTCGGTCGCGGAAACCCACCTCGGCCTGCTCACCGCCATCGGCCTGCTCCGCACGAAAAGGATCCGGCTGCGCACCTACTACCGGCGCGACGAGGTGCGGATCGCCGAGGTGGCGCGGATGTTCGAGAAGGGCTGGTAGCGGCGTACACCCCCCGACCGCGAAGGGCACGAACGCATGGACCGTCCCACCGCTCTCGTCCCCCGGCACTACGTCGCGATCGGCGGCCGTGGCCCCGAGGACGTGGTGGCCGATGCCCGCGGCCGGGTGCTGACCGGCGTCGAGGACGGCCGTATCCTGCGCATCGATCGTCTGACGGAGCCGTTCGCCGCGCGCGTCGAGGTCATCGCCGAGACCGGAGGCAGGCCGCTCGGCCTCGAACTCCTCCCGGACGACGCCCTGTTGGTGTGCGACGCCGTGCACGGGCTGCTGCGCGTCGGCCTCGCCGACGGGATCGTCCGTATCCTCGTCGACTCGGTGGCGGGGGAGCGGCTGCGGTTCTGCAGCAATGTGATCGCCCTGTCCGACGGCAGCGTCTGCTTCACCGTCTCCAGCCGCCGCTACCCCCTGGAGCACTGGATCGGCGATCTCGTCGAGCACACCGGAACAGGCCGTCTCCTGCGACTGGCACCGGGCTCGGACACGCCCGAAGTGCTCCTGGAAGGCCTCCAGTTCGCCAACGGGCTGGCCGCGAGCGGCGACGAGTCCTTCCTGGTCGTCGCGGAAACAGGGGCCTGCCGCCTCATGCGCTACTGGCTCACCGGGCCGAAGGCGGGACACGCCGAACCCTTCGCCGAGAACCTCCCCGGCATGCCCGACAACCTCTGGCGCGGCGGACCGGACGGACCGATGTGGGTGTCCCTGGCCGGACCGCGTGTCCCCCCGCTCGACCTGCTCCACCGCGCCACCCCCGCCGTGCGCCGCGCCGCCGCACGCCTCGCCGTGCGCGCCCCCTTCCGCCCGACCGCGTGGGCCGGCGTCCTGGCGCTCGACGACGAGGGCACCGTCCTGCACCACCTCACCCGCCGCCGCTCCCGCTTCCGCATGGTCACCAGCGTCTGCGAGACCGACGGCCACCTGATCCTCGGCAGCCTGTGGGAGCGGGGCGTGGCCGTGTGTGAGGCACCGGTCACGAAGTGACCTGCGCGAACCGCCGGGGTTACCCTGGTCCCCGGCCGCGATGACTCCTCGCGGCACGGCGGTGGGGCCCGCCGTACCCGAACCGCGGCATCCGTGCCGCCAACGGTCCCTACTGGCAACCGCAGTAGGAGACGTACGACGTGACAGCCCCCAGAACCACACACTTGAGCACACCACGCCGACCCGCCGCGCGCGGACAGGCATCCGTCCTGGCCGTGATCGCGCTGGGCGGAGGCATCGGCGCGGTGGCGCGCTACGCGGCTTCCCTCTGGTGGCCCACGCAGCCGGGCGGGTTCCCCTGGGCGACCTTCTGGACCAACGTGGCCGGCTGTGCCGTGATCGGCGTGTTCATGGTGGTGATCACCGAGGTGTGGTCCGTTCACCGCCTAGTGCGCCCCTTCTTCGGCACCGGAGTGCTCGGCGGCTTCACCACCTTCTCGACGTATGCCGTCGACATCCAGAAACTGGTCGACGCCGGCCACCTGAACACGGCGCTGGCCTACCTCGCCGGGACCCTGCTCGCGGCGCTCATGGCGGTATGGCTCACGGCGACGGCGACCCGGCGCGTATTGCGAGGGATACGGATCGAGAAACGGGGCGAATCGGACCTGAACGGTAAGAAGGCATTGTGAACTGGCTGCTGGTCGTCGCGGGTGCCATGGTCGGTGCCCCGCTCCGCTACCTCACCGACCGGGCGGTGCAGGCGAGGCACGATTCGGTATTCCCCTGGGGCACCTTCGTGGTGAACATCGCCGGGTGTCTGATCCTCGGCCTGGTGACCGGAGCCGCGAGTTCCCACGTTCAGCTGCTGCTCGGCACCGGTTTGTGCGGAGCGCTCACCACGTACTCGACCTTCTCGTACGAGACGCTGCGGCTGACGGAGACCGGGGCGGGGCTCTACGCCGCCGCCAATGCCGCCGGGAGTGTGGTGGTCGGGCTGGGCGCGGCTTTCGCCGGGGTGTGGATCGCCCAGACGGTGTGGGTGTGACGCGGGACCACACCCGCGCGCGGTAAGACTGGTCACCGCACTGTCGGTCACCTCGCCAGAAGTGGATTCCATGAGCGCCATCAACGTCGGTCAGGCCGTCGTCCTCGGAGCCATCGAGGGGGTGACCGAGTTTCTGCCCGTCTCCTCGACCGGCCATCTGAAGATCGCCGAAGGACTGATGGGCATCCCCGTGGACGATGACGCCGTCGTCGGGTTCTCCGCCGTCATCCAGGTCGGCGCGATCGCGGCCGTGCTCGTGTACTTCTTCAAGGACATCGTGCGGATCATGACCGCCTGGTTCCGGGGCCTCGCCGACCGCGAGGAGCGCTACCACCACGACTACAAGTTCGCCTGGTGGGTGATCGTCGCGACGATCCCGATCGTGGCGGTGGGCCTGGCCGCCAAGCCCCTCATCAAGGGACCGCTGGCCTCCCTATGGGTGGTCGCGGGCTCATTGATCGTCGGCAGCGGCGTGATGTGGGCGGCGGACCGGATGGGGCGGCACAAGCGAGGGGAGGACGACACGTCCTTCAAGGACGCGATGCTCGTCGGGAGCTCGCAGATCCTCGCCCTGCTCTTCCCCGGCTTCTCGCGCTCCGGCGCCACCATGTCCACGGCGCTGATGCTCGGCCTCGACCGGGTGGCCGCCACCCGCCTGTCGTTCTTCCTCGGCATCCCGGCCCTGACCGGCGCCGGGATCTACGAACTGAAGGACGCCCTAGGCACGGGCGCCGGCACCGCCCCGCTGGTCGTCGGCACCCTGGTCTCCTTCGTCGTGGCCTATGCCTCGATCGCGTGGCTGCTGAAGTTCGTCGCCAAGCACTCGTTCAACGCCTTCGTCATCTACCGCATCGCCGTGGGCCTGCTGCTGTTCGGTCTGCTCGGGACAGGCATGCTGAACAGCTGACATGCCGGGGTGTGAGGTCTTTCAGTCCTCACACCCCTGAAATTCTTCTTTCACCCGGGCTTGACAGCACCCTTCCGTCGCCCGGAGTATCACTCCCGTGAACCTGTCAGACAGCCGGACAGCCAGTCAGCCGCCGCGGCGGATCAGCGCCATGGAAGCGGTGCTGGCACACCTCCGCGGCGCCATCGAGCGCGGTGAGTACGCCATCGGGGACAAGCTCCCCTCCGAGGCCGAGCTCTGCCGCACCCTGGAGATCAGCCGGCCGGTGCTGCGCGAGGCCCTGCGGGCGTTGCAGACGATGGGCCTGACTGTCTCCAAGACCGGCAAGGGCACCTTCGTCGTCGCCAACACCGTCGAGGACCCCACCTTCGGCGACTACGCGGCCAGTGACCTCCTCGAGGTGCGCCGCCACGTCGAGATCCCGGTCGCCGGGTACGCGGCGGCGCGCCGCACCCCGGAGAACCTGGATCATCTGGCTCACCTCCTCGACCGCATGGAGCGGGAGACCGACACCACCGCGTGGGTCGCGATGGACACGCTCTTCCATCTGGCCGTCGCCGAGGCCGCCCAGAACCCGGTGTTCCGCCGGGTCATCGAGGAGATCCGCGACGCACTGGCCCGTCAGTCGGCATTCCTCAACGAACTGGGCGGCCGGCGCGAGCAGTCCAACCGCGAGCACCGGGCGATCGTCGAGGCCCTGGTCGACGGCAGCGAGCAGGACGCGGTCGATGCCATGACCCATCACCTCGACCGCGTCGAGACGACTCTCACCGACATCGTGCGCTCCGCGCGCACGGACACCCCCACGGAAGGCGGACCCGAGGCGTGAGCGAGCAGTCCCTGCACGACGGTGTGCAGAAACGTTCCGGCCATGTCGATGCCGGAGACGAGGGCTACAGCAAGTCCCTGAAGTCCCGGCACGTCAACATGATCGCCATCGGTGGCGCCATCGGCACCGGCCTCTTCCTCGGCGCCGGCGGCCGCCTCGCCGAGGCCGGCCCCTCGCTCTTCATCGCCTACGCGGTCTGCGGAATCTTCGCCTTCCTCGTCGTCCGGGCCCTCGGCGAACTCGTCCTGTACCGGCCGTCGTCCGGCGCCTTCGTGTCGTACGCCCGGGAATTCATGGGCGAGAAGGGCGCGTACACGGCCGGCTGGATGTACTTCCTCAACTGGGCCACGACCGGTATCGCCGACATCACGGCGGTGGCCACATACACGCACTACTGGGGCATGTTCTCCGACATCCCTCAATGGTTGATCGCATTGATCGCCCTCGCGGTCGTGCTGACCGTCAATCTGATCTCCGTCAAGATCTTCGGTGAGCTGGAGTTCTGGTTCGCGATCGTCAAGGTCAGCGCGCTGGTGATCTTCATGTGCATCGGGATCTTCCTCCTGGTCACCCAGCACCCCGTCGACGGTGCCACTCCCGGGCCGTCCCTGATCACCGACAACGGCGGCGTCTTCCCCAACGGCATGCTGCCCATGCTGCTGATCATCCAGGGCGTCGTCTTCGCCTACGCCTCCGTCGAACTGGTCGGCGTCACCGCGGGGGAGACCGAGAACCCCGAGAAGATCATGCCGAAGGCGATCAACTCGATCATGTGGCGTGTGGGCCTGTTCTATGTCGGCTCGGTCGTCCTGCTGTCGATGCTGCTGCCGTGGCACAAGTACAGCGGCGGTGAGAGCCCTTTCGTGACCGTGCTGTCCAACATCGGCGTCCCGGCGGCGGGCGGCGTGATGAACCTCGTCGTCGTCACCGCGGCCATGTCCTCGCTCAACTCCGGCCTGTACTCCACCGGCCGCATCCTGCGCTCCATGGCCGTGAACGGCTCCGCGCCCAAGTTCACCTCCGTGATGAGCCGCAGCCGGGTCCCGTACGGCGGAATCCTGCTCACCAGCGGTATCTGTGTCCTCGGCGTGGGCCTCAACTTCGTCGTCCCCGCCGACGCGTTCGAGATCGTCCTCAACTTCGCGGCGATCGGCATCCTGGCGACCTGGGGCATGATCATGATCTGTCACCTGCTCTTCTGGCAGAAGACCCAGAAGGGCGAGCTCACCCGCCCCGGCTACCGACTGCCGGGCTCCCCCTGGACCGAACTCGTGACGCTGGCCTTCCTCGCCTCCGTTCTGGTCCTCATGTACGCCGACGGCGGCGCCGGACGCACCACCGTGCTGTGTCTGCCGCTGATCGCCGCAGCGCTGGTCGCGGGCTGGTACGCCATCCGCGGCCGTACGGCGCGCAAGTCCCCGACCGGAGCCGACGCGTGAACCGCGTATCGGCCGAACCCAATCAGGCAGTGATGTACAGCAGTTCCCTCGTGGACGCACCCCTGATCCGCGAACCCCTCCACGCCCCCGTCGCCCACCTCATACGCGGCGGGGTGATCGAGGGCATCCACTACGGCTCCGTCGTCGTCCTCGACTCCGCCGGCCAGGTCCAGTTCCAGCTCGGCGACATCGAGGCGGCCTTCTATCCGCGCTCGGCGCTCAAGCCCGTCCAGGCCGTCGCCATGGTGCGCGCCGGGCTGCCGCTCGATGGAGAGCTGCTGTCGCTCGCCGCGGCCAGCCACTCCGGAGAGGAACGCCACCTCGCCGGGACCCGGCGGATCCTGGAGCTGGCCGGCGTCACCGAGGACGACCTCCGCAATGTGCCGGACCTGCCGTTCGACCCGGTCGTCCGGGACTCCTGGGTGAGGGAAGGCCGCATGCCGTCCCGGCTCGCCCAGAACTGCTCCGGCAAGCACGCGGCCATGCTGTACGTCTGCCGGCTCAATGGCTGGTCTCTGGAGGGCTACCTCGACCCTGAGCACCCCCTTCAGCAGGCGATCGCCGAGATCGTCGAGGACCTCACGGGGCAGCGGATCGCGGGGGTGACCGTCGACGGGTGTGGTGCGCCGCTGTTCTCCGTGTCGCTGCATGGGCTGGCTCGGGCCGCCGCGCGGATCACCACCGCGGCGCCGGGTACGCCCGAGGCGCGGGTCGCCGACGCGATGCGGGAGCATGCGGAGATGGCTTCCGGGTCGGGGCGGGATGTGGCGGCGTTGATGCGGGCCGTGCCGGGGCTGCTTGCCAAGGACGGGTTCGAAGGGGTTCAGGTTGCGGCGCTTCCTGATGGGCGGGCCGTTGCTGTGAAGATTGCGGATGGTGCCAATCGTGCGCGTGTGCCGGTTGCTGCGGCGGCGCTTGCGTGGGCCGGGGTTGATCCGGGGGTGCTCACTGAGTTTCAGGGTGAGGCGCTGCTGGGGGGTGGGCGGGCGGTCGGGTGTGTGCGGCCTGTTCGGTCGCTGGAGCCGGTTGTTGTTTCGGCTTGCGCCTAAGGATGTGCCGGATTTCTTGTTTGGCGACTGCGGGTCGTTTGTGGCTGGTCGCGCAGTTCCCCGCGCCCCTGAAGGGGCGCTCACCCTCACCCCCTGAGAAGGAGACGCTTCCCTCATGACCGCCGTCACCCGCCGTGAGCACGATCTGCTCGGAGATCGTGATGTCCCCGTCGATGCGTACTGGGGGATCCACACCCTGCGTGCCACGGAGAACTTTCCCATTACCGGTACGGCGATTTCGGCCTACCCGCATCTGATTGACGCGCTCGCTGCCGTGAAGGAGGCCGCTGCTCTTGCGAATGAGGAGCTGGGGCTGCTGGAGGCGAAGAAGGCCGCTGCCATTGTGGAGGCTTGTCGTGAGATTCGGGACGGCAAGTTGCATGACCAGTTCGTGGTCGATGTGGTGCAGGGCGGTGCCGGTACGTCGACGAATATGAATGCCAACGAGGTCGTCGCGAACAGGGCGTTGGAGCTGCTCGGGTATGCGAAGGGGCAGTACGAGTACCTGCATCCCAACGAGGACGTCAACCTCGGGCAGTCGACCAATGACGTCTACCCGACCGCGGTCAAGATCGCGACGGTGTTCGCGGTGCATGGGTTGCTCAAGGCGATGTCTGTACTGCAGGACGCCTTCGCCCGCAAGGCTGTCGAGTTCCGTGCTGTGCTCAAGATGGGCCGTACACAGTTGCAGGACGCGGTGCCCATGACGCTGGGCCAGGAGTTCTCCGCGTATGCCGTCATGATTGACGAGGACCGCAGCCGTCTTGACGAGGCTGTCGAGTTGATCCAGGAGATCAACCTGGGTGCCACGGCCATCGGCACCGGCCTCAACGCGCCCGCCGGTTACGCCGAGTCGGCGCGCCGCCACCTCGCGGACATCACCGGGCTGCCGCTCGTCACGGCGGCCAACCTGGTCGAAGCCACCCAGGACTGCGGTGCGTTCGTCCAGATGTCCGGCGTGCTGAAGCGGATCGCCGTGAAGCTCTCCAAGAGCTGCAACGACCTCAGGCTGCTGTCGTCGGGCCCGCGCGCGGGCCTGGGTGAGATCAACCTGCCGCCCGTGCAGGCCGGTTCGAGCATCATGCCCGGCAAGGTCAACCCGGTGATCCCGGAGGTCGTCAACCAGGTCGCCTTCGAGGTGATCGGCAACGACGTCACCATCACCATGGCCGCGGAGGCCGGGCAACTCCAGCTCAACGCCTTCGAGCCGATCATCCTGCACTCGCTGTCCGAGAGCATCACGCACCTGCGGGCCGCCTGCCTGACCTTGGCCGAACGGTGCGTGTCCGGCATCACCGCCAACACCGAGGCGCTGCGGGCGAGCGTGGAGAACTCCATCGGCCTCGTCACCGCCCTCAACCCGCACATCGGGTACACGGCCGCTACCGACATCGCCAAGGAAGCCCTCGCCACCGGACGCGGAGTCGCCGAACTCGTCCTGGAAAAGGGCCTGTTGCCCGCCGAGCGGCTGGCCGATCTGCTGCGGCCGGAGGTCGTCGCGGGCAGCGGCTCACCTCTCGCCTGACCTGCACACGCACACCAGGACCGGTCCGGAGGCACAATAGTGATCATGACGTCCCCGACCTTCGCACCGGTCCTGGAACGCATCGCCGACGAGATCCGGCGGCTGCCCGGCCGTGGCCACCCCGCCGACTACATCCCCGCGCTCGCGGCCTGCGACCCGCGCAGCTTCGGCATGGCGGTCGCGGAGCCGGACGGCACCGTGTACGGCGTGGGGGACTGGCGGCAGCCGTTCTCCACGCAGTCCATCACCAAGGTCTTCACCCTCGCCCTCGTCCTCGCCCGCGAGGGCGACGCGCTCTGGGAGCACGTGGGCCGGGAGCCCTCCGGCAATCCCTTCAACTCCCTTGTGCAGTTGGAGTATGAGAACGGCATCCCGCGCAACCCGTTCATCAACGCGGGCGCGCTGGTCGTCACCGACCGCCTCCACACCCGTACCGGCGACGCGGCCGGCGAACTGCTCACGTTCCTGCGCGCCGAGAGCGGCAACCCGGACCTGACCTTCGACAAGGACGTCGCCGCCTCCGAAGCCGCCCACGGCGACCGCAACGCCGCCCTCGCCCATTTCATGGCGTCCTACGGCAACATCGACACCACCGTACCGGCCCTTCTCGACCAGTACTTCCGCCAGTGCTCCATCAGAGCCTCCTGCGCCGACCTCGCCCTGGCCACCACCTTCCTCGCCCGCCACGGCATCCGCGCCGACGGCACCCGCCTCCTCACCCGCAGCCAGGCCAAACAGGTCAACGCGGTGATGCTGACCTGCGGCACCTACGACGCGGCAGGCGAGTTCGCCTACCGAGTGGGCCTTCCCGGCAAGAGCGGTGTGGGCGGCGGCATCATCGCAGTGGTGCCGGGCCGTTGCGTGTTGTGCGTGTGGAGCCCGGGTCTGGACGAGCGGGGCAACTCGGTGGCAGGCGTAGCGGCGTTGGATCGTTTCACGACACTGACGGGCCTGTCAGTGTTCTAAGAGGGGTCTAAGTGGGGTTTGTGCAGCGCCGGGACCTGCAACAATCACACACCGGTAACACTTCGGCCCCCGCCTGGTGGGCGGCTCGTCGCTTTCCGGCCACCCGACGTTGACATGCTTTCCGAGTGTTGGCCATGGCTTTCCCCGTCGATCTCCGTCGCTGCCAGGCTCTCGGTCTGGCGGGTACCGCTTTTCTCGCACTGGGAGGTGAGACGGCGGGAGCCCTGCCGGTCCGTGAGCTGATCGCGCCCTCGTCCGCGCATGCGGCCCTGGGCCTGGTCGGCGTGTACTTCGGCATCATTTTGCTGATAGCCGCCTGGGCCCTGCTCGGACGGCTGATCCGCAGCGCTGAACCGCCGTCCCCGCGGGCCATGTTGCTCGTCCTCGCCGTCTGGGCGGCGCCTCTGCTGCTCGCGCCACCGCTGTTCAGCCGGGACGTATACAGCTATCTCGCCCAAGGGGCGATGGTCGACGCCCATATGGACGTCTACGCGCACGGCCCGGCCCGGCTCGGCGGTCCGCTCGCGGACGAGGTGTCCCCGCTGTGGCAGCAGACCGGCGCTCCGTACGGCCCGGTGTTCCTCGCCGTCGCCTCCGCGCTCTCCGGCATCACCCGGGGCGAGATTCCGGCGGGGCTGTTCGGGATGCGGCTGGTCGCGCTGCTCGGCGTCGCGTTGATGGCGGCGGCGCTGCCCCGGCTGGCCCGGCACAGCGGCGCCGACCCGGCGGCCGCGCTCTGGCTGGGCGCCCTCAACCCGCTGGTGCTGCTGCACCTGGTGGCCGGCGCCCACAACGACGCCATCATGCTCGGCCTGCTCGGCGTGGGACTGGTCGCGGCCCTCGGCCGGTGGCCGGTGCTGGGCGCGATCCTGGTCACGCTCGCCGCGCTGGTCAAGGCGCCCGCCGTGCTCGGGCTCGCCGCGGTCGTGGCCCTGCAGATCCGCGCGGGCCGCAGTCCGGTGCGGTCGGTGCTCACCACGGGAGCCGCCGCGGCTGTGACCACGGTCGTGGCAACCACCCTGGCCGGAACGGGATACGGCTGGATAGGAGCCCTGAAAACCCCTGTGTCCCCGCAGAACTGGGCGCTCACCAGCCTGCTCGGCCGTGCCACCGGCACCCTGCTCACCAAGCTGGGCCTCGGCGATCTGGCTCCCCTCGCCGTGCCGGCCTGGCACGTGCTCGGCCTGGCGGCCACCGCGGTGGCCATCGCCGCCATATGGCTGCGCCGCCCACGCTTCAGCCCGGTCTACGCACTCGGCCTCAGCTTCGCCGTCGTCGTGGTCCTCGGCCCGGCGATCCGGCCCTGGTACGCCCTGTGGGGGCTGTTCCTCCTCGCCGCGGCGGCGCCCAGCAGCTCGGTGCGGCACCGGCTGGCGGCCGTGACCGGAGTGGTCGCCCTGCTCGCCATGCCGAACGGCCTCCCGGCCGGCGCCGAGGAACTGATACTCGCCGTCTCCGGCGGCGTGCTCGCCGTCGTCGTCCTCTGGCAGGCCCATCAGGCGGCCCAGGCACCCTTGCGGGAGAGCACCGTATGAGACTGCCCCGCACGGACCGCGGGCGCGCGCTGCTCGTGGCCGCCATCGCCGTCGTCGTCATCGTCTTCACCGCAACGGTTCCGCTGCTGCGCGACTGGTTCGACCTGCGCGTCTACTACGGGGCCGTCGACACGTGGGTCCACCACGGCGGCCGTATCTACGACTACCGGGTGCCCGGGACGACGTACGGCTTCACGTATCCGCCGTTCGCGGCCGTCGCCATGCTGCCGATGGCGCTGCTCGGGCTGCATGCCGCGATCGCCGTGGCGCTGCTGCTCAACCTGGGGGCGCTCGCGGTCGTCGTGCGCATCCTGGCCGGACGGTCGTGGCGGAAGTACGGCTGGTACGGCTGCGCGCTCGGCGCCTGTGCCCTGGCGCTGTTCGAGCCGCTGCGCGACACCTTCAGCTTCGGCCAGGTGAACATACTGCTGCTGGCCCTGGTCCTGTTCGACTCCTGGCTGCTGGCCACGGGGCGGGGACGGTGGGCGGGGGTGGGGATCGGCCTCGCGGCGGCGATCAAGCTGACTCCGGCGCTGTTCATCCTTCTGCTGCTGCTGGCCCGCCGCTGGCGTGCTGCCGCCGTCGCGTCGGTCGTCGCCGTCGCGGCAACCGGGCTCGCCGGGCTGGTGGCGCCCGACGCCTCACGGTTCTACTGGACCGACGCGATGTGGGACACGACCCGGATCGGCCGCCTCGACTATGTGTCGAACCAGTCGGTGCAGGGGATCCTGGCCCGGCTCGGTGAGACGGACCGCGCGGTGTGGGCCGCCGTGGTCGTGGTGCTCCTGGGTGTGTGGGCGGTTCGGGCGCGTCGCGCGGTCGCCGTCGGGGACTGGGCGGCGGCGTTCGCTCTCACCGGGCTGACCGCGTGCCTGATCAGCCCGATCACGTGGGTGCATCATCTCGTGTGGCTGCTGCCCGCGTTCGCCGTGCTGGTCCGTGCCCGGCAGCCGCGGATCGCGGCCGGGCTGTACGCGGTGCTGTGCACCAGCGTGGTGTGGCTGTGGTTCGACGACGCCTCCGGCATCGACGGATTCCTCGGCAGCAACACGTACGCCTGGATCACCCTCGGCCTGCTGCTGTGGCTGCCGGTCGGTCAGTCCCGCGTGAGCCGGATGCCCATCCGCCGCACCACCAGCACCACCACAGCGGCGCCCAGCACGGCCGCACCCGCGATCACGCCCGTCGCCGCCCAGTCGGGCTCGGTGTCCGGGGCGGCCGTGGCGACCACGGGCACGGTTTCCGGTTCCGGAGCCGGCCTCGGCCTGGCCCGCAACGCGTCCAGCGACCCGACCGGATCGACCCGCCCGGCGGCGTCGAAGCCCCAGTCGAGCAACGACCGCGCCTCTTCGTAGACGGCGTGCCGGCCGCCCTCCTGAGGGTTCATCACCGTGACGACGAGGGTGCGCCCGCTGCGGCGGGCGGCGGCGACGAGGGTGTAGCCGGCGTTGCTGGTGTAGCCGTTCTTGATGCCGATCAGACCGGGGTAGGGGTCCACGCCGTCGGCGCCGGTCAGCAGCCGGTTGGTGTTGTGGATGTCGTACCACCAGCCGCCTCCGCCCGGGAACTCGGCCACGGCCGTGGCGCAGTACCGGGCGAAGTCCCGGTGGTGCAGCCCCGCACGGCCGAACACCGCCAGGTCGTACGCCGACGACACCTGGCCCGGGGCGTCGTAGCCGTCCGGCGACAGGACGCGCGTGTCCCGGGCGCCCAGGGCGCGGGCCTTGGCCTGCATCCGATGGGCGGTGGCGTGCCAGCCGCCGCTGAGCCGGGCCAGGACGTGCACGGCGTCGTTGCCGGAGTTCAGGAAGACGCCGTTCCACAGGTCGGTCACCCGGTAGGTGCGGCCCTCGGCGACCCCGACCAGGCTGCTTCCGGGGCCGAGGCCCGACAGTTCCTCCGCGTCGACCCGGTGGCGGACGCGGCCGGGCAGCACGGGCAGCACGGTGAGCGCGAACAGGGTCTTGAGCGTGCTGGCGGGCGGCAGTTTCCGGTGCGCGTCGTGCGCGGCGAGCACCTCGCCGGTGCGTGCGTCGGCGACCACCCAGGACAGCGCGGAGACCTCCGGGAGTTCGGGTGTCCGGGAGTGCGGCCGGACCTGTGTGCCGGAGCGGTACAGCAGGGCGGGCTGCGGCGTGGCCGGCCGTGGTCCGGGCGCGTCCGGGTCCCTGCCGGCGGGGTGGGCGACGATGCCTGCGGGGGCGAGGGCCAGCAGGCCCGCCGTACAGAGCACGCAGGTCGACACGACGGCACGGGACCTAAATCCGGTAGTCATACCGGAAACCTAGGAATGTCCCCGCTCTGAGCTGCGCTGCCCGGGCCGAGCGCCGCGTGTGTGCACCCGGATGCCGCACACGCAGGGATCAGGAGGCGGGCAGCGTCGGCTGGATCCGGCGCAGGAAGGTCGCGTTGTCCGGCGTGTCGCGCATCCGCTCAAGGAGCGTCTCCAGGGCCTGCCCGTCGCGGCTCTGCAGGACCCGCCGCAGTCCGCGTACGGCCGTCAACTCGGCCTGGGGCAGCAGGAGTTCCTCGCGGCGGGTGCCGGAGGGGTTGATCTCGACGGCCGGGAACACGCGGCGCGCGGCGAGCTCGCGGCTGAGCCGGAGCTCCATGTTGCCGGTGCTCTTCAGCTCCTCGAAGAAGAAGTCGTCGGCACGCGAGCCGGTGTCCACCAGCGCCGTGGCGAGGATCGTGAGCGAACCGCCCTCCTCGGCCTGCCGGGCGGCGCCGAAGAACCGCTTCGGCCCGATCAGCGCGCTCGCGTCGACCCCGCCGCTGAGGGTGCGGCCACCGGCGGCGGCCGCGTTGTTGTGCGCCCGGCACAGGCGGGTGAGGGAGTCGAAGAGGATGACGACGTCCTCGCCGGCCTCGACGAGCCGCTTGGCCCGCTCGATCACCAGCTCGGCGAGCGCGATGTGCTGCTTGGGCCCCTGGTCGAACGTGGAGGCGTACACCTCGCCGTGCACGGAGCGCCGCATGTCGGTGACCTCCTCCGGCCGCTCGTCGATCAGCACGACCATCAGCCGGCACTCGGGGTGGTTGCCGGCGACGGCGGCCGCGATCTGCTGGAGGAGGACGGTCTTGCCGGTCTTGGGCGGGGCCACGATGAGCCCGCGCTGGCCCTTGCCGACGGGTGCGATCAGGTCGGCGACGCGCCCGGTCAGGCCGGCCGCCCGGTGTTCGAGACGGAGCCGCTCGCGCGGGTGCAGCGGCGTGAGGTCACGGAAGTGACGGCGGCCGCGCAGCTCCTCGGCGGGGCGGCCATTGATCCGTACGACCTCGGTCAGCGCACGCTGTGTGCCGCGTACGCCGTCCACGAGGTCGCCCTTGCGCAGGCCGTGCCGGCGGATCAGCGCGGCGGGGACCTGGAGGTCGGAGGAGGAGGGCAGGCAGCTCGCGGCGCGCAGGTGGCCCTTTCCGCCCGCGTCGATGTCGAGGACGCCGGTGGCGGCCCGGGCCGGGAGTTCCTGCTGAAGGGGAGGGTTTTCGAGTGTGGTGGTCATGGAGGGTGGTCCTTTCAAGGACGGAAGGTGCATGAGACATGCGGAAGGAAGGGGGGAGAGAAGCCGCGAGCCGGAGGGCGTACGACGCACCTCTGGGCGGCGGAGAACATCACCTCGGGTACGGCAGACGAACACTGCTGCGAGGTGGTGTCAGGAAGCCGTTGCTCCGACCCGGGAAAGGGTGGGCTGTTCGGCGAACTGGAGAGAAGAACTGGCACCGGCGCCGATCACACGGCGAACACGAGTGCTGACGGCAGCGTACCACCCGGTCCGCTGCCGCGTCTGTGAGATGAGACTCAGCGGGCGGCCAGCAGGCCGTACAGCAACGGGATACGCGGCTCGGGCAACCGCCACCAGCCGGACGGCGTACGCACCATCCGCGGCCAGCGCTGCCAGGGCAGCTCGTCGCTTTCCCGCAGCCGGCGGACGGCCAGTCCCGCACCGATCAACGCGTTGAGGACCTCGTCCATTCCGTGCATCCACTCATAACTGTCCGTGGCGCCTTCGACGGCGGGGCCGTCGGTGTAGGTGTGCGTCGCGTCCCGGTGCACGGGGCCGCCCCCGCCCAGATAGTCATGGCGCAGCAGCAGCTCGGGACCCTCGCCCGGAGCGGGCTTGGGCCCCAGGGAGTTGAGCAGCGGATGGAACTCGACCACGTACAACAGGCCGCCGGGCCACAGGAGTTGGGCGACGACATCCGCCCAGCGATCCAGATCCGGCAGGTAACACAGAGCGCCCTTGCCGGTGTAGACGACGTCGAACTGCCGCCCCTCCAGGGCGGATACGGCGTCGTACACGTTCGCCTGTACGTAGGTGACGTCGACGCCCGCCTTCTCCGCGATGCCGGTCGCCGCCGCCACCGACGCCTCCGAGAAATCGAGGCCGACGGCTCGTGCGCCGCGCCGGGCGAAGGCGAGCGTCTCGGTGCCGAGGTGGCACTGGAGGTGGAGCACGTCGCGGCCCGACAGCTCGCCGAGGTCCTCCCACTCGAACTCGGCGAACCAGCGGTCGGGATCGAGGTCCTGGTCGAGGCCGTAGAACCGGCTGGCGAGGTGGACGGGGGTACGGGCGTCCCAGCTGGCCTGGTTGGCCCGCATCAGCCGTGTGTACTCGTCGGTGGTCATGGGGCCATCCAACCCGTGCCCCGGCCTCTTCGCGTGAAAAACGAAGAAGGTGTGTCGATTCGGCCGTGGCCCGTTCGTCGGTGGGGTGTAGGAAGCTCATGAGCACCGGGAGGAACCCATGAAATACATGTTGCTCGTCTGCGGCGACGACACCACCGACGCCTCTGGCACGGCCCCCGTCGAACCCTGGGTGGAGGAACTCGGCGACCGAGGCACCCGCCTCCACGGCCACCGCCTCGCCCTACCCGCCGACGCCGTCACCGTGCGGGTGCGCGGCGGCGAAGTGCTGCGCACCGACGGGCCGTTCGCGGAGACGAAGGAGTACGTCGCCGGGTACGACATCCTCGAGTGCGACAGCCTGGAGGAGGCGATCGAGGCGGCGTCCAGGCACCCCGTGGCCACCATCGGTGCCATGGAGGTGCGCCCCTTCTGGCCGATGGGGGACGAGGAGGACGCCGAGGCGTCGATCCGCCGGCTCGACGCGGAACTGACCGAAGCGGTCCGCGTACGGGACATCGCGCGGATGCTCGCCTGCTACGCCCCGGACGTCGAGGTGTTCCACCCCATGGCCGGCCTGGAGCAGCGGGGGATCGACGCCTTCCGCAAGGCCCAGGAGTGGTGGCTCTCGACCGTGACCGGGCCCGTGGAGCGCGAGGTGCTGGAGTTCCGGGTCCGCGTGGACGAGAGCGTCGCGTTCAGCCACGCGCTCGTGCGGATGCGGGCCACCCTCACCACGGGGGAGCCGCTGGACAGCACCGTGCGGGTGACCACCGGCTACCGGCCCCCGGCCGACCGGTGGCTCATCGTCCACCAGCACACGTCGACCCCGTTCGACGCCGGATTCGAGGAGGCCGGGGCATGAAATACGTGCTGTTCATCTGCACCCCTGTCGACGGCGAGGAACTCAGCCCCGAGGAGATCGCCGACGACCCCCGCTTCACCGAGTACATCGACCTGGTGCGCAGCCGCGACATCGTGAAGGGCGGCGCCCGTCTGCGCCCCTCCTCCGATGCGACGACCGTCCGCGTGCAGGGCGACGAAGTCCTGCTCACCGACGGGCCGTTCGTGGAGTCCAAGGAGTACGTCGCCGGCTTCGACATCATCGAGGTCGCCGATCTCGACGAGGCCATCGCGCTCGCCTCCCGGCATCCGGCCGCACTGGGCGGCGGCTCGGTCGAGGTACGGCCGGTCTGGGAGTGAACTCCACGGACGGCGTCGAGGAGGCGGTCGCCGCCGCCTTCCGCGAGGAATGGGGTCAGGTCGTCGCCACCCTCATCCGGGTGACCGGCGACTGGGACCTCGCCGAGGAGTGCGCGCAGGACGCCTTCGCCCAGGCCCTCGACCGGTGGCGGCGCGACGGAGTGCCGCGCCGCCCCGGCGCCTGGCTGACGACGACCGCGCGCAACCGGGCCCTGGACGTCCTGCGCCGGGAGGCGGTCGGGGCGGCGAAGCTGCGGGAGGCGGCCGTGCTGACACGCGACGGACACGACGAGTACGACGAGAGCGGCGTCGAGGACGACCGGCTCCGGCTGATCTTCACCTGCTGCCACCCCGCCCTCCCCATCGAGGCCCGGGTCGCCCTGACCCTGCGCACCCTCGCCGGGCTGACCACGCCCGAGATCGCCCGCGCCTTCCTCGTCCCCGAGGCGACGATGGCGCAGCGCCTGGTGCGCGCCAAACGGAAGATCCGCAACGCCGGCATCCCCTACCGCGTACCGCCCGCGCACCTCCTCCCCGAACGCACCACGGGCGTGCTCGGCGTGCTCTACCTGCTCTTCAACGAGGGGTACACCGCCACGTCCGGCGCCGACCTGATGCGCACGAACCTCACCACCGAGGCCCTCCGCCTCACCCGTCTGCTGGCCCGGCTCATGCCCGACGAGCCCGAGGTGCTCGGCCTGCTGGCGCTGCTGCTCCTGCACGACGCCCGCCGGGCGACCCGCGTGAACGCGGCGGGCGAACTGGTGACGCTGGAGGACCAGGACCGCACGGAGTGGGACCGCGCCGAGATCGACGAAGGCACCGCCCTGCTGGAGACCGCCCTGCGCCGGGGCAAACCCGGGCTCTACCAGATCCAGGCCGCCATCGCCGCCTGCCACACCACCGCGGCCACGGCCGAGGAGACCGACTGGGCCGACATCGCCGCGCTGTACGGGGAGCTGACCCGGTTCGTGCCCTCCGCCGTCGTCCGGCTCAACCGCGCGGTCGCCGTCGGTATGGCGCAGGGCCCGGACGCGGGCCTGGCGCTGGTGGCGGAGCTGGAGTCGGAGGGCGAGCTGGCGGGGTACCACCTGCTGCCCGCCACCCGTGCGGATCTGCTGCGCCGCAGCGGTCGTACGGCCGAGGCGGCAGCGGCGTACGAACAGGCGCTGGAACTGGTCGTGAACGACGCGGAGAGGCGGTTCCTCGAAAAACGGCTCGCGGAGTGTCGATCCGTGTAGGGGCGGTTCGTCGGTGGGGTGACAGACCCCCACCGACACCGGAGGTTCCGATGAAAGCCCTCGTACGCAAGCTCCTGACACAGCTGCGGCAGCCGGTCACCCCACGCGACGACATGCCTCCGGGCACCCCGGACGTCTGGCTCGCCGGACTGCGCCTGGGAGGCTGACGCCGGTCGTCTGCCGGCCGAGAAGCATCACGCTCAGCATCTCTGAATCCCCGCAGCGCCGGGAGCGCCGTCCAGGAGGACACTGTGAGTGTGATGTCGGCGCTGGCAAGGGGGTGTCGACCGATGGTGCGGACACGGCGTCCGACGGTGCGGATGTGGCGGTGGCGGCGCAATCCGCTCCGGCGGCGTATCGATGTGGTGGAGGCCTGGCTCCTGCTCGGCGCGTGGATCCTGGCGGTCGTCTGCGCGGTGCCGGCGGGGCTGGTGACCCAGGCCGCCGTGCGGCACGACCTGGACCGGCAGCGGGTGGAGCGGCAGCAGGTCACGGCCGTGCTCGTCGCGGACGCGGGGGACAGGCCGACCGTGAGCGAGACCGACGGTGATCTGGTGTGGGCCGACGCCCGCTGGACCACGCCGGACGGTCAGACCCGCACGGGCCTGACCAAGGTACGGCCCGACACCCCCGCCGGGTCCCGGGTCACCGTCTGGACCGACCAGGCCGGAGCCCTGGCGGCCGAACCCGTGTCGCCCGGTGAGGCCAGGCTCCAGTCGGCCCTGGCGGGCGTCCTGGCCGGGGCGGTCGCGGGCGCGGTCGTGATCGGCGGTGCTTATGGGGTTCGGGTGGTGCTGGACCGGCGGAGGATGGCGCAATGGGATGCCGAGTGGGAGCGCGTCGACACCCGTCGGGGCGGCAGGACGGGCTGAGGCGGGTCCGCCGGGCACGACCGTGCGGTCTGTCGGGCGCGTCGCGCACTGCTGTGCCCCGTGGCCGCCCTCCCGTTCCCCTAAGCTGACGCGAATGTTCAGCCCCGAAGGCCCCAGTCTCCGCGAACTCGCCGTCCAGGCGCTGTCGTCCGTCGAGCGCGGATACGACCTGCTCGCCCCGAAATTCGATCACACCCCCTTCCGGACCCCGGATTCGGTGCTCGACGCGGTCGCGCAGGCGCTGGACCGGATCGGCCCGTTCGACGCCGGGCTCGACCTGTGCTGCGGTACCGGAGCGGGCGTCGGTGTGCTGGCGCGGGTGTGCCGGGAGAGCGTCACCGGGGTCGACTTCAGCGCCGGGATGCTCGCCGTGGCGCGGGAGCGGACGCGGACGGAGGGGCCGCGGGTCGACTGGGTCCGGGCGGACGCTCGCGCCCTGCCCTTCGCCCCTGCCTTCGATCTTGCCGTGAGCTTCGGGGCGTTCGGGCACTTCCTCCCCCATGAGCTGCCCGGACTGTTCGCACAGGTCCACTCTGTGCTGCGGCCGGGCGGCCGCTTCGTCTTCCCGGTGGTCGCGCCGCCGCGTCCCACTTCCCCCGCCTACTGGATGCTGCTGGGTTTCGACGCGGTGATGCGGGTGCGCAACGCCGTGTGGCGGCCGCCGTTCGTCATGTACTACCGCGCCTTCCGGCTCGGGGACGTACAGCGGGAGCTGGGGGATGCGGGATTCGACGTCGAGCTGCACGTCCTGCCCGAGTTCGGGCAGCGGTCGGACGGCAGCCCGCGCGTGCGGATGGTCGTGGCGCGTCGTCGGGCGGCCTAGTTCGTGGGCATGTTTGTGGTCGCTGCCCCCTGTGCCATGTCACACATCGCAGTCCCGCGCCCTCGCCCCGCCGCCCCCGATCTCCCGCCCCCACCGCGCGTCACAGCTCCGGCCCCTCGCTCGCGCCCCCCAGCGCCAGCCTCAGCGCCGCGCCCGGTTCCAGTTCCTGGCCCGTGCGCACCGCGTCGGTGAAGCGGGCGTCGCCGAGGGTTGCGCGCAGGCGGCGCTCGTACTCGCGGTGGAAGACGGTGGTGTCGGGGCTGCCCAGCTGCGGCAGGCCGGCGGTGTGCCAGAGGCGTCTGCTGATGCCGAGGAGGTGGGCGGCGAGTTCGTCCTCGCCGCGGGAGGCCTGAGCGGCGACCAGGAGGTCGGCCACCGCGGCGGCGCCGAGCCGGTCGTGCACGCGCCACTTGGCGGCCAGCGCCTCGCGGGCCGAGCCCACCGCCTCGTCCGCATGGCCGAGACCGATCCCTGCCAGCGAGACGAAGAAGTCGCCCCAGGCCCGCATCCACAGTTCGCCCCGCTTGGCGCAGTCCTGGCGCAGCCGCTCGCCGACCGTCGCACACCGCTCGAACGCGGCCTGCCCGGCCAGCAGATACGCCTGCAGGGCCAGCGTCAGCAGCTGGAAGAACTCGGCGCCGCCGTCACCCGCGGGCGCCCGCCCGGCGCTCCCGTACAGCACGGCGGAGCGTGCCGACTCGCCCCGCACGGCCAGGCTCGCGCCCGTCAACGGCAGGGCGGGCACGGGCAGTCGGCGTTCCTCCGCGAGCCACACATAGGCGGCGCTCACCGACTCTGCGGCCTCCAGATCGTCCGGGACGACGGTGACCAGCCGGTGCGCCCAGACCGCGAGGGTGTGCTCGGGTCCGCCGTCGCCGGGAGTGCGGCTCAGGGCCCGCTCCAGGTAGGCGCGTCCCTCCTCGGTGAAACCGCAGGCGAACCAGAAATACCAGAGGGTGCCCGCCAGTTCGAGCGCCGTCTCGGGTTCGGGTGCCGCCAGGCACTCCTCCATCGCCAGCCGCACGTTCCCGTGCTCGGTGCTCAGCCGCTCGGCCCACATCCGCTGACCGGGGCCGAGCCACTCCGCCTCGCCCTGGCGGGCGATCCAGCGGTAGTAGTCCCGGTGGCGCCGTCTGAGCGCCTGCTCCTCACCGAGTTCCGCGAGCCACTCGGCGCCGAACGACCGGACCGTATCCAGCATGCGGTAGCGCACCGCCGCCCCGTCGTCCTCCCGGGTCACGATGGACTTCTCGGTGAGCGAGGCCAGCAGTGCGAGGATCTCCTCGGCGTCCAGCGGGCCGCCGTGGCACACGAATTCGGCGGCCTCGACGTCCCAGCCGCCCGCGAACACCGACAGCCGCGCCCACAGCAGCCGTTCCAGCGGCGTGCACAGCTCGTGGCTCCAGCCGATGGCCGTGCGCAGCGTCTGGTGCCGGGCCAGGCGCGGCCGCGCGGGGGAGACGAGCAGGTCGAAGCGGGAGTCGAGACCTTCCAGGAGCCGGTCGAGCGGGAATCCGCGCAGGCGTACGGCGGCGATCTCCAGGGCCAGCGGAATCCCGTCCAGGCGGGCACAGATCGCGGCCACGTGCGGCCGGTTGGCCTCGGTGAGCGCGAATGAGGGCAGCGCCGCCGCCGCGCGCGCCGCGAACAGCGCCACCGCGTCGTCGTGTTCGCCCAGCGGCAGCGGAGCCACCGTGAGCAGACGCTCTCCCGGCACGCCCAGCGGCTGCCGGCTGGTGGCCAGCACCCGCAATTCCGCTACGTGGGCGAGGAGTTCCTGCACGACACGCGCGCACTCGTCCAGCACGTGCTCGCAGGTGTCCAGAACGAGCAGCAGCGGCGCCCCCGCGAGATGCTCGCAGACCGTTTCCAGCAGCGGTCGCAGTGTCTGCTCGGTCGACCGGGTCGCCTGCGCCACGGCGTTCACCAGCAGAGCCGGATCCCGGAGTTCCGACAGCTCCACCAGCCACGCCCCGCCCGGAAATCCGGCGTGCGTGGCATGCGCGGCACGCAGGGCGAGCCGGGACTTGCCGACACCTCCGGGCCCGGTGAGCGTCACCAGCCGCTCGGTCCCCAACAGCCCCGCGATCTCGGCGAGTTCGGCCTCGCGGCCGACGAACGCGTTCGCCTCGGCGGGCAGGTTGCCGGTCCTGCCGCCCTGCACAGAGGCCGCCATCGTCCTCCCTCACCGGAACCGATGGCGGTCACCTTAACCCCTCACGGGACGGCTGCTTCCGGCGTAGCGTGGAAGCTGTCCCGGCCCACCCAGGGGAGGTGCGGGATGACCGTCGTGCCCGCTCTGACAACCGTGGGACAGATGCGCCACGGCGACCATCTGCTCTTCGGCTACGACACGGACGAGGAACGCGAGACCGTTCTCGCCGCGTTCCTGCTGGACGGCCTGGCCAGCGGCCACCGCGGGCTCCTGCTGCCGCCCGCGGACATCCCGGCGGGCGTGGCCCTGTCCTTTCTGGAGGCGCACGGCTGCCGGGTCGACGAGGAGGTCGCGGCCGGGCGGCTCTGTGTCGACGGGCATCTCGCCGGGCCCGAAGGCCTGTGGGACCTCGACGAGGTGATCCGCCGCGAGGCACGCCGCGCCGTCGGCGACGGCTTCCTCGCCCTGCGCGTGGGCACCGAGATCCTGCGCGCACAGGCCGGCCAGGGGCTCAAGACGCTGCACGACAGCGAGTTGCTGCTGGATCCCGTGTTCGCCTCGCTGCCGGTGCTCGGCATCTGCCAGTACGACCGCCGGGTCTTCGACGAGGCCGAACTCGCCCCGATCGCCGGACTGCACCACGGCCGGGTCGGCGCCGACGAGGTATGGCACGACGATCTCCTGTCCATCACGCGCACCTTCGTCCCCCCGGGCCTCGCTCTCGTCGGTGAGATCGACGACTCGAACGTCACCGCCGTCGCCCGCGCCCTGCACGCCGAACGGACCCGCGCCCTGGCCCGCACCGCGCACGGCGCCCGTGCCCGGCTCGACCTCGGCGGCGTGCACTTCATCGACGTGGGTGCCCTGCGCCTGCTGGTGTTCTGCGCCCTCGACCTGTCCGCGGCCGGCGGCACCCTAGAACTGTCCGGCGTCGCCCCGCACATCCGCCGGGTGATGCGGGTGGCCGGCTGGGACCGCGTCCCCGGCCTGCGCATCGAACCCCAGGGAGAGCCGCCATGACCCGCACGGGCTTCGTGCACCAGGCACTGTGCTACGGCTCCGACCAGGAATTCCTCACCGGCACCGCCCACTTCCTCCGCGACGGCCTCGACGCAGGAGACGTCGTCCTCGCCGTACTGAGCGGGCACCACATCGCCCTGCTGACCGAGCAACTCGGCGGCAGAGCCAGGGACGTCGAGTTCGCCGACTCCCGCGACTGGTACGACTACCCCTCCCGCACCCTGGGCCGCTACCACGCCTACTGCCGCCGGCAGGACACGGGCCGCCGCGTCCGGGTCGTCGGCGAACCCGTCTGGACGGGCCGCACCGACTTCGAGACACAGGAATGGATGCGCTACGAGTCCCTCGTGAACGTCGCCTTCGCCGCCTCCGACCACTCGCTCCTGTGCCCGTACGACACCCGCACACTCACGGCGGCCGTCCTGGACACGGCACGACGGACCCATCCCGAACTCGCCCTGGGTGCCCGCGCGTCCGAGCCCAGCGGCGACTACGCGGACCCGGCGGACTTCTCCGCGGAGATCACCGCACAGCGCCGCCCGGACCCGTTGCCCGCCGGACCGGACGACATCCGCTTCCGCCGCGGCCGTTCGGCGGCCGTCCGCCGTGCCCTCGCCGGGTACGCCCGCCGCCACGGCATGTCCGCGCAACGGACGTACGACATGGTGGCGGCGGTGCACGAGGCCGTGGTCAACGCGGTGCGCTACGGCGGCGGGCAGGGCGTGGTCCGGCTGCGCAGCGACCCCGAACACCTCGTCTGCGAGATCCGCGACACCGGCGCCCACGCATCGGTGCCCCGCCCCGGGTTCCCCGGCCACCTGCCGCCCGACGCGCGCGCCGCAGGCGGCCACGGTCTGTGGCTGGTACGGCAGTTGAGCGACCTGGTCGCCGAGGATCTCGACCCGGCGGGCTCCGTGCTCCGGCTGTACTTCCGGCGCTCCGGTGCGGTTCAGACCGCCGCGGGCAGCGTGAACTCGTAGACGAGGGCGTCCTGGTGGGCGTCCACGACGAGGTCGGTGATCTCCAGCGGCCGGGCGTACTGATCGCGCACCTGCCGCGTGACCCGGACCGAGGGTGTGTCCGGGAGGCGGGTGATGGAGTCCCGGTGGTGCAGGGTCAGTCCCGCCTGGCGCATCCAGTCGTAGACCCGCCTCAGCTGCGCCTCGGCGGCGCCGTCGGCCCGGTCGCGGTAGCGCCCCAGTTCCTCCACTTCGGTGAGGGCCACGGCGGAGAACGACGTCACGGCCGTACGCCGTCCGTGGCCGTCGGCGGTGGCGGACTCGTAGCGGTGGACGAGTGTCGGCCGGTGCGGGGCGAGCCCCAGGGCCGTGGCGTGTTCCGGCGGGGGAGCCTCCCAGGTGACGGTGGCCCGGCCGACGGCGGCCGGATCGGTGGTCCGGGCGCCGACCGGGAAGGCGAGCGAGGGCGGGCTCCCGACCGGCGGGCCGGGCAGCGCCGCGTGGCTGCCCCGGCGGTCGGTGGCGACCAGGCCGCCCCGGCGGAGCACCTCCAGCGCCTGCCGTACGGTCTCCCTGCTGACGCCGAAGTGCCCGGCCAACTGCCGCTCTCCGGGGAGCCGTTCGCCGGGCGGGATGGTGCCGTCGCGCAGCTCGCCGAGCAACTCCGTCGCGATGCGCCAGTAGAGGGGCTGTCCTTCGGTGAGCGGATGGTCGTGGTGGGTGGTGCGGGCCATGCCGCGCCTCCTGTGTGGTGACGTACCGTAGCCGTGCGGGCTCGTTGCGCCACCACATCTAGCATTGGTCTAAACCAGCGGGGAAGGGGTGCCCGCCGGTTCGGCCGAAACCCGCTCGCGCCGACGCCGTCTCACAACACGCTGTACAGGGCGTCGATCAGGGCCATCTTCCGTGGATCGTCGGCTATATGGGGCCCCATACGGTTCATCACGTAGCCCAGCGACACCCCCGCCTCCGGGTCGGCGAGACCGCAGGAGCCGCCGTAGCCGTCATGTCCGAAAGCCCGCGGGTTCGGTCCGTACGAGCCGTTCGGCCCACTGAGCCAGAGACCGAGCCCGATTTCGGTCTCCTGCTCGAACCCGGCCCCGAGTACCAGATCCCGGCACCTGCCCTGTCCCTCGCGCACCCGCTCGGCCGCCTCGGGGGACAGGACGCGGTGGCCGTCGTGCGCGCCCCGGCCCGCGAAGATCCCGTACAGCGCGGTGACCGCGCGTGCGGTGCCGTGGCCGTTCACGGCGGGGAGTTCCGCGGCCCGCCATGCGGGCGTGTTGGCCTCGGCCGCGCCGACCAGGGGATTGGCCAGCGAGGCGAGCGCCTCCGGCGTCAACTGGCTGAAGATCGCGGCCTGTTCACTGCTCGACGCGGCCGGCGGATGCACCAGCTCGGCCGCCCGGCCCGCCTCCTTCTCCGGCAGCCCGACGGTGAAGTCGATGCCGAGCGGCCCGGTCACCTCCCGCTCCAGGAACGCGCCGGGCAGCAGCCCCGAGACGCGCCGCACCACCTCGCCGACCAGGAAGCCGTACGTCATTGCGTGATACCCGGACCGGGCCCCCGGCTCCCACCAGGGCTCCGTCGCCGCCAGCCGCCCGACGGTGAACTCCCAGTCGTACAGCTGCTCCAGTGAGTGCGGCTCACGCAGACCGGACAGACCGGCGCGGTGCGACAGCAGATGCCGTACGAGGACCTTGTCCTTGCCGGCCGCCGCGAACTCGGGCCAGTACGTGGCCACCGGTGCGTCCAGGTCGAGCAGCCCCCGGTCGGCGAGTATGTGCGCGCACAGCGCCACCGGGCCCTTGGTCGTCGACCACACGTTGACCAGCGTGTCGCGCTCCCACGCGCGCGTGCGGGCCGCGTCGGCCCAGCCGCCCCACAGGTCCACCACGGTCGTTCCGTGCACCGTGACGGCGACCGCGGCACCCAGTTCGCCCCGGTCCCGGAAGTTCTCCTCGAACGCCGTACGCACCGCCGTGAAGCGGGCGTCGCAGTGACCGTGAACCTGTGGCTCGTGCTCGGGCATGGCTCCTCCGTGGTTCGGCCGTCGGGCCCGGGCCGCGACGCTGCGACCCGGGCCCGATGAACGTACCGACTGGTCGGACCGGAGAGAAGAGGTCAGGCGTAGGACTTGAGCCAGGTCAGCTGCGCCGCCTGCTGGTAGGGTCCGCCGCCCTCGTGGTCGTTGAAGTCGTACACCTCGATCTTCTTGTCCTCGTGCGCCCAGGCGTTGAAGGCCGCGAAGACGGTGGACGGCGGGCACGTCTGGTCCTCGAGGGCCGCCGAGAAGAGGGCGGGAGCGCTCCCGCGAGGCGCGAAGTGCACGGCGTCGAAGTAGGAGAGCGTGCGCAGGACGTCGGCGGCGCGGCCGCGGTGCGTCTTGAGGTAGTTGCCGATCTCGCGGTACGGGTTGCGGTCCGTGATGGTCGTCGCGCGCGGGAAGTCGCACAGGAACGGCACGTCCGGTGCCACCGCGGCGAGGTCCGGGACCAGCCCGCCGACGGCGAGGGTGATGCCGCCGCCCTGGCTGCCGCCGAGCGCGACCGTGCGTGCCGGGTCGGTCAGCGGGTGTGCACGGGCCGCCTCCACGGCACGCACCCCGTCCGTGAACACCCGGCGGTAGTAGTAGTGCTCGGGCGCGTCGATGCCGCGCGTCATGAACCCCGGGTAGGCGGGCGCGCCCGCCACCGGGTCCGCGGTGCCCCCGCCGGCGCCCCACGCGCTGCCCTGCCCGCGGGTGTCCATCACGAAGTGCGCCCGGCCCGTGGACGCCCACAGCAGATGCTCGTGCGGCAGACCGCGTCCGCCGCCGTAGCCAATGAACTCCACGACCACCGGGACCGGCGCGTCGGCTCCCGCGGGCACCGTCAGCCAGCCCTTCACCGGGTGACCGCCGAACCCGGCGAACGTCACGTCGTACACCCGCACCGCCGTCAGCCCCGTGTCGACCGGCTCGAAGCGGACGTCCAGATCGTGCTCGCGCGTCTCCTGCAGGGTCTTCGACCAGAACGCGTCGAAGTCCTCGGGCTCTACGGAGACGCTGCGGTAGGCGCGGAGCTCCTCCAGGGAGAGGTCGAACAGGGCCATGGACAACCACCTTTGCGAGAGGGGCGTGCGAGTGATCACACCGTACGTGGGTGGTCGGACGACTGACCAGATCGCGTATGTGCCGGAGCGACGGGCGTAGCGATCAGGCCCAGCGACGCGTCCACTCCGGTTCCGTACGGGCCCACTCCCGTTCCCACTCGGCCAGCCGGTGGTGCATGGCCACATGGCGTACGACCACATGTCCGAGGAGCACCACGCCGACCGCGCCGCCTGTGGCGCAGAGGCCCATGGCGAGTGTGTGCTGCCACACCGCGAAGCTGTCCGGTGGCGGCGCGACGCTGCGGCCCCGGGAGTCGAACCACACATGGACCGTCTGTCCCGGCCGGCTGCCCGGCGGCACGAGCGCCCTGGCCGTGCGCTCGCCCTGGCCCGGCTCCGTCCAGCGCACCATCACCCGGCGCGTGTGCGTCCGGCCGCCCTGCGCCGTCGGCAACGAGCCAGAGACGGCGCCGACCACCTCGCCCCGCTCCTGGCGGC
>NZ_JBFALC010000066.1:0-53137 GCF_040656035.1 Streptomyces sp. NPDC050211
GGCGGATCTCCGCCCAGTCCTCCACGCTGATCACCCATCCTCCCGGCCTGACTCAACGAGTCAGGCCGCCAAGGAGGGCCACAATTCATCCGGTGGAAGTGGTCTCACATTGAGCCGTTGCCGACACCCATCACCTCGGCCACTCGTTGAGGTTGGTGGGGCGAGCCCATTCCGCGGTGACCTCTTGATACGCCCGAGCCTTCGAGCTCCCGCGCAGACGCGGACGCGACGAGCGCCGCACTGTGGCCTCTGTCTGTAGATGGCCATTTGCTCTTGGCGACGGTGGGGCCGTTGAAGCCTGCCCGGCATGCCGGTCGTTCGGGCATGCGCAATGGTATGGATGGCGTTTCTGCTCGGCATCGGAGTGTCCCTTGCGGCAAACGTCTCGGCGGCACCCACACTCGCCTGGAAGCCGGTGCTCGTCGCGGGATGGCCGCCGGTCGCTCTGCTGTTCTCGGTGGAACTTCTCGCACATCGCTCCACCAGTTCGCGACAGGCGACGGGCTGCGTGGCGTGGTGGCGGTACCCCTCATGCTCGGCGCCGGGCCTGCCCATGCGCTCGCCCCGGACTTGCTGCTCAAGCCGGTACTCGTGGAACTCGGCGCCATCACGCGCTGTCGGGAACGCAGGGAGCGCAGCCAGGAGAGGCTTGACGCGCCCCCGACGGAGCGCCCCGCCTGCCGTTCAGCGCCGCTGGTGACCGAAGCGAGCACCGTTCAGGGTGAGGCCGTGCACGGCGGGGTCCACACGACGTTGGGAGTGGGTGCGGACGTGGCGGGCTCGATGACGGCCAAGGGCTCGCCCCCACTCCAACACCGGCGCCGCCGCCATGTTGGCAGCCGGGGGAGATCGTGATCCCCAAAGCACTGACTGCATCGGCGTCACCGTTCTCCTGGTCCTGCTCGACCGCAGCCACCAACGGTGGCTTGTCGAGCAAGACGAGACCGTCTCGGGATGAGGCATGACGTCTGCCCCCCTTCCCGCGTGCCCGGTCATTGCCCGATCGGGCGCCAAAGTCTGCCCCCGCAGCCCTGGTCGTACACCGTCACCCGCATGTATCAAGAAAGGTCGCGACGTTAACCGTGGGGGATGAGTACTCAGTGCGGACGCAGGGCAACGACAGATCGGGCAACCAGAGGAAGCCGGACCGGGGCCCCGCCTCAACGACAGGAGCGTCGGCCGCCACGCAGCGACGGGGCGCGTCATCGCCGCAGGGACTGCTCGCGCTGCAGAGCACGGTGGGTAACGCAGCCGTGGTCCAGATGCTCCACCAGGTCGGCCATCATCGGGCCCACGAGGAGCACCAGCACAGCGACAGTTGCGGCCACCAGAGCACCGCACCCCCCGCCGTACAGCGCTCCGCCGTCCACAACGTCCTGCGCGCCCTCGGCCGGCCCCTGGACGATGCCACCCGCACCGACATGGAATCCCGCCTCGGGGCGGACTTCTCCGACGTCCGCATCCACACCGACGGCGCCGCGAAGGCCTCCGCCGCCGAAGTCGGTGCCCGCGCTTACACCTCGGGCAGCCATGTGGTCGTCGGCGAGGACGGCGCCGACAAGCACACCCTGGCGCACGAGCTGACGCATGTCATCCAGCAGCGGCAAGGGCCGGTCGCTGCCACTGACAACGGTGAGGGTCTGCGGATGTCGGACCCTTCCGACCGGTTCGAGCGGGAGGCGGAGGCCAACGCCCGTCGGGTGATGAGCGGCCCCTCCCCGCAGGGCCGCCTCTCGGGCGCCGACGCGCCCCCAGCGTCGGGCGGTGGGGACTCCGCGTCGTCGCTCCCCGTGCAGCGGGTCTTCCAGGGCGGCCTGAGCGGCTACAACACCCCTCAGGCGATAAGGGAGTTGAAGGAGCAGATCCCGGGGTCGGCGCCGAAGTGGAGTGCGGTCGATGCGGCACGCACCGGCGCGACGCCCTATGACAGCCTCAGCGGCCTCGCGTCGGCACTGGGTCTCCTGCCGCCGCAACAGCCCGGGGCCACGTCGGCTTCGGGGGTTGCTCCGGCGTCCACCACCTCGGCCGCGACCGCCCCGGCCCGCCGCCCGCGGCCGGTGCCCAGGCTCAAACCGGCCGGGCTCACCAGGGCTGGGCAGCAGCCGAGCTCCGCGGCCACCCAGCAGCAGATCCCCCCGGCCTCGGCGCCGGCCCTGGCAGCGCACGCCCCCATCACCGAGCCGCCGGCGCCGGTCGAGGAGCGGGAGAAGGGGGTCGCCGATCAGATCTCGGTGGAGGACTTCGCGGCGAACTCCGCGCAGGCCCGGGACGAACTGGAGAAGGAGCGAGCCGCTCCGCACAAATACCTGCGCCGACGGGCCGCAAGCCAGTTGAACGACGCGGTGTTCCAGCAGATGGCCGGATCTGTGAAGATCACCAACAAGAACAAAGTCATGCCGCACCTCATCGACCAGCTCTACAGCTGCCTGGAGTGGACCGGCCGCGCACCCATCGCGGTCTTCACCCATGAGGCCCAGGGCAAGGGCGACCTGATGCTCGGCGTCAAGACCGCCGACGCCCTGCGCGAGAACTTCCCGCGGACCGATGCGAACCAGAACGACATCGCACTGCTGACCGCCGAGGCAGCGCACAAGAAACAGCCGGGCGTCTTCGAGGGCTCCGGCCACCCATTCACGGTGCTCGACGGCGCCACCCCCATCGCTCCACCACTCACTCGCGGCAAGGGCCCCACCCACGCGGTCGTCGCTCCGCAGCTGGCCGCTACCAAGAACTTCCAGAAGAGCGTCAACCAATGGGGCAGCACGGTCTCCGCGATGACCGAGTACTCCAAGAAGGAGTCGCTACCGCCGGACGCCGCCGGGACCGGCTACACCACCGGACTCGGTGAGGGAGAGGTCGGCATCACCTTCGACGCCGGCCTGCGGGCCTACAAGCAGAACCAGGACAGCATTGCGGGCGAGGAGAACAAGCGGGCCGCCCGGCTGGAGAACCTCCAGGCGCTGAAGTCCAAAGATCTCCTGACCGCACTCTTCCCGGAGGACCAGGAGCAGGCGGCGAAGGACTATGCCGCCGCCGCCACTTCCCGGCTGTACTTCGCCTACTCCAACAAGAGCGCGATGCGGTTCGCGCTCACCGTGGCCGAGGTCGAGAGCGGCAAGAACAACGACGTGCACGTCGTCCAGTCCTCGCCCACGCAGATGCCGACGCTCGATGGCACCGTGAAGGACGACCTCGCGGGGCTCGGGGTGGCCAAGGTCCGGCTGGTGGAGGTGTCCTCCCAGAAACCTGCCCCGACGGTCACAGTCCACGAAACCGGCGGCGCCGGCAAGACGATGCACTGGATCATGACCGACCGCGTCCCGCACGACGACATGCTGACGCTGATCAAGGCGAGCGAGCCGATCGTGATGACGACCGGCAACCAGAGCACCTCCGAGGCGCTGTCGGCCGGCAAGACCATCATGTACGAGAGCATCGGCATGGAGCAGAGCAAGGCGTTCCGGCAATCGCTGTACGCCGGCGCCGGGGTCAAGCAGCCGGATATCGACAGCATTGCCGCCGTCAGCGGGGACTACGACCAGCGGGGCACCCCCCGCCCCGGCCAGCCTCAGTTCAAGGCCGCAGCGGCAGCTCTGCAGAACATGCAGCAGGAAGACAAGATGGGGGCCTTCAGCGACAAGGCCTCCGCCACCAAAGATCTCGGCCGCTGGATCGGCGGACAGCACCTGCGCGACTTCCTGATGAAGACCGAGCTCGCCTCCGACCTGCTGAACAGGGAAGAGAAGCTCAAATCGGACTACCGGAAGGCCGATGCCTACAAGAGCTTCGTCGACCACCTCCTCGGACTCCCGCGGAGCGAGTCGTAGCCTTTCTGGCTGGCGGGGCGGTGGCACCAATCGGGTGCCGCCCCGTTCAGTCTCCCGGGCCCTGTTGCCCACTCGGCCGCATCGCACCAGTCCGGCTCCGTCGGTCCTGTGACGCTCGAGCCGCGCAATGTGCTGTCGTCACTCGATCCAACGGGCGGCGGCCTCGTAGGTAGTGGCTGGGGTGCTGTTGAACGCGATGGCCGCATTGGGTGCGTGCCGCCGAACCAGGTTGATTACCTGCTCGAGGAGTTCAACTTGCTCGTCCGAGTGCCGCAGGCCGCCGCCGACGGTGACGCACTCCCACGGATGGGCTTGCAGCGCACTCCCGACGATCGCTTCCACGTCGTCACTTCCATCGAGGCCGATCAGGCAGATCTCGACGCCGACGTCATGTTCGGCGAACTTGGTCAGCCCCGCCTCGATCGCCTTGGCCACCGGCTCGGGATCCCACGGTCCCGGCACCCGATACGGGTCAAGTCCGATGACGAGGACGCGGGGTGAAGCAGTGGCGTCCATCTCTGGACCATACACGTCGAACGACCCGCGAATCAGGACGTGATGTTCAAGCCGCGTGACACGCCGATCCACAGATCTTGACTGTTCCTCGGAGACGGCAGCAGGGCTGCTGCGCGCAGTTGCTGGATGCGGTGCTTGAACGTGTAACGCCCGCCAGTCCATCGCCTCTTGCTCACTCAGCACGCCATCGGCCGAGGGGCTTCGTCGGTTCCGTGTCCTTCCTTGCGCGAGTCCCGTATGAGCCGGTTGAGCATGTCTCGTGGCTCTGCGGAGACACGACGGTCCGATCACACCGGCACGTCGGAGCGCCCGGCCGGCTACCGGTCTCAGGAGCCGTCGTCCGCGAAGGGGCCGTCGGCGGTGAAGGCGCGTGCGGCGAAGCGTTCGCCCATACGGCGGTGGGTGGCGGCGTCCGGGTGGAGTTCGTCGGGGAGCGGCAGTTCGGCGTAGTCGGCCTCGCCGTAGAGTTCGCGGCCGTCGAGGTAGTGCAGGTTCGGGTCGTCCGCCGACCGTTGCGCCACGATGCGGGCCAGCTCCTCGCGGATCACGCGCAGCGTCAGCTTCCCGCTCGCGCGTTCCGCCGGATCGCCCAGGGCCCCGAACCGCAGCCGCCCCTCGCTGATCTCACTGAAGTCGGGGAAGGCGGGGCCCGGCGTGTCCTCGTGGATGGGGCACAGGATGGGCGAGACGACCAGCAGGGGCGCGGTCGGGTGGCCCTCGCGGAGGGTGTCGAGGAAGCCGTGGACCGCGGGACCGAAGGCGCGCAGGCGCATCAGGTCGGCGTTGACCAGGTTGATGCCGATCTTGACGCTGATCAGGTCGGCGGGGGTGTCGCGCATCGTGCGGGCGGTGAACGGGTCGAGCAGGGCGCCGCCCCCCAGGCCCAGGTTGATCAGCTCCACGCCGCCGAGGCCGGCGGCCAGCGCGGGCCAGGTCGTGGTGGGACTGGCCGCGTCGGAACCGTGGCTGATGGAGCTGCCGTGGTGGAGCCACACCCTGCGGCCCGGGTCCCGCGCGGGCTCGACGGGGGCGTCGGTGCGCAGGGCCAGGACTTCGGTGGTCTCGTTGTGCGGCAGCCAGATCTCGACGTCCTTGTCGCGCTCGGGCAGGCCGGTGAAGCGGATGGTTCCGGGTGGGCCGGGCTGTATCTCGGCGGTGCCCGCGGTCATGTCGATGGTCACGGTGTTGCCGCCCGTGACGCTTGCCTGCCCGGCCGGACGGCCGTCGACGATGAGGTCGTACACCCCGTCCGGGCGGGGCGGTGCGCCCACGTAGGCCCGTTTGGTGGGCAGCGTGTCCAGCTCGATCGCGGTGGCGCGGGTACGGAAGACCAGCCGTACGCCGGAGGGCTGGGACTCGGCCATGGCCAGCTGGGCGTCGGTGCTCTGGGCGCGGGCCCACGCGGGCAGCCGGTGCGGCAGTACCCCGTGTTCGGTGCGCTCCACGTCGAGGGCGCCGCGCAGGAGCCCGGCGGTGACGGGGGTGGTGATCCAGTCGTGCTCGGTGTTCATGTCCTCAGCCTGTCGATCAAGGGGTGGGGCGGGCGGGCCAGTTGTGCAGCAGGGTGTCGAGGGCGTCCAGGACCCGCGCCCAGGACTCCTCACTGTCGGGGGCGCTGTGGCTGAAACCGCCCGCGCCTTCGAGGCTCGCGTAGCCGTGGAAGACGCTGCCCAGCAGCCGCACGGCGTGGGTCTCTTCGGGTTCCGCCAGGTCGTAGCCGCGCAGGATCGCCCGTGTCATCCGGGCGTGCCGGACGCCGGCGCTGGCGGCCGCCGTCTCGGGGTCGAGCCTCATCCGGGCGGCCGCGGCCCGGCCGGGGTGCTCGTGGGCGTAGTCGCGGTAGACGTTCGCGAACGCGGTCAGGGCGTCCTTGCCGGCCCGCCCGGCGACCGCGTCGGCGGACAGGTCGGCCAGTTCCTCCAGCGCGAGCAGGGCGATCCGGGTCTTGAGGTCCTGGGAGTTCTTCACATGCGAGTACAGACTCGCGACCTTGACGTCGAACCGACGGGCGAGCTCGGAGACGGTCACCTGATCGAAGCCGACCTCGTCGGCCAGTTCCGCGCCTGCTCGGATCAGGCGTTCTGTTGTCAGCCCCACTCGTGCCATAACCGTCCTCCCGTTCGCCAAAACTCAGTATGCACTTGCCTAATACCTTTAGGCAAATCACCTGACTTCAATGGGCTTCGCTGTGTGGTGGCGGCATCCCGTCGGAAGGTGTCGGTAATCCCCCTGGGGCGCGACCCGGTACGGACCTAGCGTGTGAGCCGTCCCGCCGCGCGGCCGACGTACCGTCAGGTCCCAGGAAAAGGCACACGCATGCACGTCATCGCACCGATCTGCATCGGCGTCCTGTGCGCCCTGCTCATGTCCCTCATCCGCGAACCGCACCGACGCCGCTTCAACGCGGTCATGGTCGCCGGAGCCGGTGCCGCCTACCTCGGTACCGGAGGTCTGGGCGGGTGGGAGTTCGCCTTCACCGCGCTCGTCACCTACGTCGCCTTCCGCGGCCTGGACTCGTGGACGTTCATCGGCATCGGCTGGCTGCTGCACACGGTGTGGGACGTCATCCACCACATCAAGGGCAGCCCCCTGATCCCCTTCCTGCACGATTCGTCGCTGGGGTGCGCCATCTGCGATCCCGTCATCGCGCTGTGGTGCCTGTCCGGCGGGCTGTCACCGCGCGAGTTCCTCCGCCGGGGAAGGCCCGCTGTCGTCCAGGACCAGACCGTGTGACGTCCGCGAGCATCGCCGGCGTGCCTCCGATACAGTGTCCCGCCTGGATCACTGGGGAGGGGTTTCGATGCAGGTCAGGGCGGGGATCGCGGGGCGTGGTGCGGTGCATGTGGCGTTGCTGGCGGGGGTGGTGACGGGGGTGCTGACGGGGTGTTCGCAGGCCGCGCCGGAGGCGCCGGAGGACAAGCGGGCTTCGGCGTCGGCTTCGGCGAGCGCTGAAGGGACGGTTGCCGCCAAGGGTGGCACCATCGGCGCCGAGGGCTCCTCCTGCGAGCTCCCGGTCACCTTCGACATCGCCGAGAAGTGGAAGGCCGAGACCGTGGAGGGCGGTCCTGCCGGGGACATCGCCGACACGCTCCTCCGTCAGGGCCCGGTCGCCCTCACCTGCGAGATCGACGCCAAGCCCGCGGGGAACATCGGCTACCTCCGCGTCTGGACCGGCGAACCGGCCAAGGACGACGCGCGCGCCGTCCTGGAGGCATTCGTCGAGGCCGAGCCTGGCGCGAGCAAGGAGACGTACCGGACGTTCAAGACGGGCGTCCTCGACGGTGTCGAGGTGGAGTACCTCTACACCAGCGAACTCCTGGACGAGACCAAGAAGGAACGCGCCCTCGCCGTCGTCACATCCGACGGACCGGTCGTCGTGCATCTCGGAGGCCTGGACACCGAGGAACACGAGGAGATGCTCCCGGCGTATCAGCTCGCCAAGCGGACCCTGCGCGGCAACTGAGCCCGGCGGCCGGGGCCGCCGCGCCGGGGTGCGGGTGTCAGGACGCCGTGCGGGAACCGAGCGTCGGGGCTGCGGTGCTGCCGTTCTTGATGACGGTGCAGCCGAAGCTCGGGGAGAGTCGACGCCCAGGTCCGCGAAGCGCTGCAGGTTTGCCTGGTAGTCCGACGGCACGGGGTTCCCGGCGGCCGCGGCACCTGGCGACTCCTACGCTGCCGTGTAGGCCGCGATCGTCGCCGCCGTCGTGGAGGCCACGATCTGCGCGTCCGCACCGGAGGCGGCATACGCGGCACCCCACTCCTCGCCCGAGCGCGTCGCGAACTCCTTCCCCTCGGGCGACTTGCTCCAGGCCTCCGCTTCCTCCCTGCCGATCTCGCCGCCCGCCAGATGCCTGGCGAGACCGAGGAGTCCCAGGTCCCAGCCGATCCCCACCGCACCAGGCCCGAACTGGCCCCAGAAGTCGTCCGGCACCACGGCCACATGCTCGAGCTCCAACACCGTACGGTCCTCGCCCTCCGGCGTGAGTCGCACCTCGACCTCGCTGCAGCCGGAGTCAGGCCCGTACAGCCAGCTCACGCGCAGCCGGGTCGGCTCGGTGCACTCGAGGATCTCGCCGCCTGCGTTGCCCTCCAGCTGGTAGCGACCGCCGAGCTTGAACTCGCCACTGACCGGCAGGAACCAGCGGCTGATCCGCTCGGGCGAGGTCACCGCGTTCCACACGTCGGCAATGTCGGCGTCGAAGCTCCGCCGCAGGAGCACCGTCTTCGCCTCGCCCGCCTCGACCTCGCGGACGCCGACCTTACGGTGGCGACGGTTGATCTCGTCGACGATGTCACTCATCCCCGCTCACTCCCCTTCCTTCCTCTCTCAGCCTGCGATCGCGCTTGCCCCGCGCGAGTTCCGTCCCGAGCGCGTCGAGCCGCTGCTCCCAGAACCCCCGGAACCTCTCCAGCCAGGCGTCCACCTCGCGCAGCGGCGCGGCGTCGACGGCGTACAGCCGCCGGGTGCCTTCCGCGCGCACGGACGCGAAGCCGCTCTCCCGCAGGACCCGCAGGTGCTGCGAGACGGCCGGCTGGGAGATCCCGAACTCGTCCCGGATCACGGCACTGATCTCGCCCGACGCCTGCTCACCGGATGCGAGCAGCTCCAATATCCGGCGCCTGACCGGATCCCCAAGGACATCGAAGGCGTGCACAGGAGCGACTATGCCATCGCCGACTTATATAAGGCAAGGCTTAAGTAGAGCGACCGGGGCCGTGAGCAATGCCCACGGCCCCGGTCCGGCTCAGACGTGCGGTCGGCGCCCCCGTTCCTAGTGCGGGAACATCTGGTCCGCGCCCGGCAGCGTCGGCTTCGGCAGGGTCGCCACCTCTTCCTTCGCCTTCTCCAGCTGCTCGGCGGTGTCGTCGGGCAACCGGGGCGGACGGGGGCAGGCATCCGAGAAACGGAACGCTGAGGTGAAGTCGCCGAAGGTGGCGCGTCGCCAGTCGGTGATGTTCGGCTCCTCGACTCCCGTGAAGCGCTCCAGGAACCGTAGCGCCGAGGTGCGGTCGAACGTCTCCGAGGCCACCCAACCACCCACGGTCCAGGGCGAGATGACGATGGCCGGGACGCGGAAGCCGCCGCCGATCGGCAGCCCTTGGACGAACTCGTCCGCCGTGTCCGCGGGTGAGGTCGGCGGGGCCACATGGTCGAACTGGCCGTCGTTCTCGTCGTAGTTGAAAGGGACTGGCCAAGCCGTGACCTGCAATATTGGCTCACTGCCGGGGCGTTGCCCCGCCTTGGGGTGCGGATGGCGGCGCCATGAAGAGGTCAGTCCGCGACGCCGTACTCCAGGCAGCAGTGGACGAAGTCCTGGACGGCCGGATGGGTGTCGTCGGCGGGCGCCCAGGCGACGGCCACCTGGCTGGGGCCGATGCCGCTGACGGGGCGGTAGACGATGCCGGGGCGGGCATAGAAGCGGGCGGCGGATGCGGGGGCGAGGGCTACGCCGTAGCCGTTGGCGATGGCGTTCAGCCAGTCGTCGGGCAGGTCGGTGACGGCGCCGATGCGGACGGGGTGGCCCTGGCGTTCGTCCATGGCCAGCCAGTACTCACGCCACCGGCCGGTCTCGGCCGGTGCGGCGACGAACGGCTCGTCCCACAGGTGCTGGAAGCGGATCTCGTCGTGGGCGGCGAGGGGGTGATCCGCGGGCAGGGCTACCCAGCGCGGTTCGGTGAAGAGCGGCTCCGTGCGGAGTGTGTCCTGGCCCGGGAAGGGAAGCCGTACCAGGGCCACGTCGACCTCTCCGTCGGCGAGGCCGCCGCTCGGGTCGGACCAGGAGGCCTGGCGCATGTCCGCGCGCCAGCCGGGGCGGCGGTGGGAGAACTCCGCGACGATGCGTGGGGTCGCCTCGTTGGCGGCGCTGGCGAGGAAGCCGACGCGCAGCACGCGGTCCGCCCGGCTGGCGGTGCTCTTGGTCTCCCGCGACACCTGGTCCCACACGGCCAGCAGGGCGGGCGTCCGCTCGGCCAGGGCACGGCCCGACGCCGTGAGGGTCATGCCGGTGCGAGAGCGTGTGAACAGCCGTACGCCCAGCTGGGTTTCGAGTTGCTTGATCTGTTTGGTGAGCGCCGGTTGGGAGACATAGAGGCGTTCCGCGGCGCGGGTGAGGGTGCCCTCCTCCGCGACGGCGACGAAGGAGCGCAGCAGCCGGGTGTCCACATCCATTCCGTCAGGTTATAGACGCAGGTATTGGACGTCGCCGTGCGGCGCGACGAGGCTGTTCAGCGAGCCCGGTCGAAGGGAAGGCACCGAAGGGAGGGCGAGACCACATGGTCACCGCCTACGTGTTCATCACCGTCGTCACGATCCTGGCCAACGCCGCGATCGCGGGCGCCGATTTCGCGAGGGCCCGATTCGTGTTGGCGAACTCGGCCGCGGTGGGCGTCCCGCAGTCGTGGCTTCCGTGGCTCGGTGCGCTCAAGGCCGCGGGAGCCACCGGTCTGCTCCTCGGTCTGCTCGGGGTCCCGGGCATCGGGATCGCCGCCGCCACGGGGCTCGTGTTGTTCTTCGTGGGCGCCGTGGCCGCGCATGTCCGGGCCCGCGTGTATGCCACGATCGCGTTTCCGGGCGGCTTCCTGGCGCTGGCCGTCGCGGCGCTCGTGCTGGGTGTCGCACGCTGAGCGCTCCGCGGGAAGTGCAGCGATCGGCCGTCTTTCGGCCGCGGGACCGTTGTGGCTGGTCGCGCAGTTCCCCGCGCCCCTTCGGGGCTGCCGAACCGCAGCGGAGTTGGACACCAGTTGCGAGGGCCCGTTGCAGCGCGGGTCGATCGACCAGCCGGTGTGGCCACGTCGTCAGGTCTGCCGGGGCGATCCCTCGGCCCTTGCAGCGGACCGGTCGTCACGAGACACGCAGAGGGCCCAGATGATGAAGCCGGAGATCGCGATCATCACGACCGACCAGACCGGGTAGTACGGCAGGGAGAGGAAGTTGGCGATGAGGACCAGCCCGGCGATGGCCACGCCCGCGACGCGTGCCCACATCGCGGCCTGGAACAGACCGAAGCCGATGAGGACGGCGACCGCGCCGAGGGCCAGGTGGATCCAGCCCCAGCTGGTGAGGTCGAACTCGAAGACGTAGTCCTGGGTCGTGACGAAGACGTCGTCCTCGGCGATCGCGGCGATGCCTCGCAGGATGTCGAGGACGCCTCCAATCATGAGCATGACGGCTGCGAAGACGGTCAGGCCGCCGGCCCATGCCTGGCCGGCCGTCCGCGGGTGTGCGGGGTGTGTGGCGGTCATCCTGCTGCCTCGATTCCGTGTGGTCCGGCGCGCTCAGCGGCCGGAGGGGGGTGACGGGGGTCCGTAGTCACTCAGAACCAGTTCCTTCGCCCTGCTGAACTCCTCGTCCGTGATGTCACCGCGGGCACGGATCTCCGACAGCTTGGCGAGTTCGTCCGCGCTGGTGGGCCGGTGTTCGCCGGCGCCGGCGGTCTCCCGGACGTACTTGTCGAAGGCCTCCTGCTGCGCACGCGCCTGCGCCACCTCGCGGTGCCCCATGTTCTTGCCGCGGGCGACCACGTAGACGAAGACACCGAGGAAGGGCAGGACGATGCAGAACACCAGCCAGCCGGCCTTGGCCCCGCCGCTCAGGTCGTCGTCACGGAAGATGTCGACGATGACCCGGAAGAGCAGGACGAACCACAGGATCCACAGGAAGACCACGAAGATGGTCCAGAAGGCGCTCAACAGCGGATAGTCGTACGCGAGGTACGTCTGTGCGCTCATGTCTCTCCTCCGTCGAGGGCGCTCCCCCGGAAGCCGTTCTCCGTCCAGGGCGCTCGCCCGGCAGCCGTTCGGTTTTCAGCGTGCCCACGGCAAGGATCAGGTGGCCTCACCCGAAGCGGGTGAGCGTGAGGTCGTCACGGTCCTGCTTCCGCTCGGCCCGGTTCGCCGTCGGCCACGCCGGTCGCAGCGAGCACCTCGATGACGGCCAGCACCACCAGGACCAGGACGAGAACGAGCACCACCACACCGACCGTGGGGTGATTCCAGAGCAGGAGCGCCACGGCGCCCGCCCCGATGACGGCGCCGCCGGTCCACGACCGGTGCGCGTCCAGCCAGCGCCCCGTCGAACCGGTGCGCACCACGGGGGTGCCGCTCAGCGCCCGCCCGGCCGCTGTGGCGCCCCGCCGGGCCAGGCTCCGTACACCGCGGGCCACCCGGCCCGGACCGTACATGTAGGCGGCCAGGGCCGTGATCACGGCGACGACGAGGAGCGTGCGGGCGCTGTCGCGCAGGAAGCGGAGGAAGGTGTCGAAGATCGCCGCGGCGGCGTCGGTCGGCAGCGTCGCCGGAGGGACCGAGTCCAGGTAGACCCGCCGTACGACAGCCAGCGCGACGAGCAGCGCCACCATCATCACGCCGATGCCGACGGCCGTGATCATCAGCATCACGCGGTGGGCGGGAGCGGTCCACACGGCGAGGGCGGCCAGGGCGACGGTCAGCACGGGCAGCCAGGTGCCCATGATGTCCAGCAGGCGCATCGCGTCCTGTGCCTGGCTCAGTTCCTCGGTGTGGAACAGCGTGACGGTGCGGTCGACGTCCGGGATGGCGGCGGCCTTGTCGAAGCCCTGGTCGACCAGCCGCTGCCGTACTTGGTCGACCACGGTGCCGATGTCCAGCTGGACGGTGTCGCCCGTGGCCCGCAGCGCGCCCTCGCGCTCTCCGGTGAGTACGTTCACCACGGCGGCGTGCGCCTCTCGGTTGGAGGTCTCCCAGGCCTGCCGGAACGCGTCGCTGGTGATCACGCGCTCGACGTTGTTGTGCACGACGGTCGTCACGGCGGCGCGCAGCGGACCGGCGAGGTACTGCGACGCCTCCACCACCCGAGGTGGCGCCCCGGCGTCGGCCAGCGTCTTCGACAGCGCGGCGGCCACCGCCTCGACGTCCACCTGAGCGACCACGCGTTTGGTCAGCCGGTCGGTCACGACCTTCTGGACGGCCGGGTCGGATGCCAGCGGGGCGACGGTCTTCACGTACCGACCGGTGTCGGAGACCTCGTCGTCGACCCAGGCCGCGACGACGGCCAGCGGCGCGAGCAGGAGGGTCAGCACGAACAGGACCGCGGCGCCCGCCTTGCGCGCCCGCCGGTGCCGTACGGTCGCGGCCCGGCGCAGCCGCTCGTACTCGGCGCGCTCCTCCGGGCTCAGGGTGTGGCCGGTTCCGCCGGAGTGGGGCGCGTCGGGGGTCTTGTCCGGGGCCATGGATCCTCCCGGGTCCTGTCTCCCCCCGAGGGCTATGGAGTTCCGGCGGAACCACCGGCCACCGGGACGCCCGCCCTGCGCAGTGCGGCCCGCCAGGCGAAGGCGACCGCCGCCTCGGCGAGGCCGAGCAGGACGAGCCAGAGACCGAGCAGCCGGGTCAGCGCACGCGCCGACTCGGACGGCAGGGCCAGCACCACGATCCCCGCGACGATGCCGATCACCGCGACGCCGACGACGAAGCCCCGGTGCGGCAGGTCTCGGGCGGCGATGGCCGTGTGGAGGGTGAGGATGCCGGACACCAGCCAGACGACCCCGACGATCAGCGAGAGCGCGGCGATGGTCTGCAGCGGGTTCCTCAGGCAGAGCACTCCCGCCAGGACGTACAGCAGGGCGTGGAGTAGCCGGGTCACGCGTTCGCCCGGCTCTTCGCGGGCGAAGGCCTCGACGAACCGGAAGGCCGCCATCACGAGCAGATACAGGCCGATCAGGACCGCCAGGACGTGCAGGGTTTCGTCCGGCCAGACCAGGATCAGGATGCCCGGCACGACCGTGGCGATCGCCGAGCCGAGGGGCCACGTCCAGGAGCGTCCGAGCGCCGCGAGCGCTTCCGCGGGGTCACCCGTCGGTCCGGGGACCGCCCCGCCCGGTATGTGCTCCGGTCCGGGGCGCGGTGCCGGACCACGCGGCACGGTCATGGCTCCTCCTCGCGTGATCGGGCGGATCGCTCCCGGACCGCCGGCGGGGCGGCGTACGGAGACCTCACCGGCCAGCGTCCCGCCCTGCGCAGGCGGCCGGGTCACCCGCGGCGGGTGATCCGGGCACACCACCGGGGCGATGAGGTGGGTGGGAGGGACGTACGCGCGACGATGCCCGGACGGCCGGCGGCGGGCTGCTCCTCCCGGAGGTAGAGCCATGACCACATCCAGCGACTTCACGGCCTCCCTGTCCCCCGCCGACAGAGCGGCGTACGGCAGGAACGCGCGCAAGCGCGCCCCTCGTTCGCGCCAGGAGTGGTTCGAGACGGGACCGGAGTGCCCCGACCCGATCGAGGTGATCGAGCGCCAATCGGCCGCGCGTGTGCCGGAGTTGGTCCCGATCCGGTACGGCCGCATGCTCGAGTCCCCGTTCCGCTTCTATCGGGGAGCGGCAGCGATCATGGCGGCGGACCTCGGCCCTCTCCCGAACAGCGGGCTGACGGTCCAACTCTGCGGCGACGCGCACCTGCTGAACTTCCGGCTGCTGGCCTCGCCCGAGCGCCGTCTCGTGTTCGACATCAACGACTTCGACGAGACCCTGCCCGGGCCCTTCGAGTGGGACGTCAAACGGCTGGCGGCCAGCTTCGCGATCGCCGGCCGGGCCAACGGATTCTCGGTCGGGGAGCAGGACGAAGCGGTCCTGACCTGCGTGCGCGCCTATCGGCAGCGCATCCGGGAGTTCGCCGGTATGCGCACCCTGGACATCTGGTATGCGCAGGACGACGCCGACCGGATGGGGGAGCTGATGGCGGAGTCGATGAGCAAGCAGGCCCGGCGCCGCACCGCCGAGGCGACCGCACGAGCCCGTACCCGCACCTACCTCCAAGCCGTCGGCAAACTCACCCGGATCACCGAGGAGGGCCGCCGGATCGCACCGGACCCGCCGCTGATCACCCCGCTCCAGGACCTGTTGACCGACCCCTCGGACGACGCGCAGGAGAAGGAACTCCAGGGCCTCCTGGAGGACTACGCGCACACCCTGTCGTCCGAGCGCCGGCACCTGCTGCGCCACTACCGCCTGGTCGACATGGCCCGGAAGGTGGTGGGCGTCGGCAGTGTCGGCACGCGGTGCTGGGTCCTGCTCCTGCTCGGCCGGGACGACGACGATCCCTTGCTGCTGCAGGCCAAAGAGGCGCAGGAGTCGGTGCTCGCCGCCCACACGGGCGGTGCCGCCTACGACAACCAGGGCCGCCGCGTGGTGACCGGACAGCGGCTGATCCAGACGACCAGCGACATCTTCCTGGGCTGGACGCACGTCGTGGGCCTCGACGGGCGCGGCCGGGACTTCTACGTACGGCAGCTGCGGGACTGGAAGGGCATCGCGCGACCGGAGACCATGGACCCCTATCTGCTGCGCCAGTTCGGGCAGTTGTGCGGAGGCAGCCTTGCGCGGGCCCACGCCCGCTCCGGTGACCCCGTCGCCATCGCCGCCTACCTCGGCGGGAGCGACCGCTTCGACCGCGCCCTCACCGGATTCGCCCAGGCCTACGCCGACCGGAACGAGCGCGACTTCGAGGCGCTCGGCGCCGCGGCCCGCTCCGGGCGGGTGCGTACGCAGAGCCTGTGAGGGTCACTCCGGCAGCTGGCGCATCTCCACGACCCGCAGCCCCAGCGACTGGCAGCGGGCCAGCAGACCGTACAACTGCGCCTCGTCGACGACGGGACCGAACAGGACGGTCTGACCGGACATCACCACATGGTCCAGCTCCGGAAAGGCCTTGGCCAGCGTCTCCGACACATGTCCTTCGACGCGGATCTCGTAGCGCATGAGCTGCCCTCCCGCGGAGGCCTGGGATGGGCGGAGTCCGTCCTCACCTGCGATCCTCCGCGTCATCGCGACGCCCGCCCTCACCCGGCGCAGGTGAAGTGCCGGCTTCGCCGCGGCCGGGTTCGATCAGTGGGTCAGGTAGATCTTGAACGAGATGATCAGCAGACCGAGCAGCAGATTCACCGAGGCGGTGGTGGCCATCAGACGACGAGAGGCATCGGCCCGTCGCGCCGCAGCCACCGACCAGCCCACCTGCCCGGCGACGGCCACGGAGACCGCCAGCCAGAGTGCACCGGGAACATCGAGGCCGAGCAGAGGGCTGACGGCCACAGCGGTGGCGGGCGGGACGACCGCGTTGACGATCGGCCACTCCTCACGGCACACGTCCAGCACGGTACGGCGGTCCAGTCGCCGCTGTGCCAGACGCGCGCCGAAGAGCTGGGCATGCACGTGCGCGATCCAGAACGCCACCCCCGTGAGCAACAGCAGCAGCACCAGTTCCACGCGGGGAAAGTGGTCCAGGGTGCCGCCGGCCCCGACGACCACAGAGGCGGCGAGCATCGAGCCGTAGACGCCGCCGGTGTAGTCGGCGCGGGCCCGGCGCCCGGCACTGCTGTGCGCGACATGCCCGGTCCTGGACATCGCGGCCTCCTCGAGTCAGCGGGGCGGGCTCGTCGCGTCGGCCGGTGTCGCCTTCCCCGCCTGCGCGGGCCGGGTCGGGAGATGCGGCGTGACGAGGAAGCTCGCGAGGGTGATTCCCCCGGTGGCGAGGATCGCCGCTTTCAGGCCGTCGAGTTGAGCCGACGCGTAGGACTCCACGAGGGCGTCCACCTCGGGCGGCGGCAGCCCGGCGCGTTCGGCCGCCGAACGCGCCTGCTCGGTGGGGACGAAGGAGATGCCGGCATTGAGGGCGATGCCGGTCTGCCGCCGTGCCTCCTCCGACAGCCGTGGGTCGTTCTCCACCTGCGCGGTGAAGGCGTGTGCCAGGGCTCCGATGAGCAGCGATCCGATGAGCGCGGTGCCCAGCGCGGAGCCCAGCTGCTGGGCCGTGAACTGCAGTCCGCCGGCCTCGCTGCGTTCCTCCTCGCCGACGCTGGACTGAACGACATTGCCCAGCTGCGAGGCGAGCAGACCCATCCCCACGCCGAGCAGAGCCATCGCCCCGGCGAACTGCGCGTCGTCGATGACCGGATCGATGGTGGCCAGCAGCCACACGATGGCCGCGGCGAGGGTCACCAGGGCCAGCCGGACCACCCGGCGCGGTCCCGCCAGCCGCCCCAGCCGGGCGGCGATCAGGGAGGCCGCGAGCATGGTGGCGGACACCGGCAGTAGCCGCAGACCCGTCTCGAAGGCGTCGAATCCCTGAACCACCTGCAGATACAGCGGGATGGCGAAGAACAGTCCCAGCAGGATGAGGTTCTGGCTCAGCAACGACATCAGACCGGCCCGCAGTGCGGGCTTGTGCAGCAGAGCCAGATGCACCAGCGGCTCGGTGCCGTGCGCCTCGCGTCGCCGCTCCCAGTGGGCGAGGACGGCGAGTACGGCCGCTCCGGCGCCGATGACGAACAGCGTCGGCGCGAATCCCAGCACGGTGAAGGGCGGGTTGCGTGGCTGCACCCATCCCCAGGAGCTGCTCTGCAGCACACCGAATACACCCAGCGCCAGCCCGGCCGCCGACAGTGCGGCGCCGACCCCGTCCAGCCGGGTACGCGGGCCGGTCCGGGGCGCTTGTGTGATCACCCGGTGGCAGCACAGCATGGCCGCGACGACGACGACCTCGCCGGCGAAGACCAGCCGCCAGGTGAGATACGTCGTCACCCAGCCGCCGAGCAGCGGGCCGACCGCGATCCCCGCGCCGGCCAGTCCCCCGATGACGCCGTAGGCCACGGCCCGGTCCCTGCCTCGGTAGGACTCGGCGACGAGGGCCGCCATGGCGGGCAGCACCATCGCAGCGCCCAGTCCTTCGATGACCGACCAGCCCAGCGCGAGCACCCACAGGGTGGGCGCGACGGCGGTCAGGGCCGATCCGGTGCCGTAGACGACGAGCCCCAGGAGAAACAGGCGACGTCGTCCGAGGATGTCTCCGAGCCTGCCGCCGGTGATCATGAACGCCGCCATGACCAGTGCGTACAGCGTGATGACGGCCTGGATGGCGGTGACCTCGGTGTCGAAGTCCTCGACCAGCTGGCTGATGGAGACGTTCATGACGGAGGTGTCCAGGACCATCAGGAACTGGGCGGTACCCAGGACGATCAGAGGCCGCCAGTGGGTCACGGTGTCTCCCTCGCCGAGTCGGCCCGGGATGCCGGCGGAATCGGCCGGGCAGCGGCCGGCCTGGGCCTGCCGCCGCTTCCATGCCATCCGAACCGACCGCCGGGCGCCTCACCCGTCACGGGCGAGCCGCTCCTCACCGAGGTGCGGTCACAGCAGCCGCAACTCGCGGGCCCGGCGGACCGCGTCATTGCGCCGGTTCACCGCGAGTTTGCGGTAGACGCTCTTGAGGTGCGTCTTCACGGTGTTCACCGACACGTACAGATCAGCGGCGATGTCCTCGGTCGACATCATATGGGCCAGCCGTTGCAGGACATCGCGCTCGCGTCCGCTCAGCTCCTCCACGACCGGTGCCCACGGCTGCGCCTGGGCGGGTGAGGGGCCCGGGGTCAGCCAGCCGGCGCCCAGCCCGCGCAGGGGTTCCGTGCTCAGCAGGGGCCGCAGCCAGGGGCCGGCTTCGAGGAAGGGACGCCGCAGCTGCTCGCGCCGGGCCTCGAGGAGAGCCTGGCCGACGTGTCTGCGCGCGGTGGCGGAGTCCCCTGCCGCATCGGCGGCCCGCGCCCTCACGAGCGCCGCCCGGACGGTCACCGCGGGGCCGACGCCCTCGGGGTGCGCACCGTCGAGCAGATCCATCGCTATGTCCGCTCGCCCCGCGGCGAGTTGGGCCCGCGCGGCCCCGACGACGCACGCCGGGTGGCCGTCGGGCACCGCCTGCAGGATCCTGGCGGCGGCTTCCGGTCGGCCTTCGGCCAGGTGTACGGCTGAGGCGACGAGAGCCGTCTGGCCCTCCGCCCAGGGTGAGACGACATCCGCCGGGACTGCCGGTTCCGCCGCTTCCAGAGCGGCCTGTGTGTGGCCGCGGGCCAGCAGCAGCCGCGCTGTGGCGATCGCCCGGCCCGCCTCGGTCACCGGGTCCCGCAGCGCCGGGGGCGAGTCGGCCGCGGCGTCGAGGAGGGACTGGGCCTGCGTGAGCTCGTTGCGGTCCACGGCCACCGCGGCAAGGACCATCCGATCGATACCGGAGCCGGACGGCGGGTCCCGGCTGAGCCGCTCCGTCTCGTTCATCGCCGCCAGGGCCTTGCGCTCCGCCCTGCCGGGCCAGCCGTTCAGGTAGTCGATCAACGCCAGGTGCCCCAGGGACTCCTCGCGCGGGAGGGCCGTGGCCGCTCCACCGGCCGTGTCGGCCACCGTGGCCAGGGCGGCTCGTGCGTCCTCGAAGCGCCCGGCCCACAGCCGTGCCGAGCCCAGATGGGTCTGCATGAGCGCGTTGAGCTCGGGATGCTTGTCCAGAAGGTGCGCGGGAACCTCCTTGCGCAGCTGCCGGGCCGCTTCCGCGGCCTGCTCCGCACGTCCCGGCGATCCGGTCAGCCGGGCCGCCAGGACTTCCAGTAGCGCGCAGCTCAGCTGGGCCGCCGCAGCTCCGGGCGCGTCCGCGGCCAGGCTCTCCTCGGCGTGGTGCAGATGGGGCAAGCCACGGTCGAGGTCGCTCCGGGACAGCTCACGGGCCGCGCGGACCAGGCTTGTGGCGGGGCTCTCGGCCTCGGGGCCCATCCGGGAAATCAGCTCGGCCAGGTCGGTGGAACGCAGGCCCGTGAAGAGCTGACCGATCGCGAGATCCTCGACCAGGGCACCGGCGGTGAACTCCCAGTCGCCGGCGGCCGCGCCGTGCGCGAGCATCTCCGAGAGGAACCCGGAGTGGCGCAGCCACCGTGCCGCCCGCCGGTGGAGTTCGGGCTCCAGTCCGGGAGCACGCACCCGCAGGTGTGCGTGCAGGATCTCCCCGAACAGCGGGTGGAGCCGGTACCAGGCGTGCCCCAGGTGCTCGACGAACGCGTTCGCGCGGTGCAGCCCGGCCAGCAGCGGCTCGGCATCGGTGCGCCCCGTCAGTGCGTTCGCCAGATCGGGGCAGAAGCGCTCCATGACGCTCACCCGCAGCAGCAGGTCCTGCGTCTGGGCGCTCTGCCGCTTGAGCACCTCCGCCAGCAGGAAGTCGGCCACCGTGCTGCGGTCCGCTTCGAACTCCTTCAGGTAGAGCTCGGGGTCCGGGCTGTCGAGCGCGGCCAGGACGCACAGGCGCAGGCCGGCGGCCCATCCGCGGGTGCGCTCGACGAGCGCGTGCACCGCGGTGACGCCGAGGCGCAACCCGTGCCGGGCCACCAGCGTCGCCGCTTCCTCGGGAGTGAAGGCGAGCTCCGCTCCCCTGATCTCCGTCATGGCGCCGACGGTCCGGTAGCGGTGCAGGGGCAGCAGCGGTTCGGTGCGGGTGACCAGGATCAGACGCAGGCCCGCACCCGCGTGGTGCAGGACGAATTCCAGTTGATCGGCGATCTCCGGTGCGGACACACGGTCGTACTCGTCGAGCACGACGATCACAGGACGATCGCGGGTGCTCAGATCGGCGGCAAGTCGGGCGAGCAGCGTGTGGTCCACGCGGTGCGTGTCCGAGGGACGCCCGACCGACGCGGGCACCGGTGTGCCAGAGGCGTGCAGGGCCTGCATCAGATACGCCCAGAACATCCCGGGCCCCTGGTCCGCCGCGTCGGTGGTGAGCCAGGCGACAGGCCGGTCCAGCCCCGCGGCCCAGTCGGCGACCAGCAGCGTCTTGCCCGCGCCGGCGGCTCCGTTGACCATCGTCAACGGCGTCAGGAGAGCCTGGTCGAGGTGCTGGACCAGCCTGTCCCGCCGGAGAAAGGTGGCAGGCCGCGTGGGCACGGCGAAACTCGCGGGCAGGAAGGGGTCTCCCAGGGGATCGGCGCACGGACTGGTCGGTCCCGCCCCCTTGTCCTCGGTGCCGGACACATCGGTCACCCCCACGGTCCGTCAGGTCATGGGCAGCGCTCTTCTCCTCAGGATCCCAGTGTTTCTCAGCATGCGCGCGCTGTCCCTCAGGCCCCTTGCGCCACAGGTCCCGCGCCGACTCAGCGGACGGCGTCCATGTGGTGGTCGAGCGAAAGGGCGGCCGTGATCAGTGCCAGGTGGGTGAAGGCCTGCGGGAAGTTTCCGAGCTGCTCCCCGGTCGGGCCGATCTCCTCGGCGAACAGGCCGGCGTGGTTGGCGTAGGTCAGCATCTTGTCGAAGGCGTATCTGGCCGGCCCGAGTTGTCCGGACTGCGCGAGGGCGTCGACGTACAGGAAGCTGCAGAGCGAGAAGGTGCCCTCGCTGCCCCGCAGGCCGTCCGGGGACGCCTCCGGGTCGTAGCGGTAGACCAGGCTGTCGGACACGAGTTCCCGCTCCATCGCCTCCAGGGTGGACAGCCAGCGCGGGTCCCTGGGCGAGATGAATCCGACGGACGGCATGAGCAGCAAGGAGGCATCCAGGGTGGTGTCCTCGTACTGCTGGACGAAGGCCATCCGGCAGCGTCAGTGGCGGCGGGGGTGTGTCGTCGAGGTCCCCGACGGTCAGTACGACCGCTGCCAACTCGTCTTGTCCCAGGGACACTTCGCCGTGGACGTCATCGCCCTCCCGGCTCCAGGCCACCGGGCCTGCGGTCTGCAGCGCGGCCCGGCCCGCGGCCGAGTCGAAGCGGATCACGTCCTCCGCCAGGTCGAGGCGGTGCCCGGCACGGCCGTAATCGAAGCGTGGGTGGCATTCCAACGAGAAGCGGACCCGGCCACGGGTCACCCGCAGGATTCTGACCAGCCGATGCCGGCGTGCCGGCTGCTCGGGCTGCTCCACGGGCATGAAGTCGATCACCTCGCCGACGCCCTGCTCCGTGAGGAAGCGGGTCACCAGCAGCGCGGTGTCCTGCAAGTACAGCTGAACGGGGGGCCGGTTGCTGTCTGCGCAGACGGCGAAGTGCCCGCCGCGGTCGTGGTCGAGGAGGGAGGCGAACACGCTGGGAGAGTCGAACCTGGGCGCGCACAGCCAGTCGACAGTTCCGTCGGAGGCGACCAGCGCGGCGGTCTGCAGGTCTCCGATCAGCCCGTGGTCCGCGATCGGCGGATAGCGTCGCATGACCAGTGCTCCTTTCCGGCCGACGCGCCCCGGGCGTCGGCGTCCCGGCACGGTCTCGCGTCTGTGTATCTCACAACTTCGTCGTGCCGGACGGCGACGGCCTCCCCCGTCGCGGGTGAGATCAGGCGCCGATATCGGTCGGCACGGCGTCGATCTGGCTCGTGGTGGCCATGCCATGTCGAGGTCGGCGCCGTCGGAGAATCCGTCTTCCAACTCCAGTCGGTGCGGGGCGTCGACGGACCTTCCCTGGCTGACAGGCAGCCGGCCGAGCTCGGACCGAGACGGTGCGTGGCGCCGGTCAGCAACCGTTCGCCCCGGAACCGGCCCCGCCGTAGCCGGAGGTCAGTCGAGACACGCCGGCCCGTGGCACCGTGAGCCGGGACCAGGGGCCGTCGGCGCTGACGCACGCTCCGTCGGCCCGCCGCAAGGAGAGTCCAACCGACCGTTCCCAGTGCCGAACACCGCCCGCCCGGAGGCGCGGCACATCCCGGGAAGAGCATGGGCGCCAGGCAAGACCGGAAGGTCAGGACCATCCGTCACGCGTCGGCCGGGCAGGTCACGCCTACGGTGAAGCGTCCAGTGAGGCATCCAGTGAAAGGCTCGCCGTACGGCCTCGCCGACACCCGTAAGGACCTGTGGCCGCGTGCACACTGCCCCGCTGCGGCGAGTGCGGACGCGCATGCCGCCACGTCGGCAGCCGCACCAGAGGGCCAGTGGAACTGTTCACCCTGCTTCTGGGGAGGCTCGCGGGCCGTCGGTGGGGTAGGCGACCCGGAAGCCGAGGTTGCCCGTCGTGCTGTCGGCGGTGTTGGCCGTGCGGGCGGCGACGCGGTAGCGGTTGCAGTACGAGTCGTGGCACAGGTACGAGCCTCCGCGCATGACCCTCAGCTCCGGGGACTTGGGCTCCCACGGGTCGGCGCACCACTCCCACACGTTTCCGCAAACGTTGTAGAGCCCGTAGGCGTTCGGCGGGAAGGCGTGGACGGGCGCGGTGCCGGTGTAGCCGTCCTCGGCGGTGTTCTTGGTGGGGAAGGTGCCCTGCCAGATGTTGCAGCGGTACTCGCCGTCGGGGGTGAGTTCGTCGCCCCATGGGTAGCGGGCCTGGTCGAGGCCGCCGCGGGCGGCGTATTCCCACTCGGTTTCGGTGGGCAGCCGTCCGCCGGCCCACTCGGCGAACGCCTTGGCATCGGACCAGCCGACGTGGGTGACGGGATGGTCCCAGCGCCCTTCGAGGTCGCTGCCGGGTCCCTCCGGGGTGCGCCAGGTGGCTCCCCGCACGCCGCACCACCACGGGGTGGCGTCGGGGCGGGGGGAGACGCGCCTCAAGTCGCCTGGCAGGAAGCGGGCGAAGACGTAGCTCCAGCCGTGGCGCTCGGCCTCGGTGCGGTGCCCGGTGTCCGCGACAAAGGCGGCGAAGCGGGCGGTGGTGACGGCGTAGGCGTCGATGGCGAACGCGTCCACGGCCACCTCACGGATGGGGCCCTCCCGGTCGCCGGGGTTCGCGTCCGCGTCCTCGGTGCCCATACGGAAGGTTCCGCCGGGCAGGGTGACGCGGGTGTCGTGGCCGGGCGGCCAGGTGCGTGCGGTGGGCGGCGTCGGCGCGAGGGCGACCGGCCCCGCGCCGTCGGCATCGGCGCCGGCGCGGGAGGGGGCGCAGCAGGAGGGATGGGCCCGGCCCGCGCTCGGTGCGCTGCTCATGCCGCGCCGCCGGCCTTCTCGGTCTCGAACGACGACAGCGTGGTGTCGTGGTCGGTCGGCACGTCGTACATGGGTGTCATCCAGTGGAAGAAGTTGTCGCCGCGGTCCCGTAGCAGGCGGTACAGGCGGTGCATCAACTGTGTGCGTACGTCCCGGAGTTCGGGGTGGTCGTAGCGGTTGAGAAGCTCGTCCGGGTCGGTCTGCAGGTCGTACAGCTCGTTGCGCGACTCGGGGTTGACGACCAGCTTGTAGCGCCGGGTGCGGAGCATGCGCTGCGGGTACGGGAAGTGGTGGCCGTGGTACTCGGCCAGGTGGTGCTCGTCCCAGGCCGGTCGTTCGCCGCGGGCGAGGGGCAGCAGGCTGCGGCTGTCGACGGCCGGGGCGGGGTCGCTGCCGGCGAGTTCCAGGATGGTCGCCGTGTAGTCGGTGAGGGAGACGAACTCCTCGCGCACCTGGCCGGGTACGGCGCCCGGCACCCGCAGCAGCCCGGGGATGCGGTAGATGTCCTCGTACATGGCGGGGCCCTTGTCGTGCAGCCGGTGGGCGCCGGTGAACTCGCCGTGGTCAGCGGTGAAGCACACCGCGGTGCGCTCGTCCAGGCCCAACTCCCGTACGGCGTCGAGGATGCGGCCGATCTGCTCGTCGATGAGCGTGACGTACCCCCAGTAGACGGCGATGAGTTTGCGGCTGTCCTCGATCGGCATGGTGTCGAACGCCCACAGCTTGCTGTAGTTGCGCTGCACGGGTGGCTTGCCCGCGAAGGTCTCCCCGATGGATGCGGGCAGCTCCACCAGGTCCGGGTCGTACAGGTCGAAGTACTCGTCGGGGAGGATGTACGGCAGGTGCGGGCCGAAGAAGTGCGTGGCGAGGAAGAACGGGGCGCCCTCCCCCGCCTGCTCACTCCCGGCGAAGCGGTGGAGCATCTCGATGGTGCGGGTGGCCAGGTAGTACTCGAAGGTGGCCTCGACGGGCTGGTGCAGCCGGGCCGCGAGGAGGTTGCCGGGGCTGCCGTTGGGGGTCGTGCCGCGCATCCGGCCGCTGATGGCGTAGCCGGGCAGGCCGTTCTCCTTGAGGTAGGCCTGGTAGTCGGGGTGATCGACGGGGTTGTGCCAGCCGGCGAGGTCGGGGCCCTGGAAGCCGTAGTCGGCGGCGGTGCGCCGGACGCCGCCGTGCCACTTGCCGAGGAGGCCCAGGTTGTAGCCCTCGCTGCGCAGTTGCTCGGCGAAGGTGAACTGGCCGTCGGCCAGGTCCTCCAAGTACCCCACGTTGCGCTCGTAGTTGGCGAGCAGCTTGTGTCTGAAGGGTGCCGCGCCGGTGAGCAGGCTGGCCCGGGCCGGAGTGCAGATGGCGGTCGGCGTGTAACAGCTGTCGAAGCGGGTGCCCTGCGCGGCGAGCCGGTCCAGGTGGGGGGTGCGCACGTGCGGGTTGCCGTAGGCACCGAGGGTGTCGACGCGATGCTGGTCGGTCATCAGGAAGAGCATGTTGTGGCGCAAGACTGTTGCCTTTCGGGTCGTACGAGGCGTACTCGCGTTGCCTCACGGGCGGGTCGGGACGGTGCAGGAGCCCGCCCTACTCGCCGCTTTGCGCCTTCTCGTAGAGCTCGCCCGCGTAGTACTCGCCGGGATCGGGGTTCTCCTCCAGCTGCTTGTTGCGTACGAAGAAGTCGCCAAGTGTCTTCAGCCACTTGTCCACTTCACCGCTCTTCGACTTGGCGACCAGGTCCGCGGTGGAGAGGGTCTGCACGTGGGAGGCGTCGGCCTTCGTCTGGGCCTCGGAGACCTCGAGCATTTTCGCGGTGAGCGCGATGGTCTCCTCGGGGTGCTCCTGACGCCAGTCGTTGGCCTGCTGAAGGACCTTGACCACCTTGCTGTTCTTCTCCTCGGGCACCTTGTTGCCGGCAACGAACGCGGTGGGGAAGGAGTCCCCGGTGTCCTTGGTGCTGGCGACCTCCACCAGGTCCGGCACCTTCTGCTTGATGGTGTCGATGGCCGGATAGAAGAAGCCGGCGCCGTCGATCTGCCCGGAGGAGAAGGCGGAGACGATCGTGGACGGATCCATGTTGACCTTGGAGATGTCCTTGTCGGTCATCCCGGCCTCCTCCAGCGCGATGTTGAGGATCATGTCGCCGGAGGTGCCCTCTGGCACGCCGATCCGCTTGCCCTTGAGGTCCTTCATGGTCTCCATACCGGGCTGGCCTATGACCCGGTCCGCGTACGTGAGCGTATTGATGGCGATGATCTTGGACTGGCCGGAAGCAGGCAGCCACACGGCGCCGGGGCCGATGTAGCCGTAGTCCAGGTCGCCGGCGCCGAGCGCCTGGATCTGCACCGGACCGTTGTTGAACGCCTTCACCTCCGCGGTCAGTCCGGCCTCCTTCCACAGACCCTGCTCCTCGGCTATCGCCAGCAGACTGGCCCCGTTGTAGTCGCCGATGTAGCCGAACTTGACCGTGGAGTCGTCGCCGGAGCCGCTCCCGGAACACGCACTCACGGACAGCGACAGCATGAATACGGCGGGCAAGGTCGTGAGGGCGTGCCTGACCGTGCTTCGGGACATGGTGGGTGGATCCTCTCGGTGCAGTACGAGGCAGTAAAAGGGTGGGTACCGGAAAGCCGACCGGTGGTTATGCGGCCGAGGCGGCTTCGTCCTGGTGGTAGACGGACGTCCAGACTTCGTTGCGGATGCGGCGGAACTCCGCGGACAGCCGGATCTCCTCCGTACGCGGATAGGGCAGGTCCACGTCGATGACGCGGTGGATGCGCCCGGGGCCCGCCGCCATGACGACGACACGGTTGGCCAGGTAGGCGGCCTCGTCCACGTCATGGGTGATGAACAGCACGGTCCGCTTCTCCTGACTCCAGGTCGCAAGCAGCTGGTCCTGCAAGTGCACCCGGGTGAGCGCGTCGAGAGCGCCGAACGGCTCGTCCATCAGCAGCACTTGAGGGTCCACCGCGTACGCGCGGGCGATGGCGCAGCGCTGCTTCATGCCGCCGGACAGTGTCTTGGGCAGGGCGTCGGCGAACTCACCGAGTCCGACGAGGCCGATGGCCTCGTCCGTGCGCCGCCTGCGCTCCTCGGCGGGTACGGAGGCGAGTTTGAGCCCGAACTCCACGTTCTGCCGCACGGTCAGCCAGGGGAACAGGGCGTACTGCTGGAAGATCACCCCCCGGTCGGGGCCGGGACCCGACACCGGCTTCCCGTCGACCAGGACGCTGCCCGAGTCGGGCTCCTGCAGTCCCGCGGCCATGCTCATCAGCGTGGACTTGCCGCAGCCGGACGGGCCCACGACGGTGACGAACTCCTGGTCCGCGATGTCCAGGTCCACTCCGCCAAGTGCCGTGAAGGTGGCGCCCTTCAGCGGGAAGGTCTTCACCACGCCACGGAAACTGATCTTGCTGTTCATCGTCGCTCCTGCCAGCCGGTGAGGCGTCGCTCGGCCAGCAGCAACAGCCGGTCCATGACGAGCCCGAGTACTCCGATAGTGATCAGCGACACGAAGATCGCGTCCATGTCGAACCAGGTGGCCGCCTTCTGCATCCGGTAGCCCAATCCCTCCTGCGCACCGATCAGTTCGGCGGCGACCACGGTGGCCCAGGACGCGCCGAGGCCGATCCGCATGCCGACGAGGATGAACGGCGTGGACGCCGGCACGACCACCTTGGCGAAGATGACGCGGTCCGAGGCGCCCAGCACCCGGGCGGCGTTGATCAGGGTCTTGTCCACGTCGACGACGCCCTGGAAGGAGGCCACGACGCAGGCCATGAACGAGGCCAGGTAGATCACGGCGATCTTCGGGACCTCGCCGATACCGAGCAGCACCACCGCGAGCGGGATCATCGCCAGCGGCGGGATCGTGCGGAAGAACTGGATGTACGGCTCGATCACGGCGCGCACCGCCGGGTACCAGCCCATGAGGAAGCCGACCGGGACCGCCACGACCACGCCGAGGGCGTAGCCGATGAAGACCCGGCGCAGGCTGGCGAGCGTATCGGAGGCCAGCGTGCCGTCGGAGATCATGGTGCCGGCCTTGCTCGCCACCGCCGCGGGCGTGGGCAGGTTCTCGACCAGTCCAAGGGCGGCCACGACGGCCCAGGCGGCGACACCCGCCGCGAGCGCCAGGCCGCCCAGGACCAGGGGTCGGACGGTACGACGCGGTTGTTGCTGCCGCTGCGCAGGGGCGGCGGTCTTGTCGAGAGGGGTGATCACAGCCATGGGTTCCTCACTGGTGGCCTCATGCGTTCTCCTCGGAGACGGGCTGCGGGTAATGGGTGAGCAGGGGGGTTTCATGGAGTACGAGGGCGATGCCGCCCAGGGCGCTGCCGGCCTCGCCGAGCGTCGCGCGCCGTACGTCCACGTGGTGGCGGGCCAGCGGCATCAGGTGCTGCCGTAGGGCCTGTTCGACCGGTTCGAGCAGGGCGTCGCCGGCCTGGGCCAGTTCGCCGCCGACGACGATGACGCCGGGGCCGACGGCGTGACAGACCGCGGCGAGGACTTCGCCGACCTCGCCGCCGACGCGGGCAAGGACCTCAAGGGCGGGCGGGTCGGCTGCCGTTGCCGCGTCCAGGAACTGCGCGGGGGTGTCCGCTGTGCCGCCCGCCGCCCGGTGGCGGCGCAGTACCGCATCGAGTGAGGCGAGGGTCTCCAGGCAGCCGGTCTTGCCGCACTCACACCGCTCGCCGGCCGGGTCCACGGTGATGTGTCCGAACTCGCCGGACAGTCCGTGTCTGCCCCGGTGCAGCGCACCGCCCACGACGAGGCCGCCGCCCACACCGTGCGACAGGCGCAGGTAGAGCACGTCGCCGCTGTCCGCCGCCGCGCCCCACACCGCTTCGGCGAGCGCGGCGAGGCGGGTGTTGTTGTCGAGCAGCACCGGCACCCCGAACCGCTTGCGCAGCAGGTCCGGCAGACCGTCGATGCCCTGCGCGTGGGCGCTCTCACTGCCGGGGTCGGTGGTCGGACCGACCACGCCGACGCCGATCGCACGGAGCGCGCCGAGATGAACGGCCTGTGCCCGCCCCGGGCCGCCAGGCCCCGGCTCCCCCGGCGCACCGGTCGTCAGCGAGTCGAGCAGCCGTACCGCGATGTCCACTCGCTCGGGCCAGGACAGGTCCCCGGCATGCCCCTCACTGGCCGAACCGACCACTTCGTGGGCGAGGTTGACCGCGGCGACATGCACGGCGCGGCGCGCGAAGTCGATACCCACCGCCTCCCCGGCGGCCGGGTTGAGGCTGAGCTTCTCCACCGGACGCCCCCGCTTGCGCGCCTCGACGTACGGCGTGCCGGCGACCACCGCACCGCTGGTCACCAGGCCGGCGACGATGTCGTAGAGCGTGGTGCGGGAAAGCCCGCTGCGGGTGCCCAGCTCGGCACGGCTCAGCGGACCGTACTTGCGCAGTTGCTCGAGTACGGCTTGCTCATGGCTGCGCCGGAGCCGGGTCAGCGGACCGTCGTGTGGGTGCATGCCGGACAGCATGTGAGTGCCGATTATTTTCGTCAATGAGTCGGACGAAATAACTTTGGTGCCCCCACCCTCCGGGGGTAGCCGGACTCAACCCTGGTGACCTGGGGACACTTGAAGATCTTACGTCGTCGTCCAGATTGCAACGCTTCGATAACGCACGAGGGTTGAGGCACCCTGGCCGAAACCACACCCCGGGAGCACCCGATCCGGATTAATTTTCCGGGCTGTTGACGAAATACCGCTGCCGTTCGCATCCTGGGCGTCATGCCGTCCCCGGGCGGCCTGACGAGGAGGACATGGCGGATGATCGACAACACGAACCGGCCGCCCATCGGCCGGAGGACCCTGCTGGCAGGTGCCGGCGCGCTGGGAGTGGCGGCGGCGCTGCCCACGGCCTCCGCACAGGCGAACCCGGCGACGCGACGTGGACCCGCCGCGGCCTACCCGGCGAACTGGCCCGACCTGGAACCGTACGGCCTCGCCGACACCCGCCCCGATCTCTGGCCGCGCGACGACAACTCCTTCATCCTCCCGCTCGAACTGCGCCCCCGGGACAAGGAGCGCGGCGTGGTCTGGATGCGGGACACCTACGTCAACTGCTTCGTCGTCGGGGGCCGTCCGCTCTACGTCGCCACGGGCACCACCCGGGTGCCGGGCCTCGACGCGGCCGCGCCGTGGAACGACGGCATCTTCGTGTGGGTGTCCCGGTCGCTGCGCGGACCGTGGCGGCTGGCCGACACCACCGGAATCCGTCCCGGCGCCGAGCGCGGCAAGGTGTGGTCGCCCGAGTTCGCGGGCGAGAACCGGCCCGGGCGCACGGTCGTCGCCCCCTGGCAGCAGTACTGGCACGACGAGGGGTTCGGCAAGCGCGGCAACGTATGGGCACCGGAAGTGCACCATGTCCGCGGCCGCTGGTACATCGTCGCGTGCATGGGTGACCACTCCCGCAAGGTCGGCTCGTTCCTCCTGGTGAGCGAGGGCGGGGTGGCGGGTCCGTACCGGCTCGCCAAGGGCAACCTCGACAAGCCGTTCGGCGAATCGTTCATCGGCGGGCCGTCGTTCATCGCACCCGGCGCGTACCACCACATCGACGGCAGCATCTACGCCGAGGGCCACGACGCCTGGCTCGTGCTGCACAACGACCTGTACGCCAAGTTCCGCGCCGACATGGAGGACATCGTCCCCACCACGGACCTCCCGAAGTTCCAGCAGTCGCCCTACTCTCCGGAGCCGTACCTCGAAGGCGCGTACGTCTTCAAGCACGGCGGCAAGTACTACCTCCTGCACGCCGCCTGGAACCGCTCGTCCGTCGCCCCGGACGGCAGCACGCGCTACGCCTACGACCCACCGGGCACCGGCCGCACGCAATACCAGTACGACGCGGTCGTCGCCGTCGCCGACCACTTCGAGGGCCCGTACTCCCGGCGCTGGACCGCGGGTGTCGGCGCGGGCCACAACAACTTCTTCGCCGACCACGCGGGGGGCCTGTGGCCACGTTCTTCCGCAACCCGAACGCCGGCTACTGGTCCGATCCGTCGCGCATCGCGAACGCCGCCGTCCCCGGCGTCGTACGCCTGGAGTGGACGGGACCGGAAGGGGAGCGCCTCTATGTCCGACGTCGTTAAGACCGGCCGAATAACGCCTGAGCACGATGTGCCGAACACCGAGCTCGGGGCCGCTCGCCCGGGTCCCAGCCGTCGCGGGCTCCTCGGCCTCGCCGGCGGTGGCGCTCTGCTGCTCGCGGGGTGCCGATGGGACGGAACGGGCGGGTCCGCAGGCGGCGGCACCCGCGATTCGGACAGCCCCACCAGGCAGGCGAGTCGTTCCGCGGCCCCGGAGGGCGTGCTCGGCTCCAACTTCAACGAGGAGCCGCGGGGCATGACCGCCGCGGTCCTCGACGACCTGCGCACCAAGTGGGTGCGCGGCTTCACCCCGATGCCCGAGCTGGACAGTGTGGAGGCGGCCCGGCAACCGGCGATCAGAACCCTGCTGTCGTTCGCCGGCTCCGGCTACGGCACCGTGCTGTCGTTGAAGTTCCCCTACCAGAACAAGCCTCTCCCGCGGCCGGGCACCAGCGCGATGGACATCGAACTCGCCCGCGTCGACAAGGCTTTGGGTGCCGTCCTCGACAAGGTCGACATCCTGGTCATCGGCAACGAGCCGTTCATCGAGACGCGCGAGGAGGACCGCGCCACCCTGCTCAACCCCTTCTACGAGGCCGTCGCCGCGCATGTGATCGCCGAGCGCGAGAGGCGTTGCGGGCCCGAGTGTCGTACCCGCCTGTACATGGGCGCCCTCAACCGCCTCCACGAGCCCGCCTGGCAGACCCCCGCCGTCAACCGCTGGCTGGGCCACGTCAAGGCCGTCCCCGAGATGGAGGGCGTCGACATCCATCCGCACGTCTCCTCGATCGAGCAGGCCAAGGCGTTCACGGATTACGTGCTGCCCCGGATCCGCCCCGAACAGCGCTTTCTGGCCACCGAGTTCTCCCTGGTGCACTGGTGGAAGCAGCATTGGAGCGACCCGGTCCCCGCCACCTACGCCGACCGCTACGCGGTGCCGACCGGAACCCCGTTCTGGCAGGAAGTGCGAGACGCGGCCGCGGACCCGTTTGCGCAGCAACGGTGGCACGACCTGCTGATGAACAGCCCGTGGTTCGCCTCGCGCAAGGACTATCTGACCACCCAGGTACGGCAGTTCCGCGCCACCGGACGGCTGGCGGTGACGACTTACGGCACGCTGCAGGGACCTGCGATGATCCGCGACATCGGGCCGGACAAGACGCCATGGCTGCTGAACAGCCTGTACGCCAACCTCGTCGCCCGGCCTTCCGCGAACGGCGACATGGCGCACAACCCGGCGTTCTTCGACGCGTTCCGCGCCCTCCAGAACTCCTTCAGCGGGTCCTGAACAACGGGCCGCGCGCCGTGGCGGCAGGCCGCGTGCTCAGCGTGGCCGCGCCGTCGAGGCGAGCTCGGTCATGGTGTCGGTGCCGGCGATCACGCCCCGCGACTCGGCCTCGGCCCAGGTGAAAATGCCGGTCGACATGGTGCTGCGCTCCTGGACGGCACGCAGCGCGTAGACCTCGGCGCGGGCGGTGTGGACGGCGGTGTCGTCCGGTGCGGCGTCACCGGCGAGCTGGGCGAGGTGGCACGCCAGCCGGTGCGAGCCGGCATGGGCCAGCTCCAGCGCGCGGTCGGCGAGCATCTGGGCGCCCCCGCTCAGTGCGGCGATCTCGCTCGCGAGCTCCTCGTCCGGGGCGGGCTTGAGGTGGGCGGGGTTGCCGTCGTACCAGCCGGCGAACTGGCGCCATACGTTGCGGACGACGAACTCCGGCTCGTCGTAGAGCGGTTGCAGGTAGTGCAGCGCCGTCAGCTCGTCCGGCACCCGCACCCGGTGCAGGGTCTCGACCAGCGTCGCTCCGTCGTTGAGGCAGGCGATCGTCTGGTCCACGAGAGTCTCCAGGTAGTGCGCGGTGTTCTCCAGGGCCTCGCGGACGCGGCCGGCGCCGACGACCGGGATGCCGTGGCTGCCGAGCATGAGCTCGGCGTCGAGCGAGGCCATCCACCGCAGCGCGACAGCCCAGTCGACCGGGTAGCGCTGCACCTTCTGCGGGTTGCCGGCGTTCGGGGCGACGCCGAGGAACAGGTCGCCGGGGAAGAGGACCCGCTTTTCGGGGAGCCAGCCGACCACGTGGTCGTCGGTCTCGCCCCGGTGGTGGGTGAGTTCGAGTCGGAGGCCACCGACCTCGATCACGTGGGTCTCGGCGAAGGTGATGTCCGGCTGCCGGAACTCGGCGGGCCAGACGAGGTCGGGACTGCGGAACTGCCGGCGGTTGATGACCGTGTTGTAGCCCTGCGTCTCGGCGTACCGCCGGAATCGCGCGAGCACGTTCTCGTGCGCGACCACCACCGGGCGCGGTCGGCCCTGGGCTTCGGCGTCGGCGTCGAAGCGCCCCAGGCCGCCGACGTGGTCGACGTGGCCGTGGGAGTAGACCGCGTGGGTGACCGGCCCGGAGTCCCACTCGGTGACCTGCTTGTGCAGCCCGTCGGCGAACAGCGCGAGGCCGGTGTCGAAGAGTGCGAGTCCGTCGGCGTGCCGGATGGCAAAAGCGTGTCCGAAGCCGGGCACCATCAGCACCCCGTCGGCCACCTCCTCGGCATGGGTCATGGTCGGTTCGACTATCGAGGTCGGCTCACGGTCGCCGTTCCACATCTCGGTGGCCTGCTGGAGGATCGAGGTCTTCATCACGGGTCCTTTCGGTGAGGCGCACTGCGGTCGAGGGAGGCGGCAGTGACCACGTCCTGGTTCAGTGGGGCGCCGGGCACGGTCGGGCGGTGCCGTACGGCGCGGCGCACTACCACCACGGTGAGGGCGACCGTCGCCAGCATCGTCGGCTTGGCGAACAGCGCGCTGATCAGCGTGAGTCCGACGACCGAGTCGATCGCGTAGAGGTAGCCGAGCGGTACGAGGTGGGTCGCCCAGAGCACGGTCCAGGCGGCGGTCAGGCGAAGGTGGCGACGCCGGGCCGCCGGATCGCCGGCCGTCGACGCCGGCTCCACCCGGACCCTGCGGCACACCGTCTCGGTGATCGGGCGCCCGATCAGCAAGGAGCCGACGCACACCACCAGACCGGCGGCGTTGACGACGAGCTCGGGGAAGTAGAACGCGCGCCCTTCGCTGAAGGCGATGGCACTCACGCTGTGGAAGGCCACGATCGACGTCGACACAGTGACGACGAACAATGATTCGCCGCGGTGGCGGCGGAGCGCGGCGACCACCAGGGCGACCAGTAGCGCGACGAGTGCTCCCCACTCCGGGCCCCAGCGGGACTCGGCGAACAGGAACGCCACCGGTGCGGCGGCCGCGTCGACGAAGTGCCGCGCGATGTCGGCCGGGCGGCGCGGTGGGCCGGGGATCGGTTTCCATGCGTCGCCCGTGTCGGGGTCGTACATCGTGCCCTCCTGTCATCGTCCCGGACGCCCCGGACGGGCGGTCCGTCCTCGGCGCCCGCCGTGGTGATCTGCTTCTCAGCTATGCTTGACACATCACAACTGATAAATCAATCATTGTAAAGAGGGTGCGGAGCCGCCGGGCACGCGATGCCGTTCGCCGCCCGGCCAGGCGCCCGAGACGAGAGGAGCCAGCAGATGACGACCACCGTGACGCTGACCGGCACCGGCGTGCCGTTCCCGAGCGCGGAGCGGGCGGGGCCGGGCGTGTTGGTGAGCTACGACGGCGTCCATCTCCAGATCGATGCCGGCCGCTCCACGCTGATGCGGCTGGCCCAGGCCGGGATCAGCGCGCACCAGCTCTCGGCGCTGCTGCTCACTCATCTGCACAGCGACCACGTCAGCGACGTCGCCGACCTGGCACACACCCGGTGGCTCCTGGACCACATGCACGGCACCGGCCCACTGCCGGTGGTGGCGGCCGACGGGCACGCTCCCGTGTTCGTCCAGCGAGTACTGACGGCGAACGAGTACGACGTGGACGTGCGGGTGCGGCACGTGCAGGACGGCTCGCCGGAGGTGACCGGCCACTGGTTCGACCTCCCGGACACGCCGACCGAGGTCTGGCGCAGTCCGTGTGGGCGTGTCGGCGTCGCGGCCGTCCGCGTACGGCACGAGCCCGTCGAGCAGGCCGTCGGCTACCGGATCAGCACCCCCGACGGCGTGGTTGTCGTATCCGGCGATACGCGGGTCTGCGAGGAGGTCGCGGCGCTGGCGGCCGGCGCCGACGTTCTGATCCACGAGGCGTGCCGGCGCACGGCGTTGGCGGAGTTCGTCAAGGGCACGCGCTTCGAGACCATCTTCAGCTACCACGCCGACACCGTGGAGCTGGGCGAGATGGCGCAGCGCGTCGGTGTGCCGCACCTGGTGCTGACGCACCTCATCCCGGAGCCGACGTCGCCGGAGCAGGTGGCCGAGTTCGAGGCCGAGGTCCGCAAGGGCGGATTCGAGGGGCGGGTGTCGGTCGGTCACGACCTCATGCCGGTCACGCTCGGCGAGGCTCCCGACGCGGGGGCGACCACGACGATGCCGCCCGGCGCTTCCCCGCTTCATCAGACATGACCAGAAGATCCACCGAGAAGGGAGTCAGCCGGTGATCGAGATCAATGTCCCGGCCGGAACTGCCCCGGCCGACGTCCACCACGGGCTCCACAGCGAGCTCGGCGCACTGCGGGGGGAGCACCCGGGCCGCGCCCGGAACCCGGTGATCAAGGTGGTCGAGCTCGGGTGGCTGGAGTTCGTGAAGCCCGACCTCGACCGGGCCGAGCGGTTCGCCCGCGACTTCGGCTTCGTGGTCCATGAGCGCACGCCCGACCGGCTGAGCCTGCGCGGCACCTGGACGGCCCTGCCGTGCGTGGTCGTCCGCCGCGGGCGGGGGGCCCGCTTCGTCGGGCCGACGTTCGTCGCGGAGTCGGTCGCCGACGTGCGCCGGCTGGCTCGCTGGGCGGGTGCGAACACGCTCCCCTTCGGGGACGGGCTGGCCGTCCAGCTGACTGATCCGAGCGGCTTCCCGGTGCGGGTCGTCGCCGGCATGCACCGGCCGGCCGCCCTGCCCGAGCGCGACCCGCTCGTGCTGAACCTCGGCGCGAAGCCGGTCCGGGTCAACGCGGCCCAGCGGGCTCCACGAGCGGCGGCGGAGGTGCAGCGGCTCGGGCATGTCGTGCTGGAGACGACCAGGTTCCAGCGAGCCCTGTCGTGGTATCTCGAAGCGCTCGGCCTGATCGTGACCGATTTCCTCTACCTCGACGAACTCCGCGACCGCGGGCCCACGATGGCCTTCCTGCGCTGCGACCTCGGGTCGGTGCCGGCCGATCACCACGCGCTGGCCATGCACCTCGGGCCGCGCGTCGGTTACGTGCACTCGGCCTACCAGGTCACCGACCTCGACGCCGTGGCGGCGGGCGGCGAGTACCTCGCCGACCAGGGCTACCGACGCGTCTGGGGCATCGGCCGGCACATCCAGGGCAGCCAGATCTTCGACTACTGGCGCGACCCCGACCGGATGATGGTCGAGCACTACGCCGACGGCGACCTCTTCGACTCTTCCACCGAACCCGGGTGGGCACCGATGAGCGCCAGCGGGCTCTCCCAGTGGGGCCCGCCCGTCTCCCGCGACTTCCTGGGCAGCAAGCCCAGGCCCGGCATGGTTCCCGTCCTGCTCAAGGCTCTCGGCGACAAGACCAACGAGATCGACAGGAACGTCCTCAAGGCACTGGTGAAAGCGATGGCAGCATGAGCACGAACGTGGCACGCACGGACGCCGGATGGTGGGTCGAGAACGACGGCCGGCTGACCCGGATCAAGACCGACGCAACCACCACCAAGGAACTCCTCGCCGATCGGCCGGCGGTCGAGAAGGCCGCGAGTGCCCCCGATTCCGAGGGGCCAAGGCTCGCGGACTCCGACCTGCTCTCCCCCGTCACCGTGCCGGCCCGGGTGGTCGCCCAACTGGTCAACTACCGCAGCCACGCCCACGAAGCCGGCTTCGATCCCGACACCATTCCCCCGACCTTCTTCCGCAAGGCGTCAAGCTCGGTCTGCGGGCCCACCGACGACATCCGCTGCCCCGACCACGTCGGGTTCCTCGACTACGAGATCGAGCTCGGCCTGGTGATCGGGCGCCGGATCGACGTCGGAACCGTGGTGGCCGAGGACGACCTCGCCGACGTGGTCGCGGGCATCGTCGTCACCAACGACGTCAGCGCCCGTGACATCCAGATGACCCGCGGGCAGTACTACGAGGCGAAGTCCTACCCGACCTTCACCCCGGTCGGCCCGTTCCTCACCCTGCTCGACGGCGACGAACTCGCCGCCCTGGAACGGCTGCGGCTGACGCTGAGCGTCAACGGCGAGGTCCGCCAGAACAACACCGTGGCGGACATGATCGTCAAGCCCGTCCGTGCGCTCACGCTGCTCGCCCGGTTCCAGCCACTCGACGCCGGCGACCTGGTGCTCACCGGCACGCCGGGCGGCACCGCCATCAAGTCGCCGGGAGCGGTGGTCGAGAAGATCGGTGCCCTCCTGCCACCGGCGGTGAAGTGGAAGGCGTTCTTCAAGCGCCAGGCAGGCAACCCGCTCTACCTCGAGGACGGTGACGTGGTCGCCGCGACCATATCCGACCCCATGCAGGGCATCGACCTGGGCCAGCAGACCAACGTGGTGCGCAAGCTGGTCCAGAGGGCGGCGCTGTGACACCGGCCGACCTCCCACCGCTGACGTCGGTCGCGGACCTCCACGCCCTCGAGAGGATCCCGCTCGCCGACCGCGACCTCGCGCTCACGACGTACGACCTGCTCGTCCGTGCCGCGCAGCGGTGGCCCGACGAGCCGTGCTCTCTGTGGATCCCCGACGCGGCAGCCATCGAGGACCACGTGGTGGTCACGTACGGCGCACTGCTCGATGACGTGCACGCGATCGCCCACGCCCTGCACGGGCTGGGCGTCGGGCGCGACGACGCGGTCACACTGATGGCCCCCAACTGCAGCGACCTCCTCGCCGTCACCCTGGCGGCCGAGGCCGTCGGGATCGCGGCCCCCGTCAACGCCGCGCTCGACGTGCGCAACGTCGCGCACATCGTGCGTCTGACCGGCTCCCGTGTGCTGGTCACGGGCGGCCCCGAGCTCGACGAGGCGCTGTGGAAGCGGCTCCTCGACTCTGCCCGCGACCTCGGGATCGAGGTCCTTGTCGCGCTGTCGCCCGACGGCGGTGACCAGGGCCCGGCGGCCGAGTTGGAGACGCGTCCGGGGCTGCGCACCGTGCGGCTCGACGACCTGGTGGACAGCGCTCCCGCCGGACTCCCGACCGCAGCGCCGGCGCCCGACGACCTCGCGGCGTTCTTCCACACCGGTGGCACCACCGGCACCCCCAAGGTGGCCGTCCACACCCACCGCAACCAGGCGGTGATGGCGTGGAGCCTCGCGCTCGCCGGCGGCTCCGGTACCGGGCAGAGCATCGTGGCCGGTCTGCCGCTGTTCCACGTCAACGCACTCCTGGTGACCGTTCTGGCGCCGATGGTGAGCGGAGCCCGGTCGATCTGGCCGAGTCCGCTGGGCTACCGCGACCCGAAGCTGTACGCCGCGTTCTGGCGGCTCGTCGAGCACTACCGGCCCCGCGCCATGTCGGCGGTGCCGACCGTCTACGCCTTCCTCGCGGCCGTACCGGTCGACGCCGACATCAGCTCGCTGGAGAGGCCGGTCGTCGGTGCCGCGCCGCTGCCGGACGGCGTGCGGCGGATGTTCGCCGAGACGACGGGGCTTGAGCTCCTCGAGGGCTACGGGCTCACCGAGGGCACGTGCGCATCGTCGGCGACCCTCACCGGTGACGTGCGCCCCGGGTCGGTGGGGCAGCGGCTGCCCTACCAGGCGGTGGCGGCGGCGGAGGTGGACGAGGGGAGCGGCCAGGTGCGGCTGCTCCCCTCGGGCGAGACCGGCGAGCTGGTGATCAGCGGCCCGACCGTGTTCGCGGGGTACCTGCGGCGCGACGGTGCCCACAGGTGGGTGTCCGACGGCGACGTCGTCGTCGACGGCTGGCTGCGCACGGGCGACCTGGGCTTCGTGGCCGACGAGCGGATCCATCTGCGTGGCCGGCAGAAGGACCTGATCATCCGCGGCGGCCACAACATCGATCCCGCGGTCATCGAGGACGCCCTGCTCGACCATCCCGCCGTGACCGCCGCCGGTGCCGTCGGCCGACCCGACCGTTCCTCCGGCGAGGTCCCGGTGGCGTTCGTCGCGCTCGCCACCGACGAGGTCACCGTCGAGGAGCTGATGACCTGGGCGACCCTGCACATCAGCGAACCGGCAGCGCGCCCCAAGGCGATCACGGTGCTCGACTCGATCCCGCTCACCGAGGTCGGCAAGCCGTTCAAGCCCGCGCTGCGCGAGGCGGCGGCCGCCCGGTGCTTCCGTGACGAGCTCGTCGAGCACGGCATCGACGGCGTCGACGTCGGTGTCGGTCACGAGGCCGGACGACTGGTCGTACGACTGACCGGCGGTGGCGAGGCCGACAGAGCCGCCGCCGTCCTACAGAGCTACGACGTCGACATCCGCACCGAGGCCAAGGAGAGGGACCAGACCGAGGAGAGGGACCAGTGACATCGACCGAGCCCAGTCCGCCGGCCGGTCCATGGGATGTGATCGTGGTCGGCGGCGGTCCCACCGGCCTGTCGGCGGCGACTCTGCTGGGCCAACGCGACCTGCGCGTCGCGGTCGTCGAGCGTCATCGCGACGTCTACCCGCTCCCCCGGGCCGTCCACCTGGACGACGAGGTCTACCGGATCCTCCACCAGCTGGGCATCGGCGAGGAGTTCGCCGCCCACACCCGTCCCGCGGCGGGGCTCCGGCTCGTCGACGCGCACCACCGCGAACTGGCCACCTTCACCCGTGAGCGGGTGACCGCCTCGGGACTTCCACAGGCCAACATGTTCGACCAGCCCGACCTCGAACGCCTGCTGCGTGACAACCTCAAGCGCCTCCCCGAGGTGAAGGTCCTCGGCGGTCACGAACTGCTGCGCCTCGACACCACCGACGCCGCATCGGTGACCGCGCATGTGTGCCGCCCTGACGGCACTCCCGCCGACCTGCGGGCGCCCTACATGATCGCCTGCGACGGCGCCAACAGCACGGTCCGCGGTCTGCTCGGCATCGAGAGCGACGACCTCGGGTTCGAGCAGCGCTGGCTCGTCGTCGACGTCCGCTGCGGACTCGACCTCGATGCCTGGGACGGCGTGCACCAGGTGTGCGACACCCGTCGGGCAGGCACGTACATGCGCATCGGTCCCGACCGCTACCGCTGGGAGTTCCAGCTGCTCGAAAGCGAGACTCCCGCCGACTTCAGAAACATCCCGACGCTGCGCCGATTGATCGGGCCCTGGGTCCGCAGAATCCCTGACGACCAGTTGGACCTGCTCAAGTGCCAGGAGTACACCTTCCACGCCCGGGTCGCACGACAGTGGCGCGCGGGCCGCGTCTTCCTCGCCGGCGACGCCGCCCACGTCACGCCGCCGTTCATCGGCCAGGGCATGTGCGCCGGTCTGCGCGACGCCCAGAACCTCGCGTGGAAACTGGACACGGTGCTGCGCGGCCACGCCGCGCCGAAACTCCTGGACTCCTACGAAGCCGAGCGCAGGCCGCATGCGACGACGATGATCAAACGGGCCAGGACCATGGGCCGGCTGATGACCGGCGGCGGACGGGCCGCCTCCCTCACACGCCGGCACCTCCTGCCCGTGCTTGCCCGCTCCCGGCCGATCCGGCGGGTCCTGCTCGACAGCCGCACCCCGGCGCTCACGCCCAGCCCTCGCATCCAGCGGCACACACCCCGCCGCGTACGCGGTGCACTCCTCCCCCTCGTGCGCCTGCCAGGACCGGACGGTGAACTCGTGCTGGTCGACCGGGTACTTGGCGACCGCACAGCCGTCGTCGCGCTCCCCGGCGTCGACCTCGCGGCCGTCCCCGACGCGCTGCCGTCGGCGTGGCTGACCGTCGACCCGGAGGGCAGCGAGGGCGAGCGGCTCCTCGCGCGATGGCTCCACAACGCCCACGTCGGATGGGTCGCAGTCGACCCTGACCGGGTGATCAGGACCGCAGGGCCGGCGGAGGTGCCGCGGTGAGTGAGGGCGTGATCGACTTCCACAGTCACTTCCTCCCGCAGTGGTACGTGGACCTTGCGAGGGCTGCCGGTCACGAGCTGCCCGACGGAATGCCGGCCTGGCTGGCATGGAACGCCGACGACCATCTCGGCTTCATGGCCGAGCGGGGCATCGCCCGGTCGCTGCTGTCACTCTCCAGCCCCGGCGTCGCGCTCGGCGGCGGGGTCGATCCCGTCGACCTGGCCAGGCGCGTCAACGAGTACGGCGCGATGGTGGTCGCGGACCACCCCGACCGCTTCGGACTGCTCGCCTCCCTCCCACTGCCGGACGTCGACGCCGCGATCGCCGAGCTCGGGCACTCGACCGACCATCTCGGCGCCGAGGGGGTCATCCTCCCCACGCACGCACTGGGCACTTACGTCGCCGACGCCTCCCACGAGGCGCTGTGGCGGGAGCTGGCCGACCGGGAGTGCGTGGTGCTCCTGCACCCCACTTCGCCGGTGGGCTGGGAGGCCACCGCGCTGGGCCGGCCGCGCCCGATGGCGGAGTTCCTGTTCGATACGGCCCGGGTGGTCCTGGCCCTCGCGATGCGCGGGACACTCGGGCGCCATCGCGGGCTTCGCCTCGTCGTACCGCACTCGGGCAGTCTGGTACCGATGCTCGTCGACCGGGCCGCGATGTTCCAGCTCGGGCAACGTCTGGCCCTGCCGGCGGGCGACCCGGCCCACACCGAGCCCACGGTCACCGACGTCCTCGGCGAGCTGTGGTGGGACCTCAGCGGCACGCCGACCCCCACCCACCTCGACGCGATCGTCGACCGGGTGGGAGACGATCACCTCGTCTACGGCAGCGACTTCTGCTTCACCCCGCCGGTCGCGGTGGACCTCCAGCTCGGCCTCCTCGACAACGCCTGGCCGACGAGCAGGACCGGACTCGGACTGCCGCCGTGGCGAGAGAAGACCAACGCCAACGCCGTCCGGCTGCTACAGGCTCCGACCCGCTGCGCCCGGGGGACCGATGGGTGAGCCGACGGTCGGCCCGGATACGATTCCGACCATGTCAGAACGGCCACCGTCGCGTGGGGAGCGACGCAAACTACGCACGCGCGCGGCGCTGATCGAGGCTGCGCAGGAGATCTACGCCCAGCGCGGTGACCTCGAGGTCAGCATCCAGCAGATCACCGAGGCGGCCGACGTCGGCTTCGGCTCGTTCTACAACCACTTCTCGTCCAAGGCCGAGCTGCTCGACGCGGCGATCGTCGAGGCACTCGAGGCCCACGCCGCATGGCTCGAAGGCCTGCTCGCGGACGTCGACGACCCGGCCGTGGTCTTCGCGACGTCGATGCGGCTGACCGGCCGACTGGTCCGCACGCGCCCCCGGATGGCGCGGGTGCTGATGAGCGGCAGGGGTGCGCTTCTCTCCGCGTCCTACGGCCACGCGGCCCACGCCCGCCGCGACATCGAGGCGGCGATCGCCGCAGGCCGCTTCGTGACCGAGGACGTTGACGTCGCGCTCGCCTGCACGGCAGGGTGCCTGATCGCCACAATGCACCTGTGCGACGTCGACCCGCAGGCCCCGGTCGATCACATCGCCGACCAGGGCGTGCTCAACGTCCTGCGGATGTTCGGCATGGAAGACGCCGAGGCGCGCCGGATCGTCGCGCTGCCATTGCCCGTCGACGAGCCGCCAGCAGCGGCCATGTGAAGCCCGCCGGTATGGCGCTCACCTCCCGGCCGGAGCGGCGAGCAGGGTCATCTCGGCCGCCGGGTGATCGCGCGAAGGAAGTCGACCGTTTCCAACTCGCGGTTGGCGGACTCCTTCGTGGACGTGCCGTACCTGCGGTTGGCCGACAGTTTGACGATGGTGGTGCGGGCAGTCGGATCGACGTACACGAATTGGTTGTAGACACCGATCGCGCTGAACTCGCCGCGGTCCCCGTCCGGGATCCACCACTGGTAGCCGTAGCCCAGTGACAGCCGGTGGCCACCGACGATCGGGCGTCCCGGCTGCAGGTGCGGGGCACCGGCAGTCACCGAGTCACGCACCCAGTCGGCGGGGATGATCTGCTCGTCCCGCCACATGCCTCCGTTGCGGTACAACTCGCCGATCCGGGCGTAGTCGCGTGCGGTGAGGTTGAGTCCGCCGTACGCCATCTCCATCCCGGCCGGGTCGACGACCCAGCGGCCAGGTGAGGTCATGCCGAGCGGCTCGCACAATTTCTCCTGCATGTAGTCGGCGAGCGTGCGGCCCGTCGCCCGGGCCACAAGGGCGCCCAGTACCTGCGTCTCACCGGAGTTGTAGCGGCAGAGGGTGCCCGGCTCGCTCTCACGCGCCATGGTCGCGACGAAGTCGTCGAGTGTGCTGCCGATGCCCAATGTGGCCATGCTGAGCAGGTAGATGTCCGAGGTCGGGTCGCTGTAGGTCTCGTTCCAACGAGCACCGGACGACATCTGCAGCACGTCCCGGATCGAGACGCCGTCGTACGCGGAGCCGGGCTGGACCGGGACGAAGGCGCTGATCGGTTCATCGATGCCGCTGATGTGGCCCTCCTCGACTGCGATGCCGACGAGGGCAGAGACGAAGCTCTTGGCCACCGACATCGACAACCACGGCACGTCCGGTCCTCCGGTGAGCAGATACTGCTCGTGGCGAATCTCGCCGTCTATCAGCACGAGCAGGGCCGCCGTGTCCGTATCTGCCAGGAATTCCTCGGTCGACCGGACGGCGCCGTCGAACTCGTACGTGTCGGGCAAGGCGATCGCCTCACCTATCGGCCAGGCATGCGGTTTCGACGCGGGCACCATCTCGCGCGTCTCTGCCAGGTCCTTGACCCGGCAGAAGTTCTCGTACTGCGGTGCACCGGTGAAAAGACCGATCTCGGCAAGAGTCCGGGGCAGTTGGGGCGACATCGTTGTCCTTCCATCGCTCTGTAGAAAGGTGAGGCTCCATCACAGCACGGGGCGAGATTTGCTCCCTGGCGCGGTCATGCATGACGGCCCGGCCGTCCGTCGGTTCCGGGCCGTTACGCAGAGCGGGAAGGTATGGCGTCAGTCGTCGCCGTTGAGCATGGCGGCGGTCAGGACGTTGCCGGCAACACCCCAGCCGCCGTCGACGACCTCGTCGACGAGGACGACCGTGGTCGGTCGCGCCCGGTCTCCGTAGATCTCGGCGAGCAGGTCGGTGGTGCGCTCGATGAGCTTCTTCTTGTCCTCCGCGGTGATGGTGCCGGCGGGGACCTTGAAGTGAGCGAACGGCATGGTGGTTTCTCCTAGGGTTGCTTCCGCGCGTGCGGAGGTTGGGCGGGGTACTGATGATCGATTTGCCAGAGGCCGGTCAGAGGCGGGAAGAGTTCCTCGCTGCCGTCGCGACTGGGGTTGGTCCGGGCGTGGAACGGCCGCTGCCGGTCGGGCCGGACATCACACCATGCCGCCGTTCGCGCGCAGGATCTTGCCGTTGATCCAGTGGCCCTCGGCACTGGTCAGGAATGCGACGACACTGTCGGGCGTGAGGCCTGCGGTGAATCCGGTGTCGAGCGTGAATCCAGGGTGGACGGCGTTGACCCGCACCTCCGGGGCGTGATCCATCGCCATGGCGCGCGTGAGGTTGGCCACCGCCCCCTTGGCAGTGCTGTAGGCGACCATGCCGTAGTCGGCGTGAAGTGCTGCCATTGATCCGACGTTGATGACGGATCCCCTGGTGTCGCGCAGATGCCGGATCGACGCCCGGCTGGTGTGGAACAGGGCGTCCAGATTGATGGCCAACGCCCCGCGCCACTCCTCGGGCGTGACGGTTTCGACCGTGCCAAGGCTCGGAGCTCCCGCGTTGTTGACCAGAACGTCCAGCCGCCCCAGATCGGCCACAAGGGATTCGACCAAGCGTCGACCTCCTCGGACAGGGTGAGGTCGGCGGTGCGCGTGAGCACGGTCCCCCTCCCCCGGCGGGCGCCGCCGCGGCGGTCTTGTCAAGCTTCTCCTGCGTCCGCCCGACGGCGACGACGGTGGCGCCTTCAGCGGCGAACCGGTGCGTGACCGCGGCGCCGATGCCCGAGCCCGCTCCGGTGACGACGACTACTTGATCTGCAAAACGGTTCACGATTTCAGTCCTCCCCATCAGAGTTGCCTCAGCTCCCGTTCCCTTCAGAGAGGCCGCAGCCGCAGGAGAGCTGCCTGTGACAGCACAACGGCAGCGGAGCCCGACGGTTCAACTACTCGGCCTGCGCTGCCTCACCTCACTGGCTCAGGCAGCTTCCCGACCTCCACGTTGTTGCATTCGTCGCCCGCGCACCCCTGGAGCTTGCTCAGCGCCTTCTCCAGCCCGTTGCGCACCTCCGCGTACTCGGGGTCGTCGTGCTTCGAACTCAGCTCGTGCGGATCGGTCTTGAGGTCGTAGAGCTCCCTGCCGCCCTTGGTGTAGCGCACGTACAGATACCGCTCCGTACGGATGGACTCGTACGCGGCGGAGTAGACCTGCCCGTGCCTGGGCGCTCGTTTCCGGGTATTTGCAGGTGAAGCCTCGCCGTCCTGGTCCAAATCGCCCTCGGCGGCGCGCCGTCCGGAAGCGGCGTCGCCTCCCGACACCGGGCCGTCCTCGGGCACCGGCCCGGGCCGCGCGCCCTCCGCCGCCTCGTGCAGGATCGGCCGGTCGGTGCGCCGATGTGGATCGCGCGTGAACGGCAGCAGGGACCGCCCGTCGAGCGTGAGCCCCGGCTTGGCGTCGCCGATGTCGGCGATCGTCGCGGCGAGATCGACATTGCTGCTCATCTCGCGCGACGGAGTGCCGCCCTCGATCCCGGGCCCGCGCATCATCATCGGCACGTGCCCCGACGCCTCGTGCGGCAGGAACTTCCCCGTGGGAACGCGGTGTTGGCCGAAGAAGAAGCCGTTGTCCGCGGCGAAGAGCAGATACGTGTTGTCGAGCTGACCGGCCTCGCGCAGCGTCGATACGAGCTTCTCGACGGCTTCGTCCACGGCGAGCAGCGACTCCAGCCGCCCCCGGTAGCTCTCGGTGATCTCCTGCGTGGTCTCCTCGTCCAGCTTCGGATAGTCGCGCAGGAACGCAGGCTTGTCAGACATGTCTTCTTCGCCGTACGCGGGCATCTCGGGCAGCTGCTCGTCGGCGAACTTGCCCTTGTGCCGCGGCGCGGGCCGGGGAGCGCCCCCCACCTGCGGCTCATCCGCGCCCTGCTTCCCCGCCTCCTTCTCCTCCGGGCCAAGGAGTTCCCCGTGCGGCGCCAGGAACGCCACGTCCAGGAAGAACGGCTTGTCCTCCGCCGCCTTGCGCTTGATGAAGTCGGCCGCCTTGTCGCGGTACACGTCCGTCTGGTACAGCTTCGGATCCTCGACGTTCGGGTCCCCGTACGTCTTGAGCTTGCCGTTCTCGTTGAGCCGGTACCCCCACATCCGGTACGTCGTCGGATCCACCGAGCCGCGCCACTCGTCCCAGCCGGGCGGCACGTCCTTGGGGTCCTTCTTGCCGTAGCCGTTCGGGTACTTGCCGATGTGCGAGGTCGCATACCCGGCCTTCTGCATCCAGACCGGCAGCGTGTTCTCGTCGTCGAGGTTCGCGTAGCCACCCAGCGGCGACGAGTTGTGCCGCACACCGTTGTTGTGCGCGAACTGGCCGCTGAGGAACGTCGATCGCGAAGGACAGCACAGCGGCATCGACGGGTAGTACCGCTCGAACGTCACTCCCCCGTCCCCGAAGACCTCGCGCGTGCCGTCCATCACGCGCATGGACTCCAGCCACTGATCGTCCGTCATGATCATCACGACGTTGGGCTTCCGCTTCGCATCCGCGTCCGAGCCCGCGTCCTCTCCGAGCCCTGCCCATCCGTACCGCTCGGCGGCGAGCCCGCACGCGACGAGTGCGAGAACGGCAGCCAGCGCCATCCAGATCCTCGCCCGACCCCCTGGACCACGCTGAAAGCGCGACCCCGCCTTCCCGCTGTTCGCTTCCATCCGGACAGGATCGCGGGCAAGCGCAGACCACTTCCCGACTGCTGCAACCCGTTCTGCTTCAGAGAACTCTTCTTCGTCGGGCACCTACGACTCCCTTCGTGCCTCCTGCACGGTCCAACGCACCTCGGGGGCACGCCTCCAGGCAAGCAACGGATACGCGCCACACGGCGGCCCTGCGGCGCCTTCGCGACCTGCCGGGTCACCAGATGCGCCATCAGCCGGGCCGGCAAAGGACGGAAGGGCCGCGGCGCCGACACCACGGCTATGAGGGCGGCGGGCACCTCCAGCTGGAAGACCACGGCGTCACCGGCCGCGCGGTGGACGTCTGCGATCTGCTCGGCCGTCGCGTCACGGAACGCGCGGGCGTGGCGCAGGACACCGGCCGGTCCGAAGCTGAACAGGGCCATGTCGAGGTAGCCCGGTACGCCGATCTGCAGGGGCAGGTCGGCGGATGCCGGCGTGCCCAGGGCATCCAACGCGGCCAGCTCTTCCCGGGCGTACACACCCAGCCGCATCGGAATGTCCCCGGGCATGAGGCGGCCACCGCGTTCCACCGCCAGCCGCTCCATGTCGTCGTAGCCGGTCCACTCACCGTCCTGCACGGTGCGGATCTGCGGCAGATCCTTGAGCGCCTTGATCAGCGGCACGATCCACTGGAGTCGAGGTCCGGTCTCCCCGCCGGACAAACGCCGCACCAGTCCAGCGAGTTCATGCTGCTGCCACCGGAACGCGGACGTGGCATCGTCGAACTGCGGCAGGCTGCCGACGAAGTGCAGACGGCGACGTTCGGCCAAAGCCACAGGGGAACCCTGAGTCCGTCGGGGCGTTCGGTTCACGCCTTCCGTACCAGTTCAAGGTAGTGGTCCCAGTCCCAGTTGGATCCGGGGTCGGTGTGGGTGGCGCCGGGCGCCTCGTTGTGCCCCAGGATGTGGGTGCGGTCCAGCGGAATCGCGTATCGCGCACACACGGCCGCAGTGAGTGCCGCCGACGAGGCGTACATCTCCTCGGTGAACCAGGCAGGGTCATTGACCCAGCCCTCATGGGCGATGCCGATGCTGCGGTTGTCGTAGTCGTCATCGCCGGCGTGCCAGGCGATGTCCTTCTCCCGGACGCACTGGCCGATGTGGCCGTCTTTCGAGCGGATCACATAGTGGGTCGAGGTGTGCCGGCCGGGATTCCGGAATACGGCGACGGTGTCGTCGAAATGCTCGTGCGTGACGTGGATGACCACATAGTCCACGGGATGGCTGCTGGGGCGCTGCGAGACGCGGTAGTTGGCGGGAGAGGCAGGCAGCCACTGTGCGCCCGGGTGGTCGACGGCACCAGGGGAAGGGCCGGCGCCGGCCGCGGCACCGGCACCCGGGCCGGTGGTGGCTGCCGCGGTGAGCGTGACGGCGGCACCGCGCAGGACTGTGCGGCGGGAGGGGGCGTTCGGGGGCATGGTGTCTCCGGTGGGGAGCTGGAAGCACGGTCAGGTCCGGTGCCAGTTGTGCCGGGGCAGTTTGGGGTTGTACTTCCCCTTGGGCAGGTCGTCGGTGAGACGCAGGGACCAGCGCTGCAGCCGGTCCAGCAGTTCGGCCTGCACCTTCCGCAGTTTCGGGTCGTCCCAGCGGTTCGTCAGCTCCATCGGATCCGTATCGAGGTCGTAGAGCTCGCCGGTGCCGTCGACGTGGGAGTACAGCTTGTAGCGGTCGTGCCGCAGCGCCCGGGAGGTGCCGCTCTGGGTGACGGCGTTCAACTCGTCGTAGCGGGTGCCCTCATACGGGAAGTGCAGCTCCGGCCGGGCGTCGTCCGCGTAGGGCAGGCCGCCGTAGCCTCGCTCGACGACGATGTCGGCGAACTCCGCGGCCGGGTAGTCGGCGCCGGTCAGCAGCTGCCACATGCTGCGGCCCTGCACCCCCAGCGGGATCGGCCGGCCGACCGCCTCGCACACGGTGGGCAGCAGGTCGGCGAGCGAGACGAAGTCCCGCTTGTTGTCGCGGGCCTTGACGCCGCAGCCGTGCACCACCATCGGGACGCGCGCGAGGACCTCCGGCATCCCGGCCCCCTTGCGCTGCAGGCCGTAGTCGCCCACATAGTCACCGTGGTCGGAGAGAAAGACCAGCAGGGTGTTCTCCCACAGGTTCTGATCCTTGAGATGCTCGACCAGCCGGCGCAGCTGGTCGTCGATCAGGCGGAGCATGCCGCAGTACGTGGCACGGTAGCGGCGCCACAGCTGGTCGTAGCCGGGCCGCTTCTCCTCCACCAGATCGCGCAGCCACTTGTACGCGCCGCCCTTGCCCTCGGCCGCCTCGGGGCCGCACGCCCGGTCCGGGACCTCGTCCTCGCCGAAGAGCGAGAAGTACGGCTCCGGCGCCTGATACGGGTTGTGCGGCTCGGGCATCGACACCCAGGAGAAGAACGGCTTCTCCTGGTCCCGGGCGTCGATCTGCTTGATGGCGTCGGAGACGATCCGGTGCGCGTACTGCAGCTCCACCGGGAACGGGGTGGGGTCCTTCGTCGGCCCGTGCTCGATGGACTTCAGCCACTGCGAGAACGCCCGCTGCTCGGTCGTCTCATCCGGCCCCGACTCATGCCCGTACGGGCCGGCGAAGGCGTCGAAGTCCTCCTTGCCGCCCCGGTACATGTGCGTCTTGCCCGCGTAGAACCGCTGGTAGCCGGCCGCGCCCAGCACATCCAGCAGGTCATCGCCGCGCGTCACGTGCTCCGGCTCGGTGTTGGAGTTCTGCCGCACCCGATGGGTGCTCGGCCAGCGCCCGGTCAGCAGGCTGGTCCGTGCGGGAACACACGCCGGGGCGGTGGTGTACGCGCGGCGCAGCCGCATGCCGTCCTGGGCCAGCGAATCGAGAAACGGCATGGTGTCGAGCGGAAAGCCCTCACCGGCGGTGAAACCGGCGCGGTGCTGGTCCGTCATCACGAACACGATGTTCGGAGGCGTCGGGCAGCTCACAATGTCCCTTTCCGGTACGGGCAACGCGGTTGGATCGATCGGATGGAGGAGCGAATCAACTGGCCGGTCCTCGGCTCTGGCGCCGGACGTACAGGCGGTTGCCCTCCGGTCCGGTCCACTCCAGGCGTACGACGCCGGCCACCGCGGCGTCGTCGATGCGCGCCGGATCGGCCCAGTAGCCGAAGGCGGGATTCCGGAAGAACGTGGCCCACAGGCGGCCGTTGTGGTCCCTGAAGAAGTTGTTGTGGCCGGCGCCGACGCCCGCGGTCCAGCGCTTGGAGTACGGCCCCTCGAAGCGGTCCGCGACGGCGACGACGGCGTCGTACTGGTATTGCGTGCGGCCTGCGCGGGGCGGGTCGTAGGCGTAGCGGGTGCTGCCGTCGGAGTTGGTGGACGTGCGGTCCCAGGCGGCGTGCAGCAGGTAGTACTTGCCGCCGTGCTTGAAGACGTACGCACCCTCGAGATAGGGCTCGGGGTCGTAGGCCACCTGCTGGAACGAGGGGAGATTCGTCGTCGGGACGATGTCCTCCATGTCGTCCCGGAACTTCGCGTAGAGGTTGTTGTGCAGCACCAGCCACGCGTCGCCGCCCTCGGCGTAGAGGCTGCCGTCGATGTGGTAGCGCTCGGGCCTGCCGGGGTTCAGGTCACCGAAGGGCTTGGCCAGGTTGCCCCGGACGAGGCGGTACGGCCCTTCGACCCCGCCCTCGCTCGCGAGCATGAACGACCCGGTCTTGAGCGCGTTGTCGCCCATACAGGCCATCAGGTACCACGTGCCGCGGAAGTAGTGCAGCTCCGGCGCCCAGACATTGCCGCGCTTGCCGCTCTCGTCGTCGTACCAGTGCTCCTGCCAGGGGGCGACGACCGTACGCCCGGGCCGGTTCTCGCCGACGAATTCGGGCGACCACACCTTGCCCTTCTCGGCGTCGGGGCGGATGCCCGTGGTGTCGGCCAGCCGCCACGGACCGTGCAGGGACGGCGCCGTCCACACGAAGACGCCGTCGTTCCACGGGGTGGCCGTGGTGAGCCCGGGCACCCGGCTGGTGCCCGTCGCCACGTACATCGGACGGCCCTTGACGACAAAGCAGTTGACGTAGGTGTCACGCATCCAGACCCGGCCGAGCTGCTCGTCGCGGGGGCGCAGCTCAAGGTCCAGGAGAAAGGAGTTGTCCGCGCGCGGCCACAGGTCCTCGCGGGTGTCGGCGAGGCCGTACGGCTCCGGGTCGGGCCAATTCGCCGGGTACCGCCGGCCGCCCGGTGCGGCCTGCGCCGGTACCGCCTGGGCAGCCGCCGGTGACAGCGCTGCCATCCCCAGCGATCCCGCCATCCCGGCGAGGCCGGCCGCACCGGCCGTCCTGACCGCACCGGTCAGCAGCGCCCGTCGGCCGATCCGCGGCCCGTTCTCGGGACCCGTACTCATCAGTCGTACTCCCCTTCTTCGTCCAGCACTGCGGTGTGCCGACCCGGTCCAGCGCCTCCACCGGTCGCCGGCACTGCCGCGCCCAACTGTGCGTCCCTGGCTGTGGCGTACGGCCCAGCATGCGAAGGCCCGCCGATTTTCGTCAACAGGTCGGATAATTAATCCGGACCGTTCGGCACTCGACTCACCATCCACGATCTGGGAGACGACGTGATGCGGCTGACCCAGGGCCGGCCAGACCTTCCCTGGCACCTGGGCATCCGCCGGCTCGGAGCCTCCACCCTGTTTTGAACCGTTTCCCCACGGAGCCCGTTGCAGTGTGCGGGACCGCCGTGACGCCCTGGTACCTGCCCGAACACCCGCCGAGGAAAGGTAAGTAATTGAATTTGCGCAACAAGACAGTCCGTGGCACAGCGGTCACCGCATTACTGATGGTCGCAACGTCGCTGACCGCTTCTCAGGCCATCGCTACGGACGTCGAAATGCACGTCAAGTCATCACGCAATGCGATCGAGACGACCAAGTCGCTCGGCAGGCTCGGCTCGCTGACAGATCTCGTCATTGAGCGCCTCCAAGTAAGTGACGACGTGGCAGCTTCCAAGTTCGGCACCGACTCGCCGATCGATGACCCGGCTCGCGAGCAGCAAGTACTGGAGCAAGTCCGGGAGCAGGCCGGCGCTCTCGGACTGAATCCGGACCGAGCAGTAGCGTTCTTCCAGGACCAGATCACTGCGAGCAAAGCTGTACAGAAGGGATTGTTCGCGCGCTGGACCGCTCACCCGGACGAAGCCCCTACGGAGCGTCCCGACCTCGACCAGATCCGCACCCGACTCGACCAATTGACCACGGACTTGCTTCACGAGCTCAAGGCCACAGAGAAATTGCGCAACAAGCCGATCGATTGCACGGTGCAACTCGCCTTGGCTGTCGGCTCGGGGTCGACAATGGAACGGCTGGACCCGCTCCACCGTCAGGCGCTCAACACGGCGACGCATTCTGTCTGCGCCGATCCCGTGATGTGACCGGCCAAAGACCAAATGTCGTTGCCGATGATCGAGAGCGGGCAGGCCGAGCTGCCGTCTCGGGCGCGCACCCGGACGCGGACGGCTCCACTCCGGCCGACCCGAAACGCGATACGTTCTCACGCGAACTCCGGCCGATCTACGTGGAGTTCGTCCGGGCGACGCTCGCGGTCAGCGGCCTGGACTGCGGCCGCCGGCACGCTAGGGCTCCGGTCCGGGAACGGTGTTCACCGCATTCACCGCCTGTGTTCGCGAGTTCGGCCAGTCATCCAGCCGGTGACGAGCGGTCACCCGGCCGCGTACGAATGGACGTTCCCGCGTGTACCCGGGACGCCCCCTTACCCCACCCAGCCCCACCTGCGCAAACGGGGGCCGAACAGGATCAAGAGGAGTGATCATGCAACTCTCACGCCGTTTCCACGCCCCCGTCGTCCTTCCCGCGGACGCGAAATGCTCAGTGGTCCGGGACGGTGTCGTCGACGTACAGGACGACGGCCACATCGCCTACTGCGGGCCTCGGACCGATGCGCCCCCGGCTCCCGGGACGCCCGTGACACGGCTCTCCGGAATACTGATGCCCGGCCTCGTCAACGCACACGCGCACAGTGCGATGACACCCCTACGGGGCGCGGGCGGAGGTCTCCCGCTGATGTCCTGGCTGAACGACGTCATCTGGCCCGCAGAGGAGCGCATGCGCCCGGCGGACGCCTACGCGGGCATGCTGCTCGGCTGCG
>NZ_JBFALC010000067.1:0-10668 GCF_040656035.1 Streptomyces sp. NPDC050211
CCGGGTCGCCGCGCAGCCACGCCGCCTCCGCCAGCGCCGCCGCCACCGGCACCGAGCGCTGCAGTTCGCCCGAGGTCACGGCGATCTTCCAGGCCTCTTCGAGGAGTTCGCCGGCGCCGGGCCGACCGCGCCGGATGTGGACGCGGGCGAGCACGGTGAGCGCCGGGCAGCGGGCCGGGACGAAGTCGTGCATGCCGAACTCGGCCTGTTTCTCGGCGTCGTCCCAGTCCGCGGCCGCGAGCCGGCGGATGGCCAGCTCGACGTGGAGATAGTTGAGGAAGCCGACGTGTTCGGCGCGTTCGGCCAGTTCCATCGCCGGCGGCAGGAAGGTCTCGGCCTCGGCGTACTGGGCGTTCTCCAGCAGGGTCCAGATGATGTTGGCGTAGGACCGGCAGGCGTGCTCGACCTCGCCCGCGGCGAGCGCGACGTCGAGGCTCTCCTCCACCTGCGCGCGCCCGCCCGGGTCTCCGCCCTTCCAGCGGGCGCTGCCCACGTTGTTGAGGGCGTGCGCGAGGATCGCCTGGTCGGCTGCCTTGCGGGCCAGCTCGATGGCCCGCTCGCCGTAAGCGATCGCCTCGGCGTAACGGTCGGACAGCATCCGCAGCTGGGAGGTGTTGCTCAGCGCGAGCGCCAGCAACCGGTCGTCACCCGCGTGTTGCAGGACGGCGATGGCCTCCCGCGCGGCCGACTGCGCCTCCTCGGCGTCGCCGGCCCACCAGTGGATCCGGGAGAGCCAGCGCAGATCGGCGCCGAGGGCGAGGGTGTCACCGAGGGAGCGGCGCAGGGCTACGGCGTCACGCTGGGCGGTGACAGCGGCTGCGGAGTCGGCGATGGTGTAGCTCTCCACGGCGTAGCGTTCGAGCAGGTCGGCGAGGTCGGCCGGGGCATAGCGGTGCCGTTCGCGCAGGACGAGCCGGAGGTGGGCGGCGGCCTCTCGGTGGGCGCCGGCACCGGCGGCGTCCCGGGCCGCGTCGGGTCCGTAGCGGGCGACGGCGTCGTGGTCGCCGGCCTGGGCGGCGTGGTGGACGATGCGGGCGGGGTCGGTGCCGGGGCGGGCGACGAGCGCGGCGAGGACGTTGCGGTCCAGCTCGATCCGGCGTGCGGCGGGCAGGGAGTCGGCCACGGCCCGGCGGATCAGCTCGTGCCGGAAGGCGACGCGCTCCGGGGTCACGGTCAGCAGGCCGCGCTGCTCGGCCGCCGCGAAGCGCTCCGCCGGATATGCGGGCCGTTCGCTGCGGGCCGGTGGGGGCTGGTCGCGCCCTCGCGGCGGCAACCGCATGTCGGACACGGCCTCGCGCCCCTTGAGGGGTGCCGCGGCGCCGTCCGCGAAGAGCGCTTCCACGAGGGTGCGTTCGACGGCCGAGGGTACGACCGCGAGCTGCTCCAGGGCGTCCATGGTGAGGGCGTCCAGTCCGCGCAGCCGGGCCAGTACCGCGTCCACGACCGTGGGCGGAACTCCCCCGGTGCCACCCGCCCGGACGACCTCGGCGACGAAGAAGGGGTTGCCGGATGTCACGTCGTACACCTGCGCCGGATCGAGGCGGCTGGCGGCACTGAGCGTGCGTACCGCGTCCCGCGACAGCCGGGCCAGCGGCAGACGGTGCACCCGGTCGGCGCGGGACACCTGACCCAGCAGATGCCGCAAAGGATGCTCGCGGCTCAACTCGTCGTCCCGGTAGGTGAGTACCAGGACCGCGGGCAACCGCTCCACTCGGCGTACCAGAAACCGCAGGGCGTCCAGCGACGCCTCGTCGGCCCAGTGGACGTCCTCGACGACGAGCACGGCCGGATGCGGTACCCCGGCCAACTCCCCTTGCAGTGCCTCGTACACCCGATGCCGGTCGACGCCCTCCATCACGGCCTGCGCCAGTTCGGCGCCGATGCTGCCGATGAGGTCGCGGAACGGGCCGAGGGGCCGTCGGGTGGCGAGGTCGTCGCACTGGCCCACCAGGACGCGTGCCCCGCCGGGCAGCCGGTCCGGCATCGCCTTGACCAGGCTCGACTTGCCGATCCCGGCCTCCCCGAAGACGAGCGCCACGGATCCGGCCCCGTCCGCCGCCTCTTGTGCGGCCGTGGCCAGTCGCGCCAGCTCGAGCTCGCGCTCGAGGATCCCCCAGTCCACGGGGCAGATTCTGCCACCCGGGGGCGCCATCGGCGCGGTCAAACGTTCCCCCGGTGCCGGGCGTAGGTGGCCGGAACAGAACGCTCCCGCCCCGTTGGCGCTCACCCGCCCTGCGCGCGCCCGCCGCCCCGCGCGGGGATCCTGGAGTCGGCAGCGCGGACTCCAGGAACGAGGACCGTCATGGCGTACGACGAAGGACTGGCCGAGCGGATCAGGGGGCACCTAGGCCCGGACCCGGAGGTCACCGAGAAGAAGATGTTCGGAGGCCTCGCCTTTCTGCACCGCGGCAACATGGCCGTCGGGGTGAGCGGCGACGACCTCATGGTCCGGGTCGGCCCGGACGCCACCGAGGCGGCGCTGGCCCGGCCCGGTACCCGGGTCTTCGACATGACGGGACGGCCGATGCGCGGCTGGATCCTCGTCGACGGCTCCGCGCTGGCGGAGGACGCCGACCTCGGGGCATGGGTCGATCAGGGACACGCGTTCGCGGCGAGCCTGCCGCCGAAGTGATCCTTGGGCTAGGAGCGGCGGCGGGGCTTCCCGCGTTTCGCGCCACCGCCGCTGCGCGTGGGCTTACCTGTCGTCTTGCCTGGGGCGGGCTTGCGCCGGGCGCCGGACGTCTCGGCCCGCTTGGCCTTCGGCTGAGACTGAGCAGGCTGCGTACGTCCCCTCGTGCTGTTGACCGTCCGCCCGCGGACGATCCCGATGAAGTCCTCGACCAGCTCGGTGGTCGCCTCCTCGGGCCACGACAGGACGACGCTCGACTGAGGGGCGTCCACGACGGGCCGGTAGGTCACGTCCCGGCGGTGGTGCAGACGGGCCAGCGACTGGGGTACGACGAGCAGGCCCACGCCCGCCGCCACCAGCTCGACGGCGTCCTCCGTGGTGGCGGGGCGCTCGAAGGCGGGCTGTCCGGGCGGGCGCTCCCAGTCGAAGACGTCGTCCAGGGGGTGGAACACCACCTCGTCGGCGAGATCCTCGACGGACACCTCTTCGGCAGCGGTCACCAGGTGGTCCTTGGGGACCATGACGACCGTCGTCTCGGTGTAGAGAGGGATCGCGCTGAAGAACGTACGGTCCACGGGGAGTCGTACGAAACCCGCGTCCGCGCCGCCTTCGCGCAAGACGTCGGATGCTTCCGCGGCCGGTACGGCGACCAGGTCGAGCGGGACGTCGGGCAGGCGCTCGTTCCAGATCCGCACCCACTTGGCGGGCGTCACCCCGGGGACGTACGCGAGCCGGAACGAGGGGGTACTTTCCGAGCCTGTCACTCCGCCAGGTTACCCGGCGTGGTCGGAGGTCTCCCGCCCGGTCGTTAGTCTTGACAGCATGAAGTCGCACCAGACCACCCAGACCATGAAGCCCGCGACCGCGGCGAAGAAACTGGGTGTGTACCTCGAGGCCACCCCCGCCGAGTTCCAGGAGGGTGTCGTCTCGCGTGCCGAGCTGAACGCGCTCCAGGCCGATCCGCCGCAGTGGCTGCAGGACCTGCGCGCCAACGGCCCGCACCCGCGTCCGGTCGTCGCGGCCAAGCTCGGCGTGTCCATCGCGGGTCTGGGGCGCGGCGGAATCACCGAGCCCCTCACCACCGAGCAGATCGAGACCCTGAAGAAGGACATGCCCGAGTGGCTGGAGAAGGAGCGTGCCACCCAGGCCGAGGTCCGCAAGGAAGCGGCCCGCATCAAGAAGAAGAACACCGAGCGCGCCGCTGGGACCGACTAGTCGCTACGGCGCGGTGAATCGGCGTCCCTGAATCAGTGAGCGGTACGCCCGTCCCGCCGTGCCGGGCCGCGACGATCTCCGCGGCGATGGACAGCGCGGTCTCCTCCGGTGAGCGGGCGCCGAGGTCGAGGCCGATGGGTGAGCGCAGCCCGGCCAACTCGCTTTCCGTGAGCCCCACTTCACGCAGCCGCCGGTTCCTGTCCTCATGCGTACGGCGTGAGCCCATCGCGCCGACGTACGCGACCGGCAGTCGCAGTGCCGTCTCCAGCAGGGGTACGTCGAACTTGGCGTCGTGGGTCAGTACGCACAGCACCGTGCGCTCGTCGGTCTCCGTGCGCCGGAGGTAGCTGTCGGGCCACTCGACCACGATCTCGTCCGCGTCGGGGAAGCGGGCGCGGGTGGCGAAGACGGGGCGGGCGTCGCACACGGTGACGTGGTAACCGAGGAACTTGCCGGTGCGGGCGAGGGCGGCGGCGAAGTCGATCGCGCCGAAGATGATCATTCGGGGTGGTGGGGTGTGGGTTTCTATGAAGAGGGTGCGGTCGTCTAGTTCGACCGTGCGGGTCCATTGTGGCTGGTCGCGCAGTTCCCCGCGCCCCTGAGGGGGCATCAGCACAGGCCTGCCTACACGTTCCGTCGGTCCGCCTATCACCCGGGCCAGCACCGTTGGTTTCTCCTGTGCCGCCTGCGACAGCGCCGCCTCGTACACCTCCCGGTCAGGGGTGTCCCGTGTGACCGGCGTGACCAGGACCTCGATCACACCGCCGCACGTCAGGCCCACCGCGAATGCGTCCTCGTCGCTGTAGCCGAAGCGTTCGAGGACCGTCTGGCCGGTCTCGAGGGCCTGGACGCACAGGTCGTACACCGCGCCCTCCACGCAGCCGCCGGAGACCGAGCCGATGGCCGTGCCGGTGGTATCGACGGCGAGGGCGGCGCCGGGTGGGCGGGGGGCGCTGCCGCCGACGGAGATGACGGTGGCGACGGCGAAGTCGCGGCCCTCCTCGGCCCATTTGGTCAGCTCAGCGGCGAGGTCAAGCATGTCGGCCTGCCTGGAGGACCCGGTCGGGGCGGATCGGGAGGCTGCGGTGGCGTACGCCGGTCGCGTGCCAGACCGCGTTGGCGACGGCAGCGGCGGCGCCCACGATGCCGATCTCGCCGATGCCCTTGATGCCGATGGGGTCGTCGGCGTCCGATTCCTCCGGCAGCCAGTCGGCCTCGATGAGCGGGACGTCGGCGTTGGCGGCGAAGTGGTAGCCCGCGAGATCGGCGCCGACGTGGGCGCCCGAGGCCGGGTCCCGGACCGCCTCTTCGTGCAGGGCCATGGAGATGCCCCAGGTCATCCCGCCGACGAACTGGTTGCGGGCGGTGAGCGGGTTGACGATCCGGCCCGCCGCGAAGATGCCGAGCATACGGCGAACGCGTACCTCGCCAGTGGTGACGTCGACGGCGGCCTCGGCGAAGTGGGCGCCGTAGGAGTGCCGTTCCTTGTGTGACAGGGCGGCGATGGCCGCCGAGGTGTCCGAGCGGACGGTGATGCCGTCCGGCGGGACGGCGGCACCCGGGACGAGTCGCTCGCGCAGTTCGTCCGCCGCCGCGGTGATCGCCCAGGCCCAGGAGCTGGTGCCCATCGAGCCGCCCGCGATCATCGCCGGTCCGAAGTCGCTGTCGCCGATCAGGACGCGGACGCGGTCCGGAGTCACCTGGAGCGCGTCCGCCGCGATCAGGGTGAGGGCGGTGCGTGCGCCGGTGCCGATGTCGGATGCGGAGATCCGGACGGTGAAGGTGCCGTCCGCCTCCGCCGTCATCGCCGCCGTGGAGGGGAAGGCGCCCGCGTGGAAGGTGGCAGCGGCCGTGCCGGTGCCGAGCAGCCACCGGCCGTCGCGGCGCAGGCCGGGGCGGGGGTCGCGGTCCGTCCAGCCGAACCTGCGGGCGCCTTCCCGGAAGCAGTCGAGCAGGAGCCTGCGGCCTGCGAACGGGAGCCCGGACACGGGACCCGTCTCGGGTTCGTTGCGGGCGCGCAGGTCGATCGGGTCGACGCCGCACTTCTCGGCCAGCTCGTCGAGCGCCGACTCCAGCGCGAACGACCCCGGTGCCTCGCCCGGCGCGCGCATGAAGGTCGGGGTCGGTACGTCGAGCCGTACGATCCGGTGGGCCGTGTGGTGGGCGTCGGCGTCGTACAGCACCCGGCCCGGCAGGGCGCTGAGCTCCAGGAACTCGTGCACCGTCGAGGAGAGGTTCAGCGCTCGGTGCTCCAGGGCGCGCAGGCGCCCGTCGGGGTCGGCGCCGAGCCTGACGCGCTGGGCCGTGGGGCTGCGGTAGCCGACCAGCGAGAACATCTGCCGGCGGGTCAGGACGACGCGGACCGGGCGATGGAGGACGGTCGCGGCCATGACGGCGGCAACCTGGTGGGCGCGGACGCCCTTGGATCCGAAGCCGCCGCCGATGTGTTCGGAGCGCACGCGCACGGAGGCCGGGTCGAGGGAGAACAGGTTCGCGAGTTCGCCCTGGATCCAGATGCTGCCCTGGTTGGAGTCGACGACTTCGAGACGGCCGCCGTCCCAGTGGGCGGTGGCGGCGTGCGGCTCCATCGGGCTGTGGTGTTCCTCGGGCGTGGTGTATTCCGCGTCCACGACGACGGCGGACCGGGCGAGTTCGGCCTCCAGGTCGCCCTTCGCGGCCACGGCGGGGGCGATGGGCGTGTCCGCCGGCGTGTACGCGTCCGGACGCCCGTCGGCGAAGGCGACGTCGTGCGGCTCCTGGTCGTAGTGCACCACGAGCGCCTCGGCGGCCTCCCGCGCCTGCTCGGAGGTCCGGGCGACGACCAGCGCCACGGGCCAGCCCGCGTGCGGAATCCGGTCGTGCTGGAAGAGCGCGACGGACGGGTCGGGTTTCATCCCCATGAGCCCCGCGTAGTCGGTCTCGACGTGCAAGGCGTTTTCGTGGTGCAGGACGGTGAGGACGCCGGGCATCGCCAGGACGGCCTCGGTGTCCATCGCACGGATGCGGCCGCGGGCGACCGTGGACAACACCAGCCAGCCGTGGGCGAGTTCGGCGAAGGGGATCTCGCCCGCGTAGCGGGCGGCGCCGGTGACCTTCTCGCGTCCCTCCACGCGCGTGTGCGCGGTGCCGACGAAGCCTTTCAAGGGCGTGACGGTGGTCATCGGGCGGTCTCCTGGGCGAGTTCGGTCAGCACGGCCACCATGAGGTTGCGCATGAGGGTCACCTTGTATCTGTTGTGGGGCAGGGGCCGGGCCGCGGCCAGTTCGGCGTCCGCGGCGGCTTCGAAGGTGCGGACATCGGCGGCTGCGCCCGTCAGCACCCGCTCGGCCTCCCGAGCCCGCCACGGCCGCGACGCGACCGCCCCGAGGGCCAGGCGCACGTCCCGTACGACTCCTGCCTCGACGTCGAGCGCCGCGGCGACCGAGCCGATCGCGAACGCGTACGAAGCACGCTCGCGCACCTTGCGGTAGCGGGAGTGGGCCGCGACCGGCGCGGGCGGCAGGGTGACGCCGGTGATCAGGGCGCCCTGCGGCAGGGCGGTCTCCAGGTGCGGGGTGTCACCGACCGGCAGATAGAAGTCGGCGAGCGGCAACTCGCCGGGCCCGTCGGCGGTTTCGTACGACACGACCGCGTCGAAGGCGGCGAGCGCCACGCCCATGTCCGACGGGTGTACGGCCACGCAGTGGTCGGAGGCGCCGAGGATGGCCGCGTTGTGGTGTTCGCCCTCGATCGCGGGGCAACCGCTGCCGGGAACACGCTTGTTGCAGGGCCGGCTCACGTCGGCAAAGTAGCCGCAGCGGGTGCGCTGGAGCAGATTTCCGCCGACGGTGGCCATGTTGCGCAGCTGCCCGGACGCTCCGGCGAGCACCGCCTGCGTCAACGCCGGGTAGCGGCGCCGGACTTCGGGGTGGGCGGCCAGGTCGCTGTTGGTGACGGTCGCGCCGATCCGCAGGGCGCCGTCAGGCGTCGACTCGATGCGGTCCAGGGGCAGTTCACGGACGTCGACGAGCCGGGCGGGCCGCTCGACGCCGGTCTTCATCAGGTCGACGAGGTTGGTGCCGCCGCCGAGGAAACGCGCCTCCGGGTCGGCGTCGAGCAGCGCGACGGCGCCGGAGACGTCGAGGACGCGCTGATAGCCGAACTCCCTCATGCCGCCGCCTCCGTGGTCTCGGTGCGCGCCTCGGCCGCCCGGGCGACCGCCTGCACGATCGACACATACGCTCCGCAGCGGCACAGGTTGCCGCTCATCCGCTCGCGGATCTCGTCGGCGGTCAGGGGCGGCGGTCCCGCCTCGGGCCGTACGTCGTCGGTGGCGGCGCTCGGCCACCCCGCCGCGTGCTCCTCGATCACCGCGACGGCCGAACAGATCTGGCCCGGCGTGCAGTAGCCGCACTGGTAGCCGTCGAGGTCGAGGAAGGCCTGCTGCACCGGGTGCAGCCGTTCGCCGTCGGCCAGGCCTTCGACGGTGGTGATCTCGCGCCCCTCGACGGCCACCGCCAGTTGCAGACAGGCCACGGCTCGGCGACCGTCGATCAGGACCGTACAGGCACCGCATTGGCCCTGGTCACAGCCCTTCTTCGTGCCCGTGAGATCGAGGCGCTCGCGCAGCGCGTCGAGCAGGGTGGTGCGGTGGTCGACGGAGAGGGTGTGTTTCTCGCCGTTGATGTTCAGGGTGATGGCGCTATACGTCGATGCGGGGGCTGGGGCCATGATCAGCCTTCTTTCACAGCTCCGGAGTACGCCGAGAAGGCGGTCCGGCGAGCAGGCGTATAGGAAAATCGGGGGTGTCGGGAGGCAAGAGAGGCAGCACGGTACGTGGCTGGATCGGCTCTGCCGCGGCTATGGTGGAACCCAACCGGACAGCTGTCCGCTATCGGGAAACGTACCGGACAGCTGTCCGCTTAGCAAGGCCGGGCTCCTTGGCGAGCCCGCGAGGAGGCCACGGGTGAACGAGAAGAAGGGCGCACCGCTGCGCTCGGACGCGCAGCGCAATCGCGAGCGCATCCTGGAAGTGGCGCTCGTCGAGCTGACCCGCTCCGCCGACGCCCCGCTGAGCGCGATCGCCAAGAAGGCGGGCGTCGGACAGGGCACGTTCTACCGGAACTTCCCCAACCGCGAGGCGCTCGTCCTGGAGATCTACCGCCACGAGATGCAGCAGGTCGCCGACTGCGCACACCAGTTGCTCGAGACACGGGAACCCGACCGGGCGCTGCGGGACTGGATGGACCGGCTCGCTCGGTTCGCCATGACCAAGGTCGGTCTGGGGGAAGCGATCCACCAGGTCACGAGTGCACCGGGCGCCGCGGCGAAGCCTGAGCCCACCCCGGTGACCTCCGCGGCCGAACTCCTGCTCCGCGCCGCCGAAGAGTCCGGCACCATCCGCCCCGGCGTCACCGCGGACGACTTCATCCTCGCCATCATCGGCCTGTTCACGATGGACCCCCACAGCGACTGGGAGGCACGCGCCAACCGCCTCTTCGACCTGGTCATGGACGGACTGCGGGTGGGAGCGCCGGGGCCGAAGGCCGGTTGAACAGGGCGCGACAGAGGCGCTGTTGGAACGCCCCGCTGGTCAAGCGGTCCGCCGGAATCGGGACACACCGGCGCATGACGAGAATTTTGTACTCTGCGTATATTGAGGGTATGCACGGGCGGATGGCCATACTCCGCGCCATCGACGACGACGTGGCCGTGACAGAGGCGCTGCGTCTCGCCCTGGAGCACGCTGTCGCCGAGCTCGGCGGGGTCGGCGGCCTGATCCACGTCGGCGGGCCCGAGAGTCTGCGCGGACTGCATCTGCTGGTGAGCAGCGGGCTGCCCCCGGCGCTGACCGAACCCTGGGAGCGCGTCCCGGACACCGGAGACCTGCCCCCGGCGCGGGCCGTGCGCGAGGGGACACGCTGCTGGCTGCCCGCCGAACCCGCCCCCGACGTCGGCGGACGTCCCGGCGCCGACCGCGGTGTGGCCACCGTTCCGCTGCCCGGACCGGACGGACCGCTCGGCGCGCTCACCGTCCTGACCGCCGTACGCCATGCCCCCCGCCCCACCCAGTGGACCCTCCTGCATGCCATCGCCGCCTGGGTCGCCGGACGGCTGGACCGTCCCCTGCTGCCCAAGGAGCCGTCACCGCGGGAACGGCAGCCCGGAGCCCTGCTGCGACAGGCGCTCGAGGCCGTGCGCGTCGGCTCCTGGGAGTGGACCATGGCCACCGAGGAGGTCGATCTGGACCAGGCCGGACTGACCGTGCTCGGCTTCGAACCGGGCGAGTTCGACGGACGGGCCGACACCTGGATGAACCTCGTCCACCCCGACGACCGGCCGCTCGTGACCGCCGAGGTCGCCAAGGCGCTGCGCGAGCGGACCTCCTACGGCACCGAGTACCGGGTGCGTCGCCCGGACGGCACGATCGGCTGGGTCCAGGTCCGTGGCCGGGTGAAGCTGGCGGACACCGGACAACCCGTCGGCATGGTCGGCACCGTATGGGACACCACCGAGTCCCGCAGCGCCCGCGACGCGATCAGCCGCGCCCTGCGACACATGAGCGACGGCTTCCTCACCCTCGACCACCAGTGGCGGATCACCTTCCTCAACGAGGAGGCCGAGCGGGTCCTCGGTGCCGGGCAGGAGCTGATCGGCCGACTGGTGTGGGACCTCACCGCACTGCAGGTTCCCGGGCTGCGAGCGCTGTGTGAGGAGGCGGTCGCACGGTCCACGCCCTCGGGTCTCGACCTGCACTAGCACATGAAACAGCTCATCGAGAAACTAAGACAGTACACTATCGAAAAAGTCGTCTCCGTAATATTAAAATAACTCAAGTAAAAGAA
>NZ_JBFALC010000067.1:10678-51426 GCF_040656035.1 Streptomyces sp. NPDC050211
GCGACTGGTCCCGCTCCCCGACCGCCACGCCTTCCACAACACCGACCTCCACGACCGGCGCGTACGGGAGGCCGAACGTGAGGCCGCCGCCCGCGCCCAGGCCGACCGGGCCGCCCGCATCGGCGAACTGACGGCGGCGCTCGCCAAGGCGATCAGCTCGCAGGACGTCGTCGACGCGGTCGCCCGCCATGTGCTGCCGCCGTTCGGCGCGGCCGGGCTGATGATGCAGGTCATCGAGGACGAGCGGACCCGGGTCGTCGGCAGCGTCGGCTACTCCCAGGAGTTCCTCGACCTGGTCGACCACCTTCCCGTGACGGGACGCAGCGCGGTCACGGACGCGCTCTTCAGCCGCACCCCGCAGTTCTTCTCCTCCCCCGAGGAGTACGCGGGCCGCTACCCGGCGCTGGCCGGGCAGCCCGCGGCGGGCGGCAAGGCGGCCTGGGCGTTCCTGCCGCTGATCGCCTCGGACCACCCGGCCGGGGTGTGCGTGATCTCCTTCGAGCAGCCACGCCGCTTCACCGGCGAGGAACGCACGCTGCTGGTCGCGATCAGCGGCCTGGTCGCCCACGCCCTGGAGCGGGCCCGCCTCTTCGACGCCGAGCACATCCGCGCCCAGGAACTGCAGCGCGGCCTGCTCCCCCGGACGCTGCCGCCGCTGCCCGCCTGCACCTCCGCGGCGCGCTATCTGTCGGCCCGGCAGGGCATGGACGTGGGCGGCGACTGGTACGACATCATCCCGCTCTCCGGCGACCGGGTCGCCCTCGTCATCGGCGACGTGATGGGCCATGGACTGCCCCAGGCGGCCACCATGGGACGGCTGCGCACCGCCGTCCACACCCTGGCGGATCTGGAACTGGCGCCCGACGAGATCCTGGCCCACCTCAACGACGTCGTCTCCGAACTCGGCGACGACTCCTACGCCACCTGCCTGTACGGGGTGTACGACCCGACGACCGGCGTGTGTGCCTTCGGCTGCGCCGGGCATCCGCCGCCCGCCGTCGTGCGGCCGGACGGCACGGTCGAGTTCCCGGCGGTGGCCCAGGATCCCCCGCTGGGCGCCGCCGACCCGCCCTTCGAGAGCGTCGAGGTCGCCCTGCCGGAGGACTCCCTGCTCGTGCTGTACACCGACGGCCTGATCGAGTCCGCCAGCCGGGACATCGACGTGGGCATGGCCCATCTCGCGCGGCTGCTCGGCGGGGCCGACACGGAGGACGACCTCGACCGGCTCTGCGATCGGCTCACCTCGGGCCTGGTCCCGGCACAGCAGCAGTCCGCCGACGACGCGGCCCTGCTGGTGGTGCGGGTGCACCGGCTGCCGCCCGAAGCGGTCGCCGTGTGGCCGCTGAGCACGGAGCCGCAGGCGGCCGGCGAGGCACGCAAGCTGGTCCGGGCGCAGCTGTCCGAGTGGGGCCTGGACGATCTGGCGATGACGACGGAACTGCTGGTCAGCGAGCTGGTGGGCAACGTCGTCCGGCATGCCAAGGGCCCGGTCATGCTCCGTCTGCTGCGCAGCCGCGCGCTGATCTGCGAGGTCTCCGACGGGAGCCTCACCACCCCCCGGATCCGCCGGGCGTCCGAGACGGACGAGGGCGGCCGGGGCCTCCAACTGGTCGCGGCCCTCTCCCAGCGGTGGGGTGCCCGCTACACCGGGACCGGCAAGTGCATCTGGACGGAACAGGCACTGACCGGCCCCGACTCCCCCGCCGCCCTGCTGACCTTCTTCGACCAGGTGGCATGAGACCAGGTGGCGTGAGAGGCGGCACGCTCCCCCACGGCGCTCAGGCCGCGGCGGCCCGTGCGCCCCGCGCCACCTCGAAACCCGCCTCGACGATCGCGCTGCGCACCGCGTCCTCGCCGAACTGCTCCCCTCGTACGATCACCCGGCCGGCCCGCACATCGACGTCGACCTCGGTGACGCCGGGTACCGCCACCACCTCTTCGGTGACGCTCGCCGCGCAGTGGCCGCAGCTCATGCCGATGACGGTGTACTGCTTCTCGGCCATGGCAGGTACTCCTGTCGTCCGGGATCGGTGTGCCCTGAGGTACGCGACCGGGACGGGTGATGTTCAACGCCCTTACGGAGAAGGCCGGTTGACGATCCGGTTGAGGACGGACCTCATCCCGCACCGCCCAGCGGCACGAACGCCAGCTCCTGCCAGCGGATCTCGTGCTGCTTGCGGTCCTGGACGGCCTCCACGAGCCGTGCGCCGTCCACGGTCAGCGTGGCCCGCCGGCCCGAGGCGCTGCGCAGCCTGCCCTGCAGGAGCCGCGAGTCGCCGAGTGCGGTGCCGTAGGCCAGCGAGATCCTCGGGCGTTCGTCCTCGTAGTCGTCGGCGTCCTCGCCGAACACCTCCACGACGGCGTCCCTGGCCTGGTGCCGGAGCTCCTGGAACTCGTCCTCGGGAGCGATGTCGAGCAGGACACCGCACCGGCCCGCCACCGCCGCGCCCACCGTCACCGTGAAGGGGCGCACCGCGCCGAGCCGTTCCCGCAACCGGCCTTCGAACAGGGCGAGTTCCGGTCCGGTCACCTCGCTCGCGGGCCGGTCGTCGACGACGGCCAGCGTCTCGTGCAGCCACTCGTCCTTGACCGGCGAGACGAACCCGAACCGGGCGAGGACCGGGCGATAGATGTCGGTCACCGGTTTGATCTCGGGGAGTCGCGGGACGAAGTCCACCCTGAGCTTGGTCCACCCGTCGGGCCAGAGCCTCGCCCCCCTGAGATACCGGTCCATGAAACTCCCTCTCATCCAGCCGAATCGACGCCTTTCGTACCGCCCACCCGGTGCCGCGATCGCCCACGCCCGGGTACGGCTCACGGCAGTCTGCCGCACCCGGGGCTCCGGTGGGTAACCGCCGCAGTACCGGGAGTCGCCACCGAATGCCCTACGGTTGACCGGAAGTTGATGCTCGAACACACCGATCTAGAGCGCGCTCGCGCAGGTCAGCAGGGTTTCGACAGCGTCGGCGGCTCGGGCCGAGAGGTCAGCCGTCCGCGATACGCCGCGAGTTGACGCCGCCGGAGTCACAGATCAGGCGTGTACACCCGCCGACCACGTCCGGTACCTTGACCCCCGTCCTGTGCGGGGGGTGACGTCACCCCCGCAGCATCAGCCGTCGCATCTCGCCCGGCCGGACGGACACCGTGCGGTCCGGCAGGCGGACGTCGATCGGGTCGAGGTCGGACGCGGGAACCGTGATCTCCAAGCGCCCGTGTTCCAGCCGGAGGTGGATGCCCCAGTGGCCCTGGTAGTGGATGGCGAAGCCGTACGAGGACAGCTCCGGCAGCGGAACCGGGTCGAGGCACAGCGCCCCGCCGCTGGTCGCCAGTCCGGTCAGTCCACGCTGGACGAGGTCGAGGGTGCCGGCCATGGCGCCGAGGTGGATGCCCTCGCCGGTGGTGCCGCCCTGCAGGTCGGCGATGTCGCCGCGCAGCGCCTCCTGGCAGAACATCCAGGCCTCCGCGCGCCGGGCCCGGGCCAGCACCCAGCCGTGGACCAAGCCGCTGAGGGTCGACCCGTGGCTGGTGCGCCGCAGGTAGTAGTCGACCGTGCGCCGCCAGGTGTCCTGGTCAAGGCGGTGGCCCAACCGGCGGAAGATTTCCTGGAGTTCGGCGGGTGAGAAGAGGTAGCCGAGCATCAGCACATCGGCCTGCTTGGACGCCTGGTAGCGGTTGACGGTGTCGCCCTCCGCCTCCAGGATCCGGTCCAGGCGCCGGATGTCGCCGTAGCGCTTGCGGTAGCCCTCCCAGTCGAGTTCGGCGAGGTCGCCATAGCCCTCGAACTGGCTGATGACACCCCCGTGGAAGGGCACATGGAGGGTGCGCGACATCTCATCCCAGTGTTCCCGCTCGCCGCCGTCCAGGCCGGTGCGCTCCAGGAGTTCGCGGCGGCGGGGTTCGGGCAGGGCGCGCAGCATCTCCAGGGTGCGGGTGAGCACCCATGCGGCGGTGACGTTGGTGTACGCGTTGTCGTCGAGGCCGGGCAGCTTCGCGTCGGGGTAGGCGTCGTGGTACTCGTCTGGGCCGACCACGCCCCGGATGCGATACCGGCCCAGGCCCTCGTCGTACACCGCCGAGTCCGCCCAGTAGCGGGCGATCTGGAGCAGCATCTCGGCGCCCTTGGTGTGCAGGAACTCGGCGTCGCCGCTGGCCTCGCAGTACCGCCACACGTTGTACGCGATCGCCGAGCCGACGTGGTGCTGGAGTCGAGAGTAGTCCGGCAGCCAGCGCCCCGAGCGCGGGTTGAGATGCAGTTCCTGGGTCTCCTCGCGCCCGTCGCTGCCGCTCTGCCACGGGTAGAGCGCGCCGCGCCGCCCGGCCGCGCGGGCGGCGGCACGGGCCTGGTCCAGGCGCCGGTGGCGGTAGCCGAGCAGGGCCCGGGACACCTCCGGGAAGTGCAGGTTCAGATACGGCAGCACGAACAGCTCGTCCCAGAAGACGTGCCCCCGGTACGCCTCGCCGTGCAGTCCCCGGGCCGGCACGCCCACGTCCAGGTCGGCGGTGTGCGGCGAGAGGGTCTGCAGGACGTGGAAGAGGTGCAGCCGGAGAATGCGGCCCGCGGCGCCGGGGACGTCGATCTCGGCCCGCCGCCACAGCTGGTCCCAGGCCGTGCGGTGGGCCTTCAGCAGGTCGTCGAAGCCGGAGGCCGCGTCCACCCGGTCGACGGCGGCGTCCAGCGGATCGCTGATCGCGGGGTCGCGGGAGGTGTGCAGGGCGACGGTCTTGTCCACGGTGACGGTACGGCCGGGGATCAGCTCGAGGTGGATCCGCTGGACGGCTCGATTGACCTCCAGCCGCTCCGTCACCGGGACGTCGGCGGTCAGCCGGGCCGCCATGCCGATCCGGATGTCCGAGGTGCGGGTCCGGCAGCGCAGCCACACCGTGTCAGGTGCGGAACTCCCGGTGTGCACGTGGGTCAGATGGTGGCCGTCCAGATCGCGGTAGCGCGCGACCCCGGAGTTGGTGACGCCCCCGTCGAGCGCCGCCTCGACGTCGAGGGCGCCCGCGAAGCCCTCGGCGGTGAGCTCGGTGCGCAGGACCGCCAGATGGGGGTCGGCCATGCCCACGAACCGCTGCTGCCGTACGAACAGGGCCTTGCCCTCCGCCAGCGCGTACCGCGTGACGCGCTCCAGCATCCCCGAGTCGAGGTGCAGCACCTGCCGGTGGTCCAGGACCGTCGCCGTGTCGGGGGTGAGCCACCGCCCGCCGGGGCGGCGGAAGCGCAGCGCCAGCCAGTTCGGCAGGTTGACCATGTCCTCGTTCTCGACGCTGTGTCCTGCCACGTCCGAGGCGAGCCGGTTGTAGCAGCCGGCCGCATACGTGCCGGGGTAGTGCACCTCGTCGGCGATGCACTCCGGGAACGCGCCACGGGTGGCGAAGTATCCGTTGCCGAGCGTGCACAGCGACTCCCTGAGCCGTTCGTCCGCTGGTTCGTAGCCGTCGTACTCCCAGGTCCAGGACGTCGGTGCGGTCACCGCGGTGCTCCTTCCACGAGCAGTTCTGCCAGATCTCGTACGACGATGTCGGCGCCGTGCCGCAGCAGCCTCGCGCCGGTGTCCGCACCGGCGGCCCGGTCCACGCCGACGACGAGCGCGAACGCACCCCGACGCCCCGCTTCCACGCCCGCCAGCGCGTCCTCCACGACGGCGGCGTGCCCGGCGGGGACGCCGAGCCGGCGGGCCGCCTCCAGGAAGAGGTCGGGTTCGGGTTTGCCGGCGAGCCCCAGCCGGGCCGCCTCACCGCCGTCCACCAGGGCGTCGAAGAGGTCCCGGACCCCGGCCCGGGTGAGCAGCTCACCCGCGTGCCGGGACGCCGAGGCCGCCGCCACGGGTACCCCGGCCTCGCGCAGGGCACGCACCAGCCGGACCGTCCCGGGATAGGCGTCGACGCCGTGGGTGCGCAGCCGCTCGGTGAAGAGGCGCTCCTTGTCCGCGGCGACGGCCCGTACGCTCCCGTCCGATGTGTCGAGGCCGCGGGAGGCGAGGAAGGCGGCGGCCCCGTCGAGGCGGGATTTGCCGTCCACGTGCCGCAGGTAGTCGTCCCGGGGATCGAAGGGGCGCCGCTGGTCCGGGTCCTCGGGCGGGTGCTGACGCAGATAGGTGTCGAAGGCGGTCCGCCAGGCGGCGGCGTGCACCCGGGCCGAGTCGGTGATCACTCCGTCGGTGTCGAAGACGACGGCCCGCACGTCCCGCAGTGCGGGTGCGAGCGCCAGGCGGGTCGGGTCGGTCATGGCGGCTCCTGAGGCGGTGGCTCCTCTGCCGGTCCGGACATGCCCCCCGAATCCAGTGTGCGGCGCCGCGCAGTGGGCACACGGGGGACATGGTCGGCGACATGGGCGACGACATCACGGCGCGCAGGCGCGGGACGAGTGGGCACCGGCTGGTGCCGCACACGGCTGACGTGCGCGTCGAGGCCTGGGCGGAGAGCCGCGAGCGCTGTCTGGTGGAGGCCGTCACGGGCATGGTGGAGGGCTTCGCGGACGTCTCCGGGACCCGGGCGACCGGCGTGGCCCGGCTGCGGCTGGCCGAGGGCAGCCCCGAGGATCTGCTGACCACGCTGCTCGACGAGGTCGTCTTCCGGCTGGAGGTGCACGGGCAGGTGCCGGTCGACGTGGAGGCGGAGGCGTACGACGAGGGGCTCGACGTGCGGATGGCGGTCGCCGACCTCGGCGTGGTGGAGGTCATCGGCGCCGCGCCGAAGGGCATCGCGTGGGAGAACCTGCGCATCGAGCCCGGTCCGTACGGCTGGTCCTGCGCGGTGACCATCGACGTATGAGCGCATCCGGCTCATCCCTTCACCACGCCCAGCGGCACGAGCTTGGCCACCGTCCGGCACAGCCCCGCCGTCTCGCTCGCGGCGACCACCGCGCTGACGTCCTTGTATGCCTCCGGGGTCTCCTCGGCGAGACCGCGCATCGACTTCGGCCGGACGGCGATACCGGCCGACTCCAGCCGGGTGCGCAGTTCCTTGCCCGTCACGGTGCGGGCGGCCCGGTGCCGGCTGAGGGTGCGGCCCGCGCCGTGGCAGGTGGAGTGGAAGGCGTCGCCGCCGGGCACCCCGGCCAGCACGTAGGAGGCCGTGCCCATGGTGCCGGGGATGAGCACCGGCTGGCCGAACTCCCGTAGATCCTCGGGCAGTTCGGGGTGGCCGGGCGGGAAGGCGCGGGTGGCTCCCTTGCGGTGCACGCACAGCAGGCGCCTGGCGCCGTCCACCTCGTGCGTCTCCATCTTGGCGAGGTTGTGGGACACGTCGTACACCAGCGACAGCTGTGCGCCGGTGACGCGGCGGAAGACACTGCGGGCCGCGTCGGACAGCAACTGGCGGTTGGCGCGGCCGTAGTTGGCGGCGGCTGCCATCGCGCCCAGGTAGGCCTGTCCCTCGGGCGAGTCGACCGGGGTGCAGGCCAGCTGGCGGTCGGGGACGGTGATGCCGTAACGGGTCATGGCCCGGTCCATCGCCCGGACGTGGTCGGTGCAGATCTGGTGGCCGAGGCCGCGGGAACCGCAGTGGATCATCACGCACACCTGGCCGGGGGCGAGCCCGAAGGCGGCGGCGACCGGTTCGTCGTACACCTCGGCGATCTCCTGGACCTCCAGGAAGTGGTTGGCGGAGCCGAGGCTGCCGACCTGGCCGAGGCCCCGTTCCCGGGCCCGCTCACTGACCTGCGTCGCGTCGGCGTCGGCGACCGCCCCGCCGTCCTCGCAGCGGGTGAGGTCGCGCTGCTCGCCGTGGCCCTGCTCGACGGCGTACCGGGAGCCGCCCCGCAGGATCCCCTCCAGCTCCGCCTGCCCGCTCAGCCGCCACACCCCGCCGGGCCCGGCGCCGCGCGGTATCCGCCGGTCCAGGCCGTCCATGACCGCGGGCAGCGCCCTGCGCAGTTCCCGCCCGTCGCAGTCGGCCGCCAGCAGCCGCACCCCGCAGGAGATGTCGAAGCCGACCCCGCCGGGCGAGACCACGCCGCCCTCGTCCACGGCGGTCGCGGCGACGCCGCCGATCGGGAAGCCGTAGCCCCAGTGGATGTCCGGCATGGCGTACGAGGCGCCGACGATGCCGGGCAGCGTGGCCACGTTGACGACCTGCTCCAGCGACTGCTCGGCGTCGCTCAGCAGGTCACGGGAGGCGAACACGATGCCGGGCACGCGCATCCCGTCGTGCGGGTCGATGCGGAATCGGCAGGGGCGTTCCTCGACCAGGTCCATCGCTCCGCCTCCGTGACGCGAGGGTCTATGACGTGGGTACGACGGCCACGGGACAGTCCGCGTGGTGCAGTACGGCATGGACGACCGAGCCCAGCCGCAGCCCGAACCGGCCCTCGACCGGGTGGCGCGGGAGCACCAGCAGCCCGGCCTTGGCCGATGCCTCCACCAGGACGTCGGCGGGCGAACCGGTGATCAGCTCCTGCTCCACGTGCAGCCGCGGATACGCGGCGGCGGGGCGTGCGGCGTGCTTCAGGAGCTGGGCGTGGGCGTGCTGCTCGTCGTCGATGGTGCTGACCTGGGGGACCATGAGGCCCGCCCTCGCGAGCGGCGACCAGGCGTGCACCAGACGCACCGGGGCCCCGCGCAGGTCGGCCTCGGCGAGGGCGAACCGTACGGCGTCCTCGTCCCGCTCGTCGCGGACGCCGGCCACGATGCCGTCGTGCCCGGCCTTCTCCGTGTGACCGCGGGCGACGACGACCGGTCGTTCGGCGTGGGCGGCTACCTTCAGGCTCACGGATCCCAGGAGCAGCCCGGCGAAGCCGCCTCGTCCGCGGGTGCCGAGCACGATCAGGTCGGCGTCGGTGTCCTCGGCCGCGTTCAGGACCGCCTCGGCGGGCTCCCCCTGCCCGAGGACGGTGTCGACCCGCAGCCCGGGATGGGCCGTCGTGATGCGGGTCCGGGCGTCCTCCAGCAGATCGGCGGCCGCGCCGCGGACCCGCTCGTCGGCGTGTCCCACCGCGTGCACGACCTGGAGTGCCGCTCCGCGCAGCGCCGCCTCCCGGGCCGCCCAGTCCGCGGCGAGCCAGGCCTGCGGTGTGTCGTCGACGCCGACCAGGACGGTGCCGGTCGCTTCGGTCACTCGCTTCTCCTCCTTCAGCCGGGCAGGGTGTGGGAACCGTGCAGCGCGTCGAGGACCTCGTCGTCGGTGAGCTGGTCGAAGTTCTCGTACCAGAGGCCGACGGCCATGAACTGCTCCGGCCGGTGCAGGCAGATCACCTCGTCGGCCTCGTCGCGCAGCAGCTCGACCGCCTCCGGTGAGCAGACCGGCACGGCCAGGACGACCTGCTCGGGCGCCTCACGGCGGACCCGGCGCAGTGCGGCGCGCGCGGTCGCGCCGGTGGCCAGGCCGTCGTCGACGACGATCACGGTGCGGCCCCGCAGATCCACCGGGGGACGGCCACGCCGGTAGCGCCGTTCGCGGCGCCGTACCTCCTCCCGCTCCCGGTCGACGGTCTCGGCGAGGGCGGCCTCGCTCAGGCCCAGCCGGTCCAGGGCCCGTTCGTCGAAGAGCGGCGGGTCGTCGCCGGCGATCGCGCCGACGCCCAGCTCCTCCTGGAACGGCGCCCCGATCTTGCGGACCACGAGGACGTCCAGCGGGGCGTCCAGCGCGTGTGCGACCTCGCGGGCGACCGCGGCACCACCGCGGGGCAGCGCGAGGACGACAGCGTGCGGGAGAGCCCCTTTCTCCTGCAGGGTGCGCAGCCGCGCGGCCAGTTCCCGCCCGGCCTGCTTGCGGTCGCGGAACTGCATGGCTGCTCCTTCCGATTGCCTCCGTGCGCGGCTGCCGGGTACCCGGCCCTCCGGTGCCCCACACGGCGTCACCGCTGCTGGGCGCCCAGCCGTTCCACGCACCACTCCCTGGCCAGGCCGGCGACCTGCTCCAGCGCGCCCGGCTCCTCGAACAGGTGGGTGGCACCCGGCACGACACTCAGCGTGCAGGGGGCCCGCAGCCGCCGGGCGGCGTCCTCGTTGAGCCGCAGCACCTGCGCGTCGTGCCCGCCGACGATGAGCAGCACGGGCGCGCGTACGAGGTCCAGGGCGTCGCCCGCCAGGTCGGGCCGTCCGCCGCGTGAGACCACGGTCAGGACCCGGTCCGGCCGGTCCGCCGCGGCCATCAGGGCGGCGGCCGCACCGGTGCTGGCTCCGAACAGGACGACGGGCAGTCCCTGGACCTCGGGTTCCGCGTCGAGCCAGTCGATCGCGGCGACCAGACGGCGCCCGAGCAGCGGAATGTCGAAGCGGTGCTCGGCGGTCAGCTCGTCCTGCCGGTCCTCCGCCTCGGTCAGCAGGTCCATCAGCAGCGTGCCCAGGGCGGCGGTGCGGAGTTCGGCGGCGACCTGCCGGTTGCGCGGGCTGTGCCGGGAGCTGCCGCTGCCGTGCGCGAACAGGACGACGCCGTGAGCGGGCGCCGGGACGTCGAAGTCGCCGGGGAGCTCGACGCCGTCGGCGGGCACCAGAACGGTCTGCGAGATCATCGGGCCGGCCTTCCTCAGTCCGTAGCACTCCTGACCTGGCCCGGGTATCCGTCGCGCGGAGATCCACACGTCTTCCTGATATGTCCCGCCGCCCAGGGGTACTCCGGGCCACATGACCGGCATCGAACTCAAGAGCAACGCATTCACCGACCACGCCCCCGTCCCCCGCCGGTACGCGCTGGAGGGGGAGAACGTCTCCCCGCCCCTGACCTGGTCCGGCGTACCGGACGACGCGGCCGAGCTGGTCCTGATGTGCGAGGACCCCGACGCCCCGTCGGGGAACTTCGTGCACTGGATCGTCGTGGGCATCGACCCCCGCAGCGACGGCATCAGCGAGGGGCAGAGCCCGCCCGGCGGCACCGAACTCGTCAACGGCTACGGCCGTCCCGGCTGGGGCGGACCCCACCCCCCGCCCGGGGACGAGTCCCACCACTACGTCTTCCACCTCTACGCCCTCGCCGAGCCCTGCGTCCTCCCGGACGCCCCGCGCGCCGACGACGTCCGGCAGGCCGTGGAGAAACGGGAACTCGCCGACGGCACCCTCATCGGGCTGTACCGCCGCTGAGCGCTCCGCCGCTCCCGCTACGTGCTCGGCTCCGCCGCGCAGGCGAGGTCGTGCGACGGGCGCTGCCCGGTGGTCAGGAACGCCGTCACCGTGCTGTTCGCACACGTGTTGGGTCCGAACGGATAGACACCGTGCCCGCCCTGGTCGGCCGTCACCATCGTGGCCCGCTTCCCGAACGCCCGCCGCAGCTCCTGGGCACCGACCAGCGGGGTCCCCGGGTCGCGCTCGTTCTGCACCATGAGCACGTTCGACGGGCCCCGGTCACCGATGCGTACCGGCGGCTCGACCCGCTCGTCCGGCCAGAACGCGCACGGTCCGATGCCGGCCGTGGCCCCGCCCAGCATCGGGTACTTCAGCCGGTCGACCGCGACGTTGCGCTGGTACTCCCGGACCGTCTCCGGCCAGCGCGTATCGCCGCATATCACTGAAAAGCGGGCGGACATGAAGTTCTCCATGTTCGGAATCGGCGGGCTGGGCGGCACCGGCCGGTCGGTGTCGAGCGCGTGCCAGAACTCGACCAGCTCGGGCATGTTCGCATCGACGTAGAGGCGGTCGAACGTGAGCCCGCGGAACAACATCCCGTCGATGCCCTGGACCGGTTTCGCCTCCAGCCGCTCCGCGAGATCGAAGTACTTCGCCCTCACCTGCTCCGGTGTGGTGCCCAGACCGTACTCGGGGTGCGCGGCCGCGAACGCCGCGAAGTCCGGGAACCGGTCCTCCAGTCCACGGGCGAGCAACCGCATGGCCGTGACGTCGTAACCGCCGGGGCCCAGGTTGCTGTCGAGCACGACCCGGTCGCTGCGCTTCGGGAACAGCGTCGTGTACACCGCACCGAGGTAGCTGCCGTAGGAGGCACCGAGGTACGAGAGCTTCGGCTCGGCCAGCGCCGCCCGGATCCGGTCCATGTCGCGTGCGATGTTCGCGGTGGTGGTGTGCGGCAGCATCCACGCCGTCCGTGAGGTGGCGCACTGCTCGGCTACAGTGCGCGCGTTCCCCGCCTCCCGAGCGACATCGGCCGCGGTGTGCGCGTACGGCGGGACGTTGCCGCGTGCCTGCTGCTCCGGCGTCAGATCGCAGGTCACCGGCGCGCTGCGGCCGACGCCACGCGAGTCGAAGCCGATCAGGTCGTAGGAGTCCAGCACCTTCTGCGGCAGCCCTGAGCCGGCCAGCACGGCCGGGTAGCCGAGTCCCGTGATGCCGGGGCCGCCCGGATTGGTCAGCAGTACGCCGCGGCGCTTCGAGGGTTCCTTGCTCGCCAGCCGGGAGATCGCGATCTCGATCTGCCGGCCATCCGGATCCCGGTAGTCCAGGGGGACTTCGAGCATCGCGCACTCCAGACGGGGCAAAGCGGCCTTCTCCGAGGCGGTCTTCTCCGAGCACGGGCCCCACCGCACGGTGTCCGGCGTCGCAGCCACCGTCCTTTCCGGGATCGCGGTCGCCGCAGCCACCGCGGTGGCGGCGAGGGCAAGGGACAGAGTTCTGCGCATCTGATGTCCTCCTGAGGGGGTGTGTGGGGCGCACGGGGCGAGGGTGATCACCATCCCGACCGCCTCGACGAGTCTGTTCGTGCGGCGCCACCGGCACATCGGCCCGGCGGCTCGAATGGCCTTCGCCCAAAGTCGAGGCGGCGATTCAACTCTGGTCGAAGGCACTTCAGCCCCTGGTCTGACTCACCGGCCGTACGGTGTCGCGACAATGGCCAGGTGAATACAGACGCCGCGCCACGGCTCGGATGGTGGCAGCAGACCTGGCGGCTGGCGGCAGCCGCGGCAGTGGGCATACCGGCGTGGCTCTCCACCGGTGCGGTGCTGCACTGGCAGGCGGACGAAACGGGCTCCTGGTTCCTCACCGGTGATCCGCTGGTGGCTCTCGGCTGCCTGACGGCGCTTGTGTGGCGACGGCGGTTCCCGTTCGCTGTCGCCATGACGGTCGCGATCGCCTCGACCGCGTCGACACTCGCAACCGGCGCCGCGCTTCTGGCGCTGGGCTCGATCTCCGCCCGTCGCCGTCCGGTGGAGATCGGGGTCGTCGGGCTGGCCTACGTGACCGCGTCACAGTTCGCCATCGGGCTCTACCCGGTCGAGAGCCCGCCCGGCTCGTTGTGGTTCCAGCTCGCGTTCCCGGCGCTGACCGCGGGCATCGCGGTGGCCGTGGGCATCGCCGTCGGCGCGCGGCGTGTCGAAGTGCGGTTCTTGCGGGAGCGGGCGGAGAGCGCGGAACGGGAACAGACCGCACGAGCGGCGCAGGCACGGGCCCTGGAACGGAACCGGATCGCCCGCGAGATGCACGACGTGCTCGCGCACCGGATCTCCCTGGTCGCCATGCAGGCCGGAGTGCTGGGCCACCGCAGCGACCTCGCAGCAGAGGAAAACCGTGTGCTGGTCCGCGGCATCGCCGAGGGCTCCCACCAAGCCTTGGAAGAACTACGGGATGTCCTCGGTGTGCTCCGGGCCGACCCGGGCCGCCCGGAACCACCCCAGCCCTCCCTCGACCTCATCCCCGACCTGGTGGCCGACGCCCGCACCTCCGGACTGGACGTCACGCTCACCACCACCGTGACGGGAACACCGTCCGACGTCGTCGGGCGAACCTGCTATCGCATCGTCCAAGAAGGGCTGACCAACGCCGCCAAGCACGCCCCAGGCGCACGCGTCCACATCACCCTCGACGGAACAGCGGGCGCCCAACTCGACGTCAGTGTCCACAATTCCGCGGCCACCAAAGCCGCACCACGACCGGCATCGGGCTTCGGCCTACTCGGTCTCACCGAACGAGTCGACCTCGCCGGCGGAAAGCTCGACCATCGCCCCACACCCGACGACGGATACCTCCTCACCGCCCAACTACCCTGGCCGGACCCCACCCACGAAAAGAGATCCTGAGTGGACAGCGAGCGGAAGCCGGTGCGTGTCGTCATCGTCGACGACGAACAACTGGTGCGCATGGCGCTGCGGCTCGTCATCGACGGCGAACCGGACCTGACCGTCGTCGCGGAGGCGGCCGACGGGGACGCCGCGATCACCGTGGTGGACGAGCAGCGACCGGACGTCGTACTGATGGATGTACGCATGCCCGGCCGTGACGGTCTCAGCACGACCCGGGAACTCCTTGCCCGACCGGCGCCGCCCCGGGTACTCATGCTGACCACATTCGACTCCGACGATCTGGTGCTCGGCGCACTGCGCGCCGGAGCACTCGGGTTCGTCCTCAAAGACACCCAACCGCCGCAGATTCTCGACGCGGTGCGAACCGTCGCTGACGGCAACCCCGTGCTGTCTCCGGCGGCCACGGCACGGGTGATCGCCGCGGCCACCGGCCCGCAGTCCTCTCACGCTCGCAGCTCAACCCGCGAAGCCGCACGGAAGCAGCTGTCCACACTGACCGAGCGAGAACGCGAAACTGCTCGGGCCATCGCGGATGGACTGGGCAATCCGGAGATCGCCCAGCGGCTGCACATCAGCATCGCGACGGTCAAGGCACACACAGGCAACCTATTCGCCAAGCTGGCCGTCGAGAACCGGGTGCAGATCGCACTCCTGGTCCGCGACGCAGAGGAATGACTTGGGTGCTCGTCGGACAGGTCGAGCCGGTCGCGATGGGCGTTGATCTCCAGGGCGGTGCCTGTGCGGGCGCAGGCGGGAAGCCCTACGGCCAGTCCACCTCGCCGCCCGGGTCGATGTTCAGTTCCGCGCCATGCAGCAGCCGCATACCCCTCGCTACCGGTTGGGCTTGGACGAGCTGATGTTCCCGAGCGGCGTCTCCGGGGCCCGTTCGACGGCCAGGTCGCCGAGGGAGACGATGCCCACGGGGTGCTCGTCCGCCACGACCGGGATCCGGCGTACGGCGTGCTCGCGCATCAGCTCGGCCACCCGGTCGACGTCGTCGTCGGGGCCGACGCTGAACACATCGGCGCTGCACACCTGGGCCACGGTCGTGTGCTCCGGGTCCTCGCCCTCGGCGACGGCGCGGACCACGAGGTCACGGTCGCTGACGATGCCGCGCAGCCGTCCTTCCTCGGTGACCAGGACGTCCCCGATGTCCTGGTCCCGCATGAGCCGGGCCACCTCGGTCACCGACGTGAGGGGTTCGACCGTCACGGGTGCGCTGGTCATGATGTCGCGTACGTGCTGAGTCATGGCACGCTCCTCACTGCGTCAGCGGGTGGGATCCGCCCTGCTGATGTCGGCCAGCGCGGAACGCGGGTCGTCGACCGTGGCGAGGTCGCCGAGGCTGACGACGCCGACCGGGCAGCCGCCCCGCTCGACGACCGGCAGCCTCCGGACGGCGTGGCGGCGCATCAGCTCGGCCGCCCGGTCGGTGGTGTCGTCGGGGGTCAGGGTCACCACGGGCGGGCGCGTGCACACCGATCCGACGGCGGTGGTGCCGGGGTCGCGGCCCTCGGCGAGCGTCCGGACCACGATGTCGCGGTCGGTGAGCACACCGAAGAGATCGCAGTCGTACGCCACCAGCACATCGCCGACGTTCTGCTCACGCATCAGCCCAGCCGCCCGCGCCACGGTCGTCATCGGCTCGACGGCTGCCGCACCGGGCGACATCACGTCACGTATCTGCCGGGTCATCGGACCTCCCGGATCCACGGAGCAGGGCACGCCGCCCGCGTAGCCCGTACGCGCGGCACCAAACCCGTCCTCGCCCCTTGACGCCCACGAACCGGCGTTGGCACACTCACCGACCGCTCGTAGAAAACGCTTGCTACAGCCTCGCCACACGCCGCGGGACCCCTTGGAGCCACGACCCTCCAGGTCACGCACACCCCGATCGTGAATCGATTCAGTCGAACGGGATTCGACGACGGCACCGGCGAGGGATCCAACCCCCCGCACACCCCACATCTGGATCACTTGGAGAAGACGAGATGGGACGCAGAGCCGCACAACCCCTCGCCGACACTCCCGCAACGGCCCCCAGAGGACGCGTTGTTGCCGCCGCCGCATGCGCCACCGCCCTGCTCACCGGAGCGGCCCTGCTCACCGAACCCGCGCACGCGGCCGCCCCGCCGCAGGTGGCGGCGGCGTGCGGCGAGGGCTCGTACCAGGCAGAGGCGGTACTCAGCGGCAGCACCTGGACCGCCCGGCGCGGCAGCAGTGTCGTGTACACCGGCAGCGACATGCGCGCCGCGATGCAGGCCGCCGTCAGCAGCCTTACAGCGGGCCGCACTTCGAAGGAACGGGTCGTCGTCCGCGGCTCGGGCTCCATCAGCGCCGGATCCCGGGTCTCCCTGCCCAGCTACACCGTGCTCGACGTCTGCGGCACGATCAACGTCACCGGATCGGGCTCCGGCGACCAGGCCCCGGTGTACGCCCGCGGCGCCCGCGACATCGAGGTCCAGCACCTCACCCTCACCGGCGCCCCGCTGTACGGCGTCTTCATGCGCAACGTCCAGAACGTCGTCCTCGGCCAGCTCGACATGCGCCTGTCGCGCGGCCTCGGCGTCCGCATCGACAACCGCGGCGACACCAGCCAGTGGACGCGGAACGTCCGGATCGACAACGTGTACGTCTCCGGCGCGAGCAGCCACGCCGTGGAGACGTACGGCGTCGACGGCCTCACCGTCGGTACGGTCACCGCGCGCAACGTGGGCGAGTCCGGGCTGCTGCTCAACCAGACCATCAACGCCACCGTCACCAAGGTCGACGCGGACGGAGCGGGCACCGGCACCGGCTACGCGGCGTTCCGCATGGCCAACCGCAATGGCCGGGTGGGCAGTTCGTACCCCACCAACATCCGCGTGGGCGAGGTGATCGCGCGCGGCGGCGGCCGAGGGGTGTTCTGCGTCTCCGAGAGCGGCGGCGCGGTCATCGACCGGGTGAACATCTCCAACACCGGCAACAACTCGATCCTGATCGAGAACTGCACCAACGTGAACATCGCCGCGCAGAGCGGCAGCGTCACCGGCGGCGGCGAGATCCGGCTCGCGGCCCGCTCGGAGTTTCCCAACAACTCCGACATCATCATCCAGAACCTCCGGGTGACCAACTCGGGGATCAGAGAAAGCCCTTGCGGCACGAACACCACGTTCCGCAACAACACGTTGGTGAACAGCAGCCAGAACATCTGCTAGGCATCGCCTCACTGGGGCCGCCGGTGCGGCCCCAGTGTGCGGACCCCGGTAAGAACTCTTACCTTCGCAGTCAACGCACAGCCCCCATTTCCCCTCTTGCACGGCGAAACACCCCCACCGAGAAGGGATTCGCCGTGCGCGCACGTACGCGTATACGCACCCACCCCGCGGGATCCGTGTTCCTCGCCCTCGCCGCCACGGGATCCGTGCTGGCCACGCAGCTCTCCCCTGCCGCCGCCGCGGAGCCGGCCGCGACAGCCGATCTCCGAGCGGACGTCAACCGTGACGGCCGGGTCGATCTCACCGGCGACACCGACACGGCCGGCGAGGACAGTTGGACCGTCGGCCGGGGTGCCGTCACCCTGCCCAACCTCGACGACGACACCAATCGCTGCCCGGTCACCGGACCCGGCGGCAGACCGTTGCCCGACGCCAAGCTGGCCGCCTGCAAGGACGCCTCCGACACCAAGGTCAACGGCGCGGCGGACGCCGCCGATCTGGCCCGGGTGCGCTCAACGCCCTTGCCGGGGCTGGCGGGTGACGCCACGGGCGGCATCAAGGTCACCACGGGTGCCCAGCACACCCACGTCTTCCTCAAGCGGTCCGGGAACTGGGTCCTGGTCACGCCCGACACCCGGCTGACCGCCGCCGAGCTGCGCTCCGGCGTGGAGTTCGGCGTCGAGTCGACCGACATCATCCGCGACAGAGCGCAGTGGGACGGCCGTACGGTCATCCGCCTGACCGTGACCTCCGCGGGCGCCACCACCTCCGACGAGGTCACCCTGCGTGTGGCTCCGCTGCTCACCCACCACCATCTGCAGCAGACCCAGCAGGCGATGGTCACCAAGCCGTGGGGGGAACCGCTGTTCGTGCGGTTCGTCCAAGGTCTGGCGAAGCAGGCCCGGCGCGCCGGCGTCACCAAGCCGCTGGTCACCTTCGACAAGTACGGCGACATCTGGGCGCAGGACTTCGTGGAGCCCGGGTACGTCGCCATGACCGGACCCGACGGGGACCGCCACGTCATGCGGGTCATGCTGCGCTCGGCCCAGCCGGAGCGTGAGTCGGGCCGGGAACTGTTCGAGAAGATCCGCGGCCGGGACATCGGCGTCGTCCAGGTCACCGACCGGTCCCCACAGCGCGACTGGTCGCTCAACTCGATGGGCAACCTGGAGACCATCCCGCCGTACGCGCACAATGGGCGCTCGTTCCCGGCCGGGCGGATCATCATGGGCGAGCGCAAGGACAGCGGGACCCGGCCGTCCCAGGCGATGCGCACCATGCTGAAGTCCCAGGGTCTCCAGGACCCGCTGCTGCTCGACACCTCCTGGCTCGGCGTCGGCCACGTCGACGAGTTCGTGCAGTTCCTGCCCGCCGACACCCCGCGCGGCTGGCGGATCGGCGTGGCCGACCCCGAGGCCGGGCTGAAGCTGCTGCGCGACGCCCGGGAGGCCGGTCACGGCCGGACGAAGATGTTCTCGGTGCCGCCTTCCGCGAACGGGCCCGTGCCGAGGGAGACCATCGAGCAGGCCCTGACCTCCCGCCACTTGGTGGCCGACAACACCATGGCGGCCCAGCGCATCGCGGCCAACCTGGAGATCCTCAAGCGCGAGACCGGAGTCACCGACGCCGAGATCGTCCGCGTACCCGCCCTGTATACGCGCGACGTGGCCGTGTCGGCGAACGGAAGCGACACTCCCATGCCTCGCCTGACCCGTGTGGGCGGCGACAGCGCTCTCGCGGACGCGGCCAGGAAGCACGGTCAGCAGAAGTGGCTCGCCGAGGAGCCGAACGCCGCGGCGGCTCCACAGACCGTCACGACGAGCGCCTATGTCCCCGGGGCGGTCAATGGCGTGCTGCTCGCCCGCGACCGCTATCTGGCGCCCAAGCAGTGGGGGCCGGTGATCGGCGGCAAGGACATCTTCACGGAGGCGGTCACCGCGGCCTATCGGCGCGTGGGCATGAAGGTCTCGTACCTCGACGACTGGTTCACGTACCACCTCGGCATGGGTGAGGTGCACTGCGGCACCAACACCCTGCGGGATGCCTCGGCCGCCTGGTGGGGACAGGGCGACTTGCGCTGAAGCAGGTGACCGGCCGGCATCGCGGTGGCGGTGCCGGCCGGGTGCGGTGACTCAGCCCCGCTCCTCCGGTACCGGCCCGCTGGTCCCCCGTACCACCAGCTTGCAGTCCAACACCGCTTCACGCGGCTCGAGTTCGGGCTTCTCCAGCCGCTCCACCGCGAACCGCACCGCGTGCTCCGCCATGAGCATCGCGTCCTGACGGACGGTGGTCAGGCCGACCGGCATCAGATGGGAGAGGTGGCTGTCGTCGTACCCGACGACGGACAGATCGCGCGGGACCTCGACGCCGGCCCGCGTCAGCGGCATCAACAGCCCCAGCGCGCAACGGTCGTTGCCCGCGAGGACCGCCGTCGGCAGCGGAACGTCGCGCTCCCGTTCCGCCAGCAGCAGCCGGCCCGCCTCGATGCCCGACTGTTCCGTGTGATGCCCGGGGATCACCCTCGCCTCGGACTCCAGCCCGTGGCGCCGCATCGCCGCCCGGTAGGCCCGCCGCCGCTCGGCCGAGCCGGGACCGCGGCCGCCGTCGATGTGCACGATGCGACGGTGCCCCAGTTCGAGGAGGTGCTCCATGGCCTGCCGTACGCCCTTGCCCTCGGCCGAGTGCACGAAGTCCACGCGGGCATGGGGGACGCGCCGGCTGACCGAGACGGTCACCGCACGCTGTCCGAGTTCGTTGAGGTAGGCGGCCTCGGCGTCGGGGCCGAGCACGATCAGTGCCTCGCAGCGGTGGGCGAGCAGCGCCTCGATCGCCTTCGCCTCGCTGCGGCTCTCGGAGGCCGCGGAGAGCAGCACGTCGTAGCCGAGCCGTTCGGCCTCCGGGTAGATGCCCTCGATGAGGTCCGTGTGGAAGGTCTGGTGCACGGTGAACATCACGCCGAGCGTGCGGCTGCGCCCGCGCGCCAGCAGCCGGGCCGCGGAGTCGGGCCGGTAGCCGATCTCGTCGGCGACCCGCAGCACCCGCTGCCGCGTCTCCTCGCTGGCCCCCGGCTGGTTGCGGAACACGATGGAGACCAGCGCCCGGGAGACACCCGCCTTCTTGGCGACGTCCGCCATCGTGGGCCGCTGCTTGCCCGCTGCATCCACCTGTGAACCCACCCTTCGACGCGGCCACCTTACGTCTGCCGCGAAATCCCCCGGCAACAAGCTATTGACATGACATTTGGACAGGGGTCATCGTACTCGCACTAGAGCGCGCTAGTAGCGCGCGACAGCACATCTCGATGCCCCCATCGAAAGGCACCGCCATGGCAACGGCGCCATCCTCGCTCCGCACCTCCGCAGGCAACCTCTGCCTGGGCTCCGCCCCCGACTCCTGGGGCGTCTGGTTCCCCGAGGACGAGCACCAGGTGTCGTACACCCGCTTCCTCGACGAGCTGGCCGCGGCCGGCTACCAGTGGCTCGAACTCGGCCCGTACGGCTACCTCCCCACCGATCCCCAGCGGCTGAAGGAGGAACTCGACGCCCGCGGTCTGCGGGTCTCCGGCGGCACCGCCTTCGGCGCACTGCACCGGCCCGAGGTCTGGGACGAGATGCTCGCGCACGTCCGCCAGGTCGCGACGCTGACCGCCGCCGCGGGCGCCCACCACCTGGTGCTCATCCCGCCGATGTACCGGGACGAGAAGACCGGCGCGTTCACGGAGTCGCCCGAGCTGACCGCCCAGCAGTGGGCCGGGTTCGGCAAGGCCGCCGACCGGCTCGGGAAGCTGCTGCTCGACGAGTACGACGTACGGCTCGTCGTCCATCCGCACGCCGACAGCCACGTCCAGACGCAGCCGGAGATCGAGCGGCTGCTCAACGAGTCGGACTCCCGGTATACCAACCTGTGCCTGGACACCGGGCACGTCGCCTACGGCGGCGGCGACAACCTCGATCTGATCCGCCGGTTCGGCGAGCGCGTCGGCTACGTGCACATCAAGCAGATGGACCCGGAGATCCTCGCTCAGGTCGCCGCGGAGGATCTCCCCTTCGGTGAGGCCGTCAAGCGCGGGGTGTGCGTGTCGCCGCCCGCCGGTGTGCCGAAGCCCGCGGATGTCGTGGCCGAACTGGCGAAGCTGGACGCGGAGTTGTTCGTGATCGTCGAGCAGGACCTGTACCCGTGCGCTCACGAGGTGCCGCTGCCCATCGCGGTGAGCACGCGTGAGCATCTGTTCGGGTGCGGTCTGTCCGGTACCCGACGTCCGGCCGTCAACCGGTAAGGGGCTGCCATGGACGTCAGGAACGACGCGATCACAGCAGCCGTCACGCCGGTGGACGACGCTCCGCCGGCGGTCTCCCGCAGGCTGCGGCTCATCACGGTCATCGCCACCTTCGGCGGACTGCTCTTCGGCTACGACACCGGTGTCATCAACGGTGCGCTGCCCTACATGACGGACGATCTGGGCCTGACCGCGGTCACCGAGGGCATGGTCACCAGCTCGCTGCTGCTGGGCGCGGCCCTGGGCGCGGTGGCCGGCGGGCGGCTGTCGGACGCGCGGGGACGGCGCCGTACGATCCTCGTTCTCGCGGTGCTGTTCTTCGTCGGTGCGCTCGGCTGCACGCTCGCGCCCACCACCGCGGTCATGGTCGTGGCCCGGTTCGTGCTGGGCCTCGCGGTCGGCGGCGCCTCGGTGACCGTGCCCGTGTATCTCGCGGAGATCTCCCCCGCCGAGCGGCGCGGCGCGCTGGTGACACGGAACGAACTCATGATCGTCAGCGGCCAGTTGCTGGCGTTCACCTCGAACGCGATCATCGCCCGGGTGGGCGGCGAGTCCGGCGGTGTCTGGCGCTGGATGCTGGTGATCGCCACGATCCCGGCCGTGGTGCTGTGGTTCGGCATGCTGGTCATGCCGGAGAGCCCGCGGTGGCTCGCCTCCAAGACACGCTTCGGCGAGGCCCTCGAGGTGCTCAAACAGGTGCGTTCGCAGCAGCGGGCGGAGGCCGAGCTGGCCGAGGTGTCCGCGCTCGCGGTCAAGGAGGAGCAGGAGAAGCTCGGCGGCTGGCAGGACATGAAGGCCACCCCGTGGATCCGCAAACTGATGTTCGTCGGCTTCGGCATCGCGATCGTGCAGCAGATCACCGGCGTCAACACGATCATGTACTACGGCACTCAGATCCTCACCGATGCCGGTTTCGCCGCCGACAGCGCGCTGACCGCGAACATCGCCAACGGTGTGATCTCGGTGCTGGCCACCTTCGTCGGTATCTGGCTGCTGAGCCGCGTGAACCGCCGCCCGATGCTGATGACCGGTCAGATCGGCACGACCGCGGCCCTGTTGCTGATCGGTGTGTTCTCCCTGGTGCTGCCGTCCGGTGACGGACGGGCGTATGCCGTGCTCGCCATGACGGTCACCTTCCTCGCCTTCCAGCAGGGCGCGATCTCGCCGGTGACCTGGCTGATGCTGTCGGAGATCTTCCCGATGCGGATGCGTGGCTTCGGGATGGGCGTCGCGGCCGTGGTGCTGTGGCTGACCAACTTCGCGATCGGCCTGGTCTTCCCGTCCCTGGTCTCCGGGATCGGGATCTCCAATACCTTCTTCCTCTTCGTGGTGGCGGGAATCTTCTCGCTCGCCTTCGTGAAGCTCTACGTCCCCGAGACCAAGGGCCGCTCACTGGAAACCCTCGAAGCCGAACTCCGGGCGCGCTACGCCTAGGCGCTCCGCTGGATATGCGGTTCTTCCGCCGCGGGCCGGCGGGGGCTGGTCGCGCCCACGCGGCGGTAGCCGCAGATTCAACACAGCCCCGCGCCCCTTGCGGGGCGCGGTTCCGCACCCGACTTCCGCAAGACCGCTTAGTTAGGAAACGACCATGACTGTACGTGTAGGAGTCGTCGGCGCCGGCTGGATCGGCAACGACCACATCCGGCGCCTCAGCGACACCATCGCCGGAGCCCGTGTCACCGCGGTCACGGACATCGACGCCGCCCGCGCCGCGGAGGCAGCGGCGCCGGTCGGCGCCCGGGTGGTGCCCGACGGCGCGGCGCTGATCGCGGCGGACGACGTGGACGCCGTGCTCGTGACGTCCTGGGGTCCGACCCACGCCGAGCATGTGCTGAACGCGATAGCCGCGGGGAAGCCGGTGTTCTGCGAGAAGCCCCTCGCGACGACCGCCGAGGACTGTCTGAAGATCATCGAGGCGGAGACGGCACACGGCCGCCGCCTGGTCCAGGTCGGTTTCATGCGCCGCTACGACGCCGGATACCGGCAGATGAAGCAGGTCATCGACGCGGGCCGGATCGGTGAGCCGCTGATCGTGCACTGCGCCCACCGCAACCCGACCGTCCCGGAGTCGTACATCTCCTCCATGGCCGCCCTGGACACGGCGGTGCACGAGGTGGACGTACTGCGCTGGCTGCTCGACGACGAGATCGTCTCCACGCAGGTGGTCACCCCGCGCGCCACGAGCAAGCGGTTCGCCCACCTGAAAGACCCGCAGATCATGCTCTTCGAGACCGCCAAGGGTGTCCGTATCGACCTGGAGGTCTTCGTCAACTGCCAGTACGGCTACGACATCCAGTGCGAGGCGGTCGGCGAGGAGGGGCTCGTCCGGCTGCCCGACCCGGCCGCGGTCGGTGTGCGCGGCGCGGGACGGCACAGCACGGAGGTGCTCACGGACTGGGTGGGCCGGTTCGCCGACGCCTTCGACACCGAGTTCCGTGAGTGGATCGCCGCGGTCGCGTCCGGTACCGAGCCCAACGGCCCGTCCGCGTGGGACGGCTACGCCGCCACCGTCATCACCAGCGCGACCGTCGAGGCCCTGGAGTCGGGCCGCGTCGTCGCCACGGACCTCAAGCCCCGCCCGACCCTCTACGGAGGCGCCGTATGAAGATCGCCCTCGACCCGTACATGCTCCGTGCGCTCCCCATCGACGAGATGGTGCGCACCGTCGCCGAACTCGGCTACGAGTACATCGAGTTGTCGCCGCGCGACGACTTCATGCCGTTCTTCGTGCATCCGCGGGCGGACGACGAGCGGATCGCGGAGCTGAAGAACTCCCTGCGCGCCCACGGCGTCCAGCTTTCCTCCGTGCTGCCGCTGTACAAGTGGTCCTCGCCCGACGAGACCGAGCGGCAGGCCGCCGTCCGCTACTGGAAGCGGATGATCGAGATCACCGCCGACCTCGAATGCCCGCTGATGAACAGCGAGTTCAACGGCCGCCCGGAGCGCGCCACCGAGAGCGAGGCCGCGTTCTGGCGCTCGCTGGAGGAGCTGCTGCCGCTCTTCGAACGCGAGGGCATCGCCCTCAACCTGGAAGCGCACCCGGACGACTTCTGCGAGGAGAACACCCCGGCCGTCGATCTCGTCCGCGCCATCAACAAGCCCTGGGTGAACTACCTGTACTGCGCCCCGCACACCTTCCACCTCTCGGGAGCCGACCCCACGGCCGACATCGCGGCGATGATGCGCTACGCGGGCGACAAGCTCCAGCACGTGCACATCGCGGACTCTTTCAACCACAAGGGTTCGTCGGGCCTGCGCTACATCCTCAACCCGCCCGGCACCCCGGCCCGTATCCACCAGCACCTCGACATCGGCCAGGGCGAGGTCGACTGGGACGCCTTCTTCGGCACCCTGCGCGAACTCGGCTTCGACGGCGTCGCCACGTCCTGCGTCTTCGCCTGGGAGGAACGGGCCCGCGACTCCTCGGCGTTCATGCTGGACCGCATCCGCAAGGAACTCACCGCATGACAGCGGGCTGCCCACGGAACCGGTAGCGGCGTTCGGGACGCCCTGCCGCGCCGTAGCGCAGGGAGACCTCCGCATGGCCGGTGGTGTGGAAGTACTCCAGGTAGCGTCGGGCGCTCACCCGGGAGACACCGGTCAGGGTCGCGCACTCGGAGGCGGACAGGGTGCCGGCGCAGTCGCGGAGGGTGCGCTCGATGAGTTCGGCGGTCTCCACGCTCATGCCCTTGGGCAGCGGGCTGACCGCCGGCACCGGTGCGGTGCCTCCGGCCATGACCCGGTCCACGTCGGCCTGGCTGCGGACGACCGTGGTGAGCAGCCGGCCGCGCTGGGCGGCGTACCGCTCGAGTCGGGAGCGCAGGTCCTGGAACTCGAACGGTTTCAGCAGGTAGTCGACGACGCCGCGGCGCACGGCACGGCGTACCGTGTCGCCCTCCCGCGCGGCGCTGATCACGATGATGTCGCAGTCGTGGCCGGCGGTGCGCAGCCGGGGGATGACGTCGAGGCCGAAGACATCGGGCAGGTAGAGGTCGAGCAGGACGACGTCCGGGCGGAGTGCGTCGACGGCGGCGATAGCCTCCTCGCCGGTGGTGGCGACGCCGACGACGGTGAAGGGCGGGACGCGTTCGACGAAGGTGCGATGGACTCTGGCCACCATGAAGTCGTCGTCGACGATGAGGACGCCTATCCGATTCGGGTCGTCGGTCATGTCGCTCCTTCCGCCACCGCGTCGGTGAGGTGGCTGACGGTCATGCGCGCGGTGAACATGGCCCCGTCGGGGGTGTTGGTCACCGAGATCTCACCGCCGTGACGTTCGCAGACCAGCCGGGTCAGCGCCAGGCCTATGCCGCGCTCGCCCTCCTGGGCGGCCTTGGTGGTGAAGCCGTGCTGGAACACTTCCTGGGCGAGTTCCGGTGCCACGCCGGGACCTGAATCCCGTACGACGATCTCCACACTGGAGGCGTCCTGCCGCAGACCGACCTCGACCCAGCGTCCGCCGTCGTGCGCCGCGGCGTCCACGGCGTTGTCGACGAGGTTGCCGACCACGGTCGCCACGTCGGCGGCGTCCTCCGGGGTGAGCCGGTCGAGCGCGGTGTCGTCCGAGATCCGCAGCGTGACCTTCCGTTCAGCGGCGAGGGACGCCTTCGCCGTCAGCAGCGCGGCGACGGCCGTGTCGCGGACCCGGCGGCTGAGGGTGATGTCCAGCGACTGCCGGTGCCGGCTCAGGGCCCGGATGTAGCGGACCACCTCGTCCTGTTCGCCGATCTGGATGAGCCCGGAGATGGTGTGCAGCTGGTTGGCGAACTCGTGGGCCTGCGCGCGCAGCAGCTCCGACGAACTGCGGAAGGAACCGATCTCCCGCTCCAGACGGGCGAGTTCGGTGCGGTCGCGCAAGGTGGTGACGGAGCCGAGCAGACGGCCGTCCTTGGTCACGGTCATCCGGTTCATCACCAGGACCCGGCCGTGGCGTACGACGACCTGGTCCCGCTGGTCGGGCGTGGCCCCGGCGAGGACGTCCCGCAGCCGTCCCTCGATGCCGAGTTGGTCCAGGCTCCGGCCCACGCACTCCTCGGGCAGGTCGAGCAGGGTCCGGCCCATCTCGTTGACGAGGGTCAGCCGGGCCGCCGGGTCCAGGGCGATCACGCCCTCGGCGATGCCGTACAGCATGGCCTCGCGGTGTTCGGCCAGCCCGGCGATCTCACGTGGCTCCAGGCCGAGCGTCTGCCGTTTCACGCGCCGGGCGAGCAGCCAGGAGCCGGCCACGCCGAGGCAGCTCGCGATGCCCAGGTAGGCGAGGAGGTAGGAGGACGCGCCGCTGAGGCGCTGCCACACGGTCGGGTCGGCCTCGCCGATCATCACCGTGCCGAGGTGCCGGCCGAGGTTCTGCCGGGTCGCCCCGAGGACGGGCACCTGGGCCACCAGTTCGTGGCTGCCGTCGAGCGTCAGCGGCCCCGACCAGCCGCGTCCCGCCGCGGCGCCCTCGCCGAGGGGCAGCCGGTCGCCGATGACCGTGGCGTTGGTGGAGCTGACGATCCGGCCTGCGGCGTCGGCCACGGTCACCGAGGTGACTCCGGACTGGGTCTGCATGGAGTTCACCAGTGGGGCGAGGGCTTCCTGCGGCAGGGGCTGGGTGAGCTGGCTGCGCACCAGGGGCGTGGCGGCCAGCTGCTCGGCGAGCGCGGCGACACGGCGGCCCTCGACGCGGTTGAAGGTCGCCTCGGACTGGGCAAGGGAAACGGCGGCGACTGCCACCAACACCACCACGACGATGGCGAGTTGGAGCACCAGCATCTCGCCCGCGAGGGTCTGGCGACGGAAGGTGGTGACCACGACCTGCTCAATCTCTGACCTGGTGGTTTCGGGTGCCGGGACGGCCCCATGATGGCGCCGGCCCGGGAGCGGGGGAAGACATCCGTCGCCGCCCCGCCGCTGACACAAAGACCAAAACCTCCGTTGGTTCCGGAAGCGAGACAGGCCGTCGCCGCCCGTGCACCATGTGGCGCACATCACGCTCCACAAACCCGCATCGACCGACAGGTGGTGGCACTCGTGCGTCTGCGCACCCCGCTCGCCCTGCTCGGGGCCGCCGTGCTGGTCCTGGTGGCACCGCCGCTGCTGACCACCGGCAGCGGCTCCGACACCGGCACGCAGATCCCGGGCCTGCGCTTCATGGTCCCCAACACGCCCGGCGGCGGCTACGACATCACCGCCCGGACCGCCGCGAAGAACGCCGAGGACGCCGGACTCACGCACTCCATCGAGGTGTTCAACCTGCCCGGCGCCGGCGGCACCGTCGGACTGACCCGGCTGGTGGGCGAGCACGGCAACGGCAAGCTGGCGATGTCCATGGGGCTCGGGGTCGTGGGCGCGGCCCGCTCCAACCACGCGCCCAAGACCCTCGCCGACACCACCCCGATCGCCCGGCTCACCGAGGAGCAGGACGTGGTCGTGGTCGCCAAGGACTCCCCGTACAAGACGATCGACGAGCTGATCAAGGCCTGGAAGGCCGCCCCGGGCAAGCTTCCGGTCGGCGGTGGCTCCTCGCCCGGCGGGCCCGACCATCTCGCGCCGATGCTGATGGCGCGGGCCTCGGGCATCGCGCCGAAGGAGGTCAACTACATCCCCTTCGACGGCGGCGGTGAGCTGCTCGCCTCGATCCTCGGCAACAAGGTCGGCTTCGGGGTGTCCGGCGTCGGCGAGTACCTCGACCAGATCAAGGCGGGCGAGCTGCGGGTGCTCGCGGTCACCGGCCCGGAGCGCGTCGACGAGCTCAAGGACGCGCCCACGCTCAAGGAGTCCGGCTACGACGTGAACTTCACCAACTGGCGCGGCATCGTCGCCCCGCCCGGCCTGTCCGCCGCCGAACGCGAGAAGCTCACCCGGCTTCTCGAGGAGCTCCACGACTCCCCCGAGTGGCAGAAGTCCCTGGAGCAGAACGGCTGGGAGGACGCCTTCCTGACCGGCGAGGAGTTCGGCGACTTCCTGGACGCCCAGGACAAGCGCGTGGTGTCGGTGCTGAAGGAGCTGGGACTGTGACGACGCAGACGGATACTCCCCTCGCCGAGCCGGCCGAGCGGCGCTCGTGGCTGCGCGAGCACTCCGAACTCGGCGTCTGCGCCCTGCTGTTGGCGCTCGGCGTGCTGGTGCTGACCGACGCGCTCACCATGGACGTGGACATCGCCCAGCGCGGTCCCGTCGGCCCGAAGACCGTGCCGATCGTCGTCGGCATCGGGCTTCTCGTGATCGCCGCGCTTCTCGCCGTGGACGTGCTGCGCGGCGGCCGTGGCCAGGCGGAGACCGGCGAGGACATCGACCTGTCCGAACCCGCCGACGGGCGCACGGTGTTGTTGCTCGCCGGGGTGTTCCTCGGTGCCGCCGTCCTCATCGAGCCGCTGGGGTTCCCCGCCGCGGGCGCGCTGCTGTTCTGGGGCGCCGCCTTCGCCCTCGGCAGCCGCCGTATCGACCGCGACCCGCTCATCGCGGCCGTGCTCTCCCTCGTCACCTACGCCGTCTTCAACAACCTGCTCGGAGTGCCGCTGCCCGGTGGCCCCCTGATGGGAGCGCTGTGACATGAACGCCCTCAACTCCCTTCTGGACGGCTTCGGTACGGCCCTCACTCCTGTCAATCTGCTGTGGGCGGCCCTCGGTGTGCTGCTCGGCACCGCGATCGGAGTGCTGCCCGGCATCGGGCCCGCGATGGCGGTCGCGCTGCTGCTGCCGGTGACGTACGGGCTCGATCCGATCGCCGCGTTCATCATGTTCGCGGGGATCTACTACGGCGCGATGTTCGGCGGCTCCACCACCTCGATCCTGCTCAACACGCCCGGTGAGAGTGCCGCCGTGGTCGCGGCCATGGAGGGCAACCCCATGGCCAAGTCGGGGCGTGGCTCGCAGGCTCTCGCGGCTGCCGCCATCGGTCACTTCGCGGGCGGCCTGATCGGCACGATCCTGCTGGTGGCGCTGGCGCCGACGGTGGCCGACCTGGCCGTGGACATCGGCGCTCCGGACTACTTCGCCATCATGGTGCTGGCGTTCATCGCCGTGACGTCGGTCCTCGGCTCGTCCCGGATCCGGGGTCTCGCCTCCCTGCTGATCGGCCTGACGCTCGGCCTGGTGGGCCTGGATCAGATGACCGGGCAGCAGCGTCTCACCTTCGGTTCGCTCCAACTCGCCGACGGCATCGACGTGGTGATCGTGGCGGTGGGTCTCTTCGCGATCGGCGAGGCGCTGTGGGTCGCGGCGCATCTGCGGCGCAATCCGGGCGAGCCGATTCCGGTGGGCCGCCCGTGGCTGGGCCGCGGGGATGTGCGGCGGACGTGGAAGTCGTGGCTGCGCGGCCCGTTCATCGGCTTCCCGTTCGGCGCGATTCCGGCGGGCGGCGCGGAGATCCCCACCTTCCTGTCGTACGTCACCGAGAAACGGCTGTCGAAGCACAAGGACGAGTGGGGCAAGGGCGCCATCGAGGGCGTCGCGGGACCGGAGTCGGCGGCGTCGGCCTCGGCGGCGGGCACGCTGGTGTCGATGCTGACGCTGGGCCTGCCGACGACGGCGGTCGCCGCGGTGATGCTGGCCGCGTTCCAGCAGTACGGCATCCAGCCCGGGCCGCTGCTGTTCGAGCGCGAACCGGAGCTGGTGTGGGGCCTGATCGCCTCGCTGTTCGTCGGCATGGTGCTGCTGCTCGCGCTCAACCTGCCCCTGGCGCCGCTGTGGGCGAAGCTGCTGCGCATTCCGCGGCCGTACCTCTACGCGGGGATCCTGTTCTTCGCGATGGTCGGCGCGTACGCGGTCGGCGGTGAGGTGATCGACCTGGTCACCCTGCTGGTCATCGGGCTGATCGGGTTCGGTATGCGGCGCTACGGCCTGCCGATCCTGCCGGCCGTCATCGGCGTGATCCTCGGCCCGAACGCCGAGCAACAGCTGCGGCGTGCCCTGCAGATCAGCGACGGCAGTGTGTCGGGGCTGGTCAACACGCCGTTCGCGGTGACCGTTTACGCGGTGGTCGTGCTGCTGCTGGTGTGGCCGCTGCTGCGGAAGCTCGTGGTCCGGGGCGGTGCCAAGGCCTGATCCATGCGGACTTTGTGGATTTTCGGCCATGGTTATGGCGTGCACCTGCCCAGACGCCGCTTCTTGGTGGCACGCTGCGTTGAACTGCGCACGCAGTAACACCCCTGCCCACCCGGGCGGATGGTCCCCACCGCCCGGTCGTCCCCCCACCGCAGAAGGAGACCGCGTGATAGGCAGATTCCGCATATCCGGCGGCGCCCGCGTCCGGCGCACCGTCCTCGGCGCGCTGGCCGGCGTCGCCGCCCTCCTGGCCACGGGTGTCACCGCCGCCCCGGCCGGTGCCGCCACCCCGGAACCGGGAGCGGTGCCCCTCGCGGCGCAGGAAAGCGCCCGTGACTTCTGGACCCCGGCGCGGATGCGGCAGGCCGTCCCGCTCGACGTCCTGTCCGTCGACCGCTCCGACGTGACAGCCTCGACCCCGCGCCAGGGCAAGAAGTCCGTCGTCGCGCCGAGCGCCCCGGCCTCCCCCGTCGGAACCCTGGCCATCCCCAACGCCGGTAGCGCCTGGACCGGCGGCGGGGCCGTGGTGAAGACCGCGGGCCGGGTCTTCTTCACCTACCAGGGCCGCACCGCGTCCTGCTCCGGCAACGCCGTCACCAGCGCCAACAAGAGCACGGTGATGACCGCCGGCCACTGTGTGAAGCTGGAGGGTTCCTGGCACACCAACTGGGTGTTCGTGCCCGGGTACCACGACGGACAGGCACCGTACGGCAGGTGGTCGGCATCCAAGACGCTGTCCACGCCGCAGTGGACGGCCAGTGAGGACATCAACTACGACGTGGGCGCGGCCGTGGTCGCCCCGCTCGACGGCAAGAGCCTGACCGATGTCGTCGGCGGCCAGGGCCTGGCCTTCAACACCGGCTACAACAAGGCGATGTACGCCTTCGGCTTCCCCGCCGCCGCCCCCTACGACGGCGAGAAGTTCATCTACTGCAGCGGGACCACCTACCGCGACTTCCTGCTGTCCAGCGACCACGGCATGACCTGCAACATGACCGGCGGCTCCAGCGGAGGCCCCTGGTTCACCCAGTTCGACGAGGCGACCGGCACCGGTCTGCAGTCCTCGGTGAACAGCTTCAAGTACAACTTCCTGCCGAACGCGATGTACGGGCCGGTCTTCGGCGCGGACGCGCAGAACCTGTACCAGACCGCCCAGTCGTCCTGACTGGACGTTGCCGCGCGGGAGCCTTCGTGCTGCCGCGCGGCTTCTGTGTCTTCAGTGCCCCCGGAACGCCTCCTCCAGCCACCAGGACCCGTGATCCCGGACCACCTTGGCGTCGATGAGCAGCGGGGCGGAGCGTGGCCCGGCCACCCAGTCCGCTACGGCCTTCAGGTCCGCCCGCGAGCGCACGGTGACCGCCTCGAAGCCGTACCCGCGCGCCACGGCGGCGATGTCCGTCGGCGGGAACTCGACCAGGCCGAGCGGGTGTCCTCCGGGCCCGAAGTGGTGCACCTCCGCTCCATACGCGTCGTCGTTGTAGACGACGACCACCATCGGCAGCCCGAGCCGGCGGACCGTGTCGAGGTCGGCGGCGCCCATCAGCGCGCCGCCGTCCCCGAGCGCGGCCACGGGAAGCCGGTCCGGCCGGGCCAGCGCCGCGCCGATCGTGGTGGCCAGCCCCAGGCCGATCGACTGGAACGCTTGGGTGAAGCAGAAGCCGTGCTGGTCGGGCACCGACAGGTACATGCTGGGGTAGCCCATGAAGTTGCCGGAGTCCACGCCGACGACCCGCTCGCCGGGGAGGATGTCGTCGAGCGCGATGCTCAGCGTCCGCGGGTCGATCCGGTCACGGCCGCTCGTGTCCTCGTACGGCACGTCCCGCCAGCGCACGCGTGCGGCGATGTCCGCGCCGACCTCGGGGGTGCGGTAGCCCTGCCGTGGTCCACCGCCCGCGGCGAGCACGAGCCGTGCCGTGCGTGTCACATCGCCGGTGACGCCGAGGTCGAGTGCCCGGTGTGCGCCGAGCGCGGACGCGTCGTCGTCGACCTGGACGACCGTCGCCTCCGGGCCGATCAGCCGGCCGTGCCGCATGGTCCACATGTTCAGCGCGCAGCCCCAGCCGACGATCAGGTCCGCGCCCTGGATCAGTTCGGCGGCCGCGGGGGACGCGAAGCCTCCGGACACGTCGAGCGACCAGGGGTTGCCGTGGAACAGGCCGCGGGCGACGGCCGAAGTCGCGAGCAGTGCGCCGTGGCGCTCGGCGAGCGCTTCGAGGGCGTCCCGGCCGCCGGGACCGCGTGCTCCCCGCCCGGCGACGAACACCGGGTGCCGGGCCTGCTCCAACAGCCGTGCCAGCGCGGTCACTTCGGCCGCCGACGGTTCGACCGGCGCTCGTTCCGGTGGCGCGGCGGCCTGCGCCAAGGCGCCGTCCGGCACGTCCAGGGCCTGCACCGGAAGGGGGAGGTTGAGCAGGACGGTGCGGCGCTCGTGCAGGGCCCGCCGTACGGCCGCGCAGGCCTGCTCGACCGCGTCCTCGGCGGACGTGATCCGCGCCGTGACCGCGCCGACGGCGTGTGCCAGTGCCTCCTGGTCCACGTAGAAGTTCGACTTCGGCTCGGTCACCTCTGCCGCGAGCACGACGAGGGGCGTACGGCTCTTGGCCGCCTCGGCGATCCCGGTGACCGCGTTCGTCAGGCCGGGCCCCTGGTGCACGCTCAGCGCCGGGACCGTGCCGCTCATCCGCGCGTACGCGTCGGCCATGGTCGCCGCGCCGCCCTCATGGCGTGCGGCGACGAACCGCGCGCCCGCCGCGACCATGGCGTTGGTCGGGTGGAAGTTGCCCGACCCCACCACGCCGAAGACCTGCTCGACCCCGGCCGCCACCAGCGCCCGGCCGACCGCCTCCGCGACATTCATCAACGCTCCACCAGCGCGAGCACCCGCGCGGGAGCCCCCGAGCCGGTGACGATGGGCAAGGGGCCCGCGATGACGACGGCGCCGGTCGGCGGCAGCGCGGCCAGATTCCGCAGCTGGGTGAGCCCGTACTTGTCGCTGCCCATGAGATAGGAGTGGCACGGGAACATCGGGTCGAAGGAGTGGGCGCCTCCGGCGTCGGTGCCCACCGTCTCGACGCCGAGGCCGATCACCGGGGACTCCTCGGCCACCCAGCGAGCGCATTCCGGCGACAGGCCGGGGGTGTGCGGACCGTTCTCGTCCGCGTTGAGGAAGGCCTCCTGGGTGTCCGAGCGGGCGTCCCAGCCGGTGCGCAGCAGCAGCCAACCGCCGTCGGGCAACGAGCCGTTCTCCGCCTCCCAGGCCTTCACATGGTCCACTTCGACGAGGAAGTCCGGGTCGGCGTCCGCTTCAGCGGTGAAGTCCAGCACGGCCGCCGGTGCGATCAGCCGCCCCGCCGGCACCGAGGCCACGTCCGCGAGGTCCTTGCCGGTGACCCAATGGTTCGGTGCGTCGAAGTGGGTGCCGGTGTGCTCGCCGCTGCGGAAGTTGTTCCAGTACCACGCCGGTCCCCGGTCGTCGTACCGGCTGATCTCCTCCAGTGCGAACACCGCGGTCTGGCCGAACTCGGGCGGCAGCTGGATCACCGGTGTCGACGACGACAGCGGCGACGTCAGATCGACGACCTCGATCGAGCCGCTCCGCAGCCCGGACACCAGCGAAGCGAGGACGGACGGCTCGGGCATGGCGGCCTCCTGAGACGATGCTGGAGCCGGAACTCCACGTAGAGGTACAGGAACAGGGCAGCTCCCATGGTGACAGCAGAACGCTTTCCGCTCGGCTCCGCGACCACGCTCGCCGAGCTGGAGGCAGACCCCCACCCCAGGCTGGCCCTGCTGCGTGCCCACGAGCCGGTCTCCTGGCTCCCCGCGCTGGGCGGCTGGCTGGTGACCCGGCGGGATCTCGCGCTGCGGGTGATGCGCGACGCGGACACCTTCACCGTGGACGACCCGCGTTTCTCCACCGCCCGGGTGGTCGGGCCCAGCATGCTCTCCCTGGAAGGCGCCGAGCACGCGCGGCACCGCGCTCCCTTCACCGATCCGTTCCGCCCGCGAGATGTGCGGGAGCGGTTCGCCGGGTTCGTGGCGGACGAAGCGGCCCGGCTCGTGGAGACGGTCCGGCCGCGGGGCCGCGCCGAGCTGCGGCGGGAGGTGGCCGGGCCCCTGGCCGTCGCCGTCGTCGCCGAGTCCCTGGGACTGGTCGACGCCGACGCCAAGGCGGTGCTGTCCTGGTACGACGCCATCGTGGGCGCGGTCTCCGACATCACCGCGGGACGGCCCGCGACTCCTGCCGGAGCGGCGGCCTTCGACGAGTTGAGAGACAGCGTCGAGGCGACGGTCACCGCCGGTGTCGATACGTCGCTGCTGGTCGCGGCCGCCGAGAGGCTGAAGCTGCCGGAGGTGGTCGCCAACGCCGCCGTGCTGCTGTTCGGCGGCATCGAGACCACCGAGGGCATGATCGCCAACGCGGTACTGCACCTGCTGTCCGAGCCCGGTCAACTCGCGCTGCTGCGGGCCGATCCGGGCCTGGTCGACGCGGCGATCGAGGAGTCGCTGCGCCTGGAACCCGCCGCGGCGGTCGTCGACCGCTACGCCACCGCCGATGTGACGATCGGCGGGGCCGAGGTACGCCACGGGGATCTCGTGGTCGTCTCGCTCGCCGCCGCCAACCGTGACCCCGAGGTCTTCCCGGACCCCGACCGTTTCGACCTGCGACGCACCAACTCCCGTCTCCAGCTGGCCTTCGCCCACGGCCCGCACTTCTGCCTGGGCGCCCATCTCGCCCGGCTGGAGACCCGCGTCTGCCTCCTCACGCTCCTCGACCGTCTGCCCGGACTGCGCCTCGACGCCGCCGCATCCACCGCACCCAGCGGCCTGCTCTTCCGTAAGCCCTCGGCCGTGCACGTCCGTTGGGACAGCCCGGTGGCGTGACGCCGGCTACGGGCGGGCGGCGCGGCCGATCTCGCCTGCGAGCCGGGCGTCGGCGAGGTACTGCGTGATGTCGTGCGCCCGGTCCTTCCGGTTGGCGCAGAGCACATCGCGGACCCCCGTCCAGGTGTCGCCGAGCGGACAGCCGATGGCGACGGCGTCCCCCGCCGCCCACGCGTTGATCCACACGCCGACTTGATCGGGCCGGACGGGTCCCCCTGCCAGCAGCCGCCGGTACACGGCGTCGAGTCCGAGGGGGCTGCCCGCGGTCACCAGCACCGGCACCGAGGCCCGCCGGTGCAGCCGGGTGAACAGGTCGAGCGCGACGACCGTGCCGAGGCTGTGGGCGACCAGCACGATCTCGCCGTCGTCGGGCATGTCGGCCAGGACGGCGTCGAGCACCGCGTCGCGTACCGGCTTGTCGTCGAGGTAGGCCGCGACGTCGCGGAACACCGTCGCGATCACCACGTCGTCGAGCCCGCTGCGCGCCGCGATCCAGGACAGTGGCTTCTGCAGTGCGGCGACCACTCCGCCGAACAGCCTCGACTCCTCGGCAGGCACGGGCTCCCGCTCCGACGCGGGCATCCCGGCGGCCTTGGCGGCGTCGGCCAGCAGTGCGGCGTACACCGCGCGAGCGCCGGGTTCGACGGGCGCGTATGCCTCGGCCGGGTTCGTGGCCGTGTCGACGGCGACCGATTCGCGGCCAACAGCGGTCAACGCATGGCCGTAGTAGGGGAACCAGACATCGGCGGCCTCGATCGGAGCGAGGTTCGCCGCCGCCAGCCCGATGGCCAGGCTTCCGCACCATGCGGCGCGCAGCGCGGCGGGATCGCGGCCCTCCTGTCCACGGCCGTGCAGGAACACGACGCGCCGGCCGGCGCCGGGCCGCCCTATGACACCGCGCCGCTGAAGAGCAACCGCACCGGCCTCGGCTTGGGCGGGCAGGGGTGCCGGAGCCGGGACGCCACCTGCGCTCAGCGCCGCCTCACTCGGCACCGACTGCGGGCCCAACTCGGCGAGCAGCAGCTTCTGTTGGGGTGGCAGCTGGACCAGGGCGAGATGCCGCAGGATGGCGCTGACGCGTGCGCCCTCGTTGGCGATCCAGCCTTCGCCGTCCGGGTCGGGCACGCCGGCGTGGTGCAGCGCGACGACCTCCCACTGGTCGTTGAAGACGGGCGAACCGGAGTTACCGGGCTCGGTGTCCGTGCGGTAGTGCAGGAACTGGGGCAACTGGTTGAGCAGGGCGTTGTCGCGGACGGCGATCTCTTTCGGCCGCGCGTCAGGATGGCCGACGACGTTCACCGGCTCACCGATGACGATCTTCCCCTGCTGGGCGATCAGCTTCAGCGAGCCGTGCACCGCGCCGGGCAACCTCCCGTCGGCACCGGCCGCGACCGCGACGAGGGTGTAGTCGAGCCGGGCGTCGGTGACGAGCAGGGCGTCAGGGGCCAGGTCGTAGACGGCGACCGGCTTGGGCACGCCGTCGACGTCGGATTCGAGGTCGAACTCCGCGAACGACCCGGTCGCCGTCGCCACGTCGGGCAGCACATGGTTGTTGGTGAGCAGCAGCCGCTCGCCCACGAGGAACCCGGTGCCGAACCCGGCCCGCCGTCCGTTGTCGATGATGGAGATGCGGGCGACCGCGCGTGCCGCACGCGCCCCACGGGCAAGGAAGTTGACGCTCTGCAGCTCGCTCGCGGCGCCCAGGATCCGTTCGGGTACGCCGGCCGGAAGCACCGGGCCCCCGTCGGTCGGCACCGGCGCCAGCAGCTCCGGGTCGACCTCGCCCTTGCTCAACAGCCGCTCCGCGCGGGCGCGCAGTTGCTCCTCGCTGTCGACGACGAAGGGGACGCCGGTCTCCGCCTGCCGACGCCGGATGTCCTCGCGCTGCTTGGCCGTGTCCCGGTACCGCTGCGCCATGCTCTGCTGCTGTTCTGGTATGTCCATGCGCGGATGCTCCTCGGAGGGTGACGGGGTGGAACCGGGTGCCGTGGCCGGCGCTTCGGGGAATTCCCTGCGCCGGACCTGTGCGGCCCCCGACGGCACGGGTCGGCGGGGGCGCGGGGGCACAGGTGGGCGCCGTGGGGGGGCACGAGTTGGCGCCTTGGGGTCAGAGATCAGACGCGGGCGCTGTGGGGCGCCGATGGACGCTGTGAGGTGGCCTCCGGGGTCAGAGGACGCCGGCGAAGCGGAGGAAGTCGGCGATCGTGCGGACGGGACGGCCGTTCGGGAGCAGGACGCCCTGCGCGGGGCTCCAGCTCGTGCGGTTGACGTACGAACCGGGGTCGTTGCGGATCTGACCGATGACGGTCTCGGCGACGATGCGGCTGCCGACCTCGCCGAGCCGCCGGCCGAGCTCCTTCACCTCGGCCTCCTTCAGCAGGTAGAACCACAGCGGGGTCCGGTCGAACAGGCCACCCGCCTCCAGGGCCTTCTTGACCCCGTCGCTGCTGTCCTGCTCGAGTTCGGTGCGGCTGAGGGGGGTGACGCCGAGCGCCTCGGCCACTGCCTGGCCGGTGGGAGCCGCGAGGCGGTATCCGCGCAGGAGATTGCGTTGGGCGAGGTGCTTGAGCAGCTTCTTGAGCCGGTCGGCCAGACCGGGGTCATTGCCCTCGCCGCGCAGATCGGCGAGCGGGGGCGCGAGCCTGGTGTCGATGAGCCGGGCGAAGCGGTTGGCGAACTGGCTGTTCTTGTCGACCATCCGGTCCCACTCCGCGGGCCAGTTCGACGGGAGCGTCGTCAGCTGGCCGGCGAAACCGCCCTTGCCGGTGAACTGGAAGAGTTCGTTCAGGGTCGCCACGGGAGACCTGTCGCCGGGGCGGCCGAAGTTGCGGTTCCAGTCGTAGGCACCGCGCACCATGCTGTGGCCGAAGCGGAAGGCCGCGACGGCGAACTCGACCGGCATGTAGGTGCCACGACGGTCCAGTTCGAGCAGGTTGCCCTCCGCGGTGTCCACCCGGTCGACGACGTCGGGGCGTGCCACGGTGCGCAGATAGTCGTGCACGCACAACCACTGGTAGGTCCACCGGGTGAGGTCCCTGGCCCGTCGGAAGACCTCGGCGTCCGACTCGAACTCGGGCTCGTGGTCCCGCACCCAGTCGACCGCCGCGTTGTGGAACCGCAGGAACGCCACATGCAGTTGGGCCACCACGAGGTTCTCGTCGTTGCGTGTGTCGCCGATGAGCGGGGCGCGCTGGTCATCACGCGGCAGATCACGCTGGGTGTCGGCGACCGGAGGGATGGCCGCGCCCGCAGCGGCGGGAACCGGCGCCAGCAGGCCCAGCCGGAACTTGATCCCGTCGTAGGGAACGGCGACCTTGCCCACGGCCGGGGGCGCGAACGGCCCGTCGCCATAGACCGAGTCGAGGTTCAGCGCCGACATCCTCAGGTTCTGCAGCTTCTCGACCACCTTGTCCGGCGCTATGGGCGGCAGCTTCTCGTCGGTGATGTTGATGCCCAGATCGCGGTCGGTGGCGGCCGTCAGATCGTGGTCGAGGAACTGGCCCCAGTACGTGTAGATCGCCGGGATCGGCGAGTTGAGCTCCGGGTCGCGCACCTCGTCCGGGGTCTCCACCATGGCCGCGCCCAGGTCGAGCAGGGCACGGACGACGGTGGCGACCTGCTTGCCCTGCGGCAGGTGCTCGGCCGGGAACTTCTTGGCGAGGTCGGGGAACAGGAAGTCGAAGGAAGTGGTGCCCACATGTGCCGCGATGTCGGTGGACTCCTGCACCACCGTGCTGCGGGTGCTCAGGCCCTCCTGGGTCTGGGCGGTCTTCTCCGCCTCGTCCGCACTGTCGAGGATCGCGTGCCCGCCGTGCGTGAGGTTGGTGATCACCCGCCGGAACTGTCCCTGCTCAGCCATCCCGTGCCCCTTTCCGCTCTCAGGACAGGCGAGTATTGACGGGCCCTCGCGCCACGGCTTCGGGGAACTCCCTACTTCCGCCCCGAACTTGCGCCATGGCGTGCTCCGGCGGCACGTCTGTCCGGAACCCCTACGCCATCCGCCGCGCCACCCGGCCTGATGCACATGGCACGTCCTACGCGCCCGAGGCTCACCGCCCGGCCGGACCGTACGGAGGCCGCCGTAGGACCGTCGGGACCGCCCACGCCGATCACCTTTCCGGGGGCACCCTGGCGATATGACGGACCGCCGCTGGGGAGCGGCGGGATACGGGGGCGTCATGAACGAGACAGCGATCACCGGAGTGCCGGTCGACCTGGATGGGGACGGGTGTGCGGTCGCGGGCGCGCACGGACCGTACTGCGTCGTGCCTCCCGCCGCACCCGACCATCCCGCACCAGAACATCCCAGCCCCGCCGCGCCCGACCAGCCCGGTCCCACCGCACCCGACCACCCCGGCCCCGTCCCCCTCGTCGGCCGGACCGCCGAACGCGACCTGGTGGCCGGTCTGGTGGACGCCCTGCCCCGGCGGGGCGGTGCGCTGCTGCTGAGCGGGGAACCGGGGATCGGCAAGAGCATGGTGCTGCGCCACGCCGCCGCCCGCCGCCGGGACGCCCGGGTGCTGTGGGCCCGCGGAGTGGAGTCGGAGGCGGTGCTGCCGTACGCGGTGCTCGCCGACGTACTGCTGCCGCTCCGCCACCACTTCGGCGAGCTGCCGTCGGCCCAACGGCGGGCCGTGGAGGGTTGTCTGGCGCTCACGGACATCGCCGAGCCGAACCCGTACGCGGTGTGTGCGGGCGCGCTCGGCGTGCTGGCCGCCGCCGGGGAGGCACAGCCGCTGCTGGTCCTCGTCGACGATCTGCACTGGGCCGATCCGTCGTCCCGGCAGGTCCTGCAGTTCGTGGCCCGGCGGCTGGCCACCGAGCGAGTGGCCCTGATCATGGCCGCGCGCAGCGGGCCGGAAGAGGACGGGAGCCAGGAGAGCCTGCCGCACGCCGTGCTGGGGCCGCTGACGGACGACGAGTGCTGGACCCTGCTGCGGCGCCATACGCTCGACCGTTCGGATCCGGCGGCGGACCGGATCGTACGGCTGGCGCACGGCAACCCCTTGGTCCTGGTCGAGTACGCCGCGGCGCTCGCCCGGAGCCGTGCGGGTGGTGCGGAGCCGTGGGACGACTCGTGGGAGGCGCCCGGGCCGCTGGTGGAGCGTGCGTGGCGCGGGCAGCTGCGGATGCTGCCGCCGCGCAGCCGGGAGGCGTTGGTGTACGTCGCCGCCGGCCGGACCCCGCAATGGCCGCTGCTGCAACGGGCGTTGGCGTCCGACGGACTCACCACCGCCGATCTGGACGCCGCCGAGGCGGCCGGACTCGTGCGGATGCGGGTCGGCGCGTGCGAGCTGCGGCATCCCGTGCTGCGGCCGGTGGTGCTGGGGCAGTGCGCCACGGTCCGGCGGCTGGAGGTATACCGGAGGCTGGCCGCGGTGAGCTCGGGCGAACTGCAGACCTGGTACCTGGCAGCCGCCGCCCCCGGACCGGACGAGTCGGTCGCCGCCCGCCTGGTGGC
>NZ_JBFALC010000068.1:0-50280 GCF_040656035.1 Streptomyces sp. NPDC050211
ACCCGCCCAGCGCGTCCCTGGCGTGTTCGCCCGCTGTGCCCGAGCCGCCGGACGGGCCCGGCTTGGGGCGGGCGCCCCAGCCGAGGTCGCCCCGCGGGCCGGGGACGGCCTCGGCGGTCTCGCGCGGCAGCTCCGCCCAGACGAGCAGGCCGGGACCGTGTTCCTGGGCGCCCCAGGCCCGGCACAGCGCGTCGACGAGGAACAGTCCCCTCCCGTGCTCCTCCTCGGACCGCGGTGCGGCCGGGTGGGGCTCACCCGGAGCGCAGCCCTCGTCGCGGACGGCTATGCGCACGAGGTCGGCGCCGTCATGCAACTCGCACACGATGTGGGTGCTCGCGGTGTGCAGTATCGCGTTGGTGACCAGCTCGGAGACGATCAGCGCCGCCGAGTCGCAGGTGTCCTCGCCCACCGACCAGCCGGTCAGCCGGGCGCGCGTCAGACGTCTCGCCTGGGCGGGAGAGCCCGGATGTGCGGCCAGCTCGAAGTGGAACCGGCGCTCGGCTGCGGCCCCACCAGGGCCTCCTACCGGGGCCGCACCGAGGCCGAAGGGGCCTGCGGCGGCGTCTGTTCCTAAGGGCGCGGACGGAATCACGCTTGCCACTATCGCCCCGCCGTGAACACTTGGCAAGTGTCACTCTGAAAAATGCAGAGTGCTGTGTGACGCGGTGGAATGCCGTGGCACACTGCTCGCAACAGCATGTTGAGCGGCGCCAGTTGAGACCTCGAAGGTTGACCCAGATTTTCGAATAGGTCTTCGAATGGCGCCGCCGGGCTGTCAGGAATCTTTCGTGGAGGTGGAGGGTGAGCGAGCCGCGGTCCGCGCCGACGGTCGGTCAGGTCGTCCTCGGTCGGCGCCTGCTCGACCTGCGCGAACGCGCCGGCCTCAAGCGCGAGGAAGCCGCCCGTATCCTCCGCGTCGCCCCCGCCACCGTCCGCCGTATGGAGATGGCCGAGGTCGGGCTCAAAATCCCGTATCTCCAGCTGCTGTTGAAGTCCTACGGCGTCTCCGAGGAAGAGGCCGACGCCTTTGTGCAGTTGGCTGAGGAGGCCAACAAACCCGGCTGGTGGCAGCGCTTCCACGACATCCTGCCCGGCTGGTTCTCCATGTACGTCAGCCTGGAGGGCGCGGCCGCCCTGATCCGCAGCTACGAACCGCATTTCGTCCCCGGTCTGCTCCAGACCGAGGAATACGCCCTCGGAGTTCTGCAGTCGGGCGCCATCGGCCAGACCCGGCCCGAGGACATAGAGCGCCATGTCGCGCTGCGCATGCAACGCCAGGATCTGCTCACCCGTCCTGACGCCCCCCGATTCTGGGCGGTGATGGACGAGACGGCCCTGCGTCGCCCCGTAGCGGGCCCGGAGGTGATGCGTGCTCAGATCGACAAGCTGCTCGAGGTCACGAAGCTGCCCAACGTGACGCTGCAGGTCGCCCCGTTCTCGAGCGGGCCGCACCCCGGCACGTACGGGCCCTTCGTGCTGTTCCGATTTGCCATGCCCGAACTCCCGGACATGGTCTACAGCGAGTACCTGACCGGCGCCGTCTATCTCGACGCGCGTGAAGAGGTGGCGACCCACCTCGAGGTCATGGACCGCATGGCGGCGCAGGCCGCTACAGCACATCGCACGAAGGAGATCCTCCGGGATCTCCGCAAGGAGCTGTGAATGGATCGCATCAAGCCGCGCCTTCGCGTCTACAACGGCATGCCCGCGCGGGACTTGGGCAGCGAAGGCTGGCACAAGCCGTGGAGCGGCGGTAACGGAGGCAACTGCCTGGAGGCGATGAAGCTGGCCGACGGCCGGATCGCCGTACGCCAGTCGACCGATCCCGACGGGCCGGCGCTGATCTACACCACTGACGAGATGACGGCTTTCATCGAGGGGGCGAAGGCGGGGGAGGCGGACTTCCTGCTGTCTTGAATGTCACATGTTATTGCTTCATCAACTTCCCTAACTTTGGTGCTGACTTGATCACTTTCCGTCTCACACGCTTACGGAGTGCCGCATGACCGGGCAGGACACCGGACGCAACGCCGCCGGGATCGACACCAGCAAGCCGCATCCCGCGCGGATGTACGACTGGTATCTCGGCGGCAAGGACAACTACCCGGTCGACGAGGCCATGGGCCGCCAGATGCTCGCCCTCGACCCGAGGGTCCCGGTGATGGCACGGGTCAACCGCGCCTTCATGCACCGGACCACCCGCTGGCTGGCCCAGCACGGCGTACGGCAGTTCCTGGATGTCGGCACCGGTATACCGACCGAGCCGAACCTCCATCAGGTCGCGCAGGAGATCGCGCCCGACGCGCGCATCGTCTACTGCGACAACGACCCGATCGTGCTCGCCCACGCCGAGGCCCTGCTGCGCGGCACGGACGAGGGGGTGACCGAGTACCTCCAGGGCGACGTCCGCGACCCGGACGCGGTCATCGAGGGCGCCAGGAAGGTTCTCGACTTCACGCGGCCCGTGGCGCTCTCCCTCGTCGCCCTGCTGCACTTCGTCTCCGACGAGGACGGCGCGCACGAACTGGTCGGCCGGCTGCTGTCCGAGCTGCCGTCCGGCAGTTTCCTGACGGTCACGCACGCCACCGCCGACTTCACTCCGGAGGAGTCGAAGGCGGCGGTGGAGAAGATGAAGGCCGCGGGCGTGACCCTGGCCCTGCGCTCCCGCGAGGAGTTCGCCCGCTTCTTCGCCGGCCTCGAACTGGTCGAGCCCGGCGTCGAGTTGCCCCACCAGTGGCACCCGGAGCTGGGCGAGCCGGTGCCCGGGCAGGACGACGGGGTCATCCCCGGGTATGGGGCGGTGGGGCGCAAGCCGTAAGGGCGGCGGGCGGGTTCAACGCAAGCCGTAAGGGCGGCGTGCGGGTTCAGAACCAGGACGCGATGCGGCGCGGTGCGTCGACCACGCGGCTGACGGCCACGACCGGCAGCGGCGGCTGCTCCGCCTTGTTGGGGCTGAGGTTCAGGCCGTAGTAGATCTGCTCGATCGACGGCGGTCCGACCGCGAGGTTGCGCCGCACTGCCTGCGCCGACGACTCCTCACCGGTCTGCACGAGGTAGGCCGCCGCCATCGTGCCCGTACGGCCGACTCCGGCACCGCAGTGCACGAACACCGGCCCGGACGCGTTCGAGACGATGCTGAACAGGTGCTGCACCTGCTTCGGCGTCGGCGTCTGGCCGTCCCGGATGGGCAGGTGTACGACCTTCATCCCGGCCTTGCCGGGTTCGGAGAGCTGGGCCGCGCTCAGCTTCTCGGCGCGCAGGTCGACGACCGTGGTGAAGCCCATGCTCGCCAGCGCGCGGTATCCGGCGGGGGAGGGAGCGGCGCCCCGCCACAGCTTGCCGTCGGGGTCGACCGGCTGGAAGTTGTGGACGCCCTGGACGCTGCGGGTTCCCGCAGGCGCCGGGGTCTCGGCCTTCGCCCAGTACGACAGGCCCAGGATGCCTCCCGCGCCGGCGGCCCAGAGGACGAGGTAGCCGATGAGGACGCCGAGCAGGATCCGCAGTGCGCGCCGCGACAGCGGACGCGTGCGGGGAGCGGGGCGGGGCAGGGTTGCGGTGATGACAGCCATGGGCGACCTGGGGGACTAGGGGACGAGGGCGCTTTGGCATCGTAACCCGGGGCCTGTGATCATCTGTTCGATGTGTCCGCTTTTGTGCTCTATGTCTCAATCCTCGTGATGGTCGGCGTCGCCGATGCCGACCACCGTGAGGTGCGCTCGGTCGAGCGTCGTGTCCTCCAGGCAGCCGCGCAGCCGCAAACGGTCGTGCTCGCTGAGCGCGGGCCGTACGGCTCCGGCGAACAGTCCGTCGCCGAGGTCACCGAGGGTCGCATGGTGCAGGGGTATGGAGGTCGAGTCCCGGCACCGCTCCCAGAGCTGCTGGGCGGCGAGAGACCGGCGCTCTGGTGTCATGCCTGCGTCGCGCGTGTCGACCTGGAAGAGCACGGAGGTCGCCCTGCCGGTCTTCTCCGGCTCCGCCCGGGTCTGGGTGAGGTCGGCCAGCCCGACGACGAGCGCGGCGAGCAGTGCGACGCCGACGACGATGACGGTGGCGATACGCGCCGTGCCCGCCTGTGAGCGCCTCGTGCCCGGAGGCGGCAGATCCTCCAGGTCGTCGCCGATGTCCGGGCCGGGCGCGCTCAGGACGGCCGCCCGCCCCGCGAGCCGCCGCTCCGCCGGACGGGACGTCGCCGTCGCCACCCGCTGCACCACCCAGGCGAGCCCGGACAGCGCGACACCGGCGACCATGAGGACCGGAACGAAGACGTACGTCCGCTCGGCGGGGTCGTCCAGCCAGCGGAACCGGCCGTTGCTCTCCGGCTCGGGCGCACTGGTGCGCAGCCGGGTCAGTACGTCCTCCTGCCGCGCGGTCAGCTCCCGCTGCCGCCGGTCGGTGTCACGTACCCGCTCCTCGATCCGGGCCAGCCGCCCCAGCATCACGATGCCGAGCAGCATGACCTCGACGATCAGCAGCAGCACCCCGCACAGGATGGCGCGCTGCCACTGCCACCGGTACAGGTACACGACCAGGTAGGTCCCGGCTCCCGCGGCGGCCAGGGCCCCGAAGAGGAACGCGATCCGCCTCATGGCCCCTCCCATGTGTCGACGCCTCCGGTCGTCCCGTCGACGGTGAGGCGGGTGCCGGGAGGGAAGCGGCGTACGGCGTCGGTGGCGCCGACCACCGCGGGCAGCCCCAGCTCACGGGCCAGCACCGCGAGATGCGACAGCGGGCTGCCGGTCTGCGCGACCAGTCCGGTGAGGCGGGGCAGCAGCGGGGCGAGCGCGGGGTCCAGCGTCCGTACGACGAGCACCGCGTCCGGCGGCCGGGTGCCGGTCCCGTCCCAGACCGTGCCGACCGCGCGCCCCGCGGACACGCCGCGCGCGCCGTCCTCGCCACGGCGCCGGCCACGGCCACTCCGCTCGGCGACGACCACCCCGCCGTCCGCCAGCCGGAACGCGTCCGGCAGCGGAGGCGACTGCGCCTGCGGCACCCGGTCGTGCAGATCGGCCGGGAGCGCGGCTCCGTCGAGGGCGGCGGTCAGCTCCGGCCAGCGGAGCAGCCCGACACGCTCCACATCCAGGCCGAGTCGCCGGGCCGCTTCGCGGACGAGGCGGACCTGGAGCTCCTGTACCCAGCGGATACGGAGGCGGAGGGCTTCGCGGGGTGGGAGGTGGGGGGTTGCTGGGCGGGTGGTTCGGGGGGCGGAGTGACTGTTGGTTTCTGTGTGGCCGTTGGATGCCTGCTGACCGTTGGTCGCGACGAGGCTGTCGGCTGTCGTGTACGCGTTGATCCCCGAGCCCGCTGCCCCCACCTGCCCCGGAAGCCGCCCGTTTGCCCGCAGGCTCGGCGCCGTGACGGCCAGCACGACCGGATCCGTCGCGGCGACGCGGTCGTCCGGCACGCCTCGGGCACGGGCCGCCGCGAGGGCGGTCAGGGCCGCGCCCGCCGCCGTGCGGGCCTTGGCCTGTTCGGGCAGGAGGGCGCCTGAGAGGGCTTCCTGGGCGTGTAGGGAGACCAGGACCGCGCGGGTCCAGCGGAGCTCGGCCGTGAGGTCGGGCGTGGGCAGCGCGGCGGGCGGCGGGAGCTCGGTGAGATGGCGGTCGACGTCGGCCGTCAGGTCCGTCGCCAGGCCGGGCAGCGCCGAGGTGAGGCGGCCCAGCCGCCAGGCGGCGCCGAGCTTGCGCGCCCCCGGTGCCGGGTTGAGCAGCGCGAGCCACCGGTGCCTCGGTGGAATCGCGCCGAGCAGCCGCAGGTCGGCGGCGGCCCGTCCGCCCGCCGTGGTGACCACCGGCGTCGTCCGCAGCAGCCGGCGCGGCGCGCTGCCCCCGATGTCGAGCGCGGCGGCGAGCCCGCGGGACATGGGCGCCACCCACAGGTCCTCCTCCAGCGGCTCCAACTGGCTGGGCAACGTCTCCGCGACCGGCCCGGGCCCGAGCAGCCGGGCCCCGCGCGCGGGGCGTGCCGCCATCGCCGTGATCGGCCGGCTCTGGAACAGCCACAGCCGCCCGTCCTCGTCGAACCCGAACTCGATGTCCTGCGGCCCGCCGAACACCTGCCGTGCCTGCCGCGCGAGACGCGCCAGCCGGAACAACTCGGTCCGGGTGAGCGGTGAACCGGCCTCCGGCGCCTGGGTGCGCCGTACCCGTCCGCTCCTGCTCAGCCAGTGATTGGTGCCCGTCTGCGCACCGCTGACCAGGCTGTCCGGGCCGCCGCGCACCGCGCTCACCAGCATGCGGTCGGCCCGCCCCTCGACCGGGTCGGCACCGAACACCACTCCGCCGACCCGGGCCGTCAGCATGGGTTGCACCAGCACCGCCATGGGCGCCGTGGACCCGTCGGGCCGGTGCGCCGAATCGAGCACGGTCTGTACGGCCGTACGGAAGTCCCGCCAGCCGCGTACGTCGAGTACGGAGTCGAACTGGCCCGCCAGGGACGACTCCTCGGTGTCCTCCTGCGGAGAGGAGGACCGTACGACCAGCGGGCGCGTGCCGCCGTACGAGAGCCTCTGCCAGGCCTCTCGCAGGGCTGCCGGGTCGTCGCCCGCTCTGCTGGGAATCACGAAGCCGGGGAGTACCGGCAGGCCGGCGCGGGCCGCGCGGGCCAGGTTCGCCGCCTTGGAACCCGTGAGTCGGGGGAGTGCGGCGGTGGGCTGCTCCAGGGCGACCACGGCCGGGCCGTAGGCCTCGACGGGGCTGAGGACCACCTCGCCCCGGGGCTCTTCCCTGCCCCGCGCACCATCTCCGTGACGTTCGTCGATCGTCGTCATCGAACACCCTCCAGGACCGGCCGCCAACAGGGGGGACGCGCTGGGGTGGCCCTGCGCCTGACGGCGGAACGAAGGATGGGGCGGGTCCCTGTCGGGACCGGACCGGGATCCGGTGACGGCAACGACGCGCCTCCTGGGATCAAGGATCCCACTTCTGTTGTCCAACATGACAGGCCTGAGTCATATTCCGGACATATGAGAATTCGGTGACGAGTTTCCGCGACCGGCTCGGCGACGTGAGCTCAGCTTGCCGACGGCAATACGCCGCACAGCGCGTCCAGCGCCGCCCCGTACGCGTGTTCCGGGGGCGTCGCGTAGCCCACGACGAGTCCATCGGCGGCCGGCATGTCCGTCTCCGGGTGCCGGAACTCGGCGAGTCCGTCCAGCGCGACGCCTTGCCAGGTGGCTGCCTTGACGGCGGACCGCTCGGTGCCGGGCGGCAGTCTGAGCACGGCGTGCAGTCCGGCCGCCACACCCGTGACCTCGATGTGCGGCGCCTGCTCGGCGAGCGCCGCGACGAGCCGGTCACGGCGGCTCCGGTACCGCTGCCGCATACGCCGCACATGACGGTCGTACGACCCGGAGACGATGAAGTCGGCCAGGCTCAGCTGATCGAGAACGCTCGCCCAGCCCTCCCGCTCGCCCTTGGTCTCGAGTACGGCACCCACGTACCGCTCCGGAAGCACCATCCAGCCCAGCCGCAGCGCGGGCGACAGGCTCTTGCTGACCGAGCCGATGTGGATCACCCGCTCGGGGTCGAGGCCCTGGACGGCGCCGACGGGCTTGCGGTCGTAGCGGAACTCCCCGTCGTAGTCGTCCTCCAGAACCACCCCGCCACGCGCGCGTGCCCAGTCGACGGCGGCGGCCCGTCGCTCGGCGTGCAGCGGCCCGCCGGTGGGGAACTGATGCGCGGGCGTCAGCAGGACCGCGCGCTCGCGCGCCAGCAGGTCGACGCGGGCGCCGTCGTCGTCCAGGGGGAGCGGCACGGTCCGGGCCCCCGCCGTCTGGAGCAGTTCCCGGTGGAAGGCCAGTCCGTACGCCTCCACCGCCACCGGTCCGCGCAGCACTCCGCCCCCGAAGAGCAGCCGGAGGGCGTGCGCGAAACCGGAGCAGATGACGATCCGGCCCGGCTCGGTGCGCACGCCACGCGCGCGTGCCAGATATTCGGTGAGCGCCTCCCGCAGCTCGCGCCGCCCGGCCGGATCACCGGGCCCGAACACCTCGTTCGGCGCCTGCTGGAGGGCCCGCCGGTAGGAGGCCAGCCAGGCTGCGCGCGGGAACGCCGACGCGTCCGGGGTGCCCTGTCTGAGATCGTGCCGTGGCCCACGCGCGCGTGGAGGTGCCTTTTTGGGCACCCGCTCGGCGTGTCGCAAGGGCTCGGCCCGGTCGGCGACCCGCGTGCCCGAGCCCTGACGGGCGGTGAGCCAGCCCTCCGCGACGAGTTCCGCGTACGCGTCGGCCACCGTGTTCCGGGCCACGCCGAGATCGGCGGCGAGCGAACGGTACGGCGGCAGCCGGGTGCCCGGAGCGAGCCGCCCACCGCGCACGGCGTCACGCAGCGCCCGGATCAGCGCGGCCCGCCGCCCACCCGGCCCCGACAGCTCCAGATGCAGGTCGGCACCGATGCGCTCCGCGGAATTGACCCACGATTCCGTCATGGAAATGCACCCTACAGCCGGTCTTTCGGCTCCATAGATTGATGCACATGACGACGAACACGACGACAACCCGCATCAACTTCGCGAAGACCGCCCCGAAGGTGTTCCGCGCGCTCATCGGCTTCGACGCCGCTGCCCGCGAGGGCCTCGACCCGGCCCTCGTCGAGCTCATCCAGATCCGCGCCTCGCACCTCAACCACTGCGCCTACTGCCTCCACATGCACACCAACGACGCCCGCAAGGCCGGCGAGAGCGAGGACCGGCTCCACATGGTCCCGGTCTGGCGCGAGGCCCGGCACTTCTTCACCCCACAGGAACAAGCCGCCCTCGCCCTCACCGAAGCGGTCACTCTGATCGCCGACGGAGGCGTCCCGGACGACGTCTACGCGGAGGCAGCCGCCCACTTCGACGACGAGCAACTCGCCCACGTACTCGCCCTGATCTTCACGATCAACACGTGGAACCGGGTGGCCCTGTCGACGGGGAAGGTGGCGGGCACGGACGAACGCTGAACCGCACCCCTGGCACCCATGGCATCCATGGCGCCCCACGGCGCCGATGGCCCTTGTGCCCAGCCCCTACACCGCCATCGGCCGGTCATACGGCCCGATCGGCGCCGGCAGCCGTGAACTCCCCGTCAGATGACGGTCGACGGCCGCCGCCACCGCCCGCCCCTCCGCGATCGCCCACACGATCAGCGACTGCCCCCGCGCGGCGTCCCCGGCGACGAACACGCCGGGGACGTTCGTGGCGAAGTCGGCATCCCGCGTGACCGTGCCCCGGGCCTCCATCGTCAGCCCCAACTGGTCGACGAGCCCGTCCGCCCGATCGGGCCCGGAGAACCCGAGGGCCAGCAGCACAAGATCGGCGGGCAGCATCCGGCCGGTGCCCGGCACCGGCCGCCGCTGCGCGTCCACCTCGACCAGGTGCAGTGACCGCACATGCCCGCTCTCGTCGCCGGTGAAGCGGAGCGTGGACGCCGCGAACAGCCGCGCATCCGCATCCGCCGCCGGCGCCGTCCGCAGCTCACCGGCCTCCTCGTGCGCGGCCGACAGCCGGTAGATCTTCGGGTACGTGGGCCAGGGCTCGGCATCGTCGTCCCGTTCCGCGCCCGGCTGGGTGTAGATGTCCAACTGCGTGACGGACGCGGCGCCTTCCCGCACCGCCGTGCCCAGACAGTCCGCCCCGGTGTCGCCGCCACCGACGATGACGACATGTTTCCCGGCCGCCGACATCGGCGAGGACTCCAGATCGCCCTCGCACACCCGGTTGGCCAGCGGCAGATACTCCATCGCCTGCTGAATTCCGGCCAACTCCCGCCCTGGTACGGGAAGTTCACGCCACGCGGTCGCTCCCGTGGCGATCACGACGGCGTCGTACCGCGCCCGCAGCTCCGCGGCGCCGACATCCCGCCCCACCGCCGTCGAGGTACGGAACTTCGTGCCCTCGGCCCGCATCTGTTCCAGCCGCCGCTCCAGATGCCGCTTCTCCATCTTGAACTCGGGGATGCCGTACCGCATCAGCCCGCCCAGCCGGTCGTCCTTCTCGTACACGACGACCGTATGGCCCGCCCGCGTCAACTGCTGCGCGGCGGCGAGACCGGTGGGCCCCGACCCGATCACCGCGACCGTCCGCCCGGAGAGCCGGTCCGGCGGCTGCGGCGGTGCGAACCCCTCCTCCCAGGCCCGGTCGGCGATGGCGCACTCGACGTTCTTGATGGTGACCGCGGGCTGGTTGATGGCCAGCACACAGCCCGTCTCGCAGGGCGCCGGGCACAACCGGCCGGTGAACTCGGGGAAGTTGTTGGTGGCGTGCAGCCGGTCGGCGGCCGCCCGCCAGTCCTCCCGGGAGACGAGGTCGTTCCACTCCGGGATCAGATTGCCGAGCGGACACGCCTCGTGGCAGAACGGGATCCCGCAGTCCATACAGCGGTCGGCCTGCTTGCTGATGATGGGCAGCAGCGCCCCGGGGACATACACCTCGTCCCAGTCCCGGACCCGCTCCTCGACAGGCCGGCGGGGCCAGTCCTCGCGAGGCGTGGTCAGGAAACCCTTGGGATCGGCCATGGCCGTCTTCCTCAGATACGCGTGTGAACAGGCCGTGCGTCATCGGGCGGCACTCTTTCGGCCACGATACGTCCCTCCGGCCACTCGCGCAGAGTGCCCGACAGCGCTTTCTCCCCGGGTTTCCTGCGATGAGGCATGGCCTCCCTCAAGCGATGGCCAGCACATACGCCACCGCCGCGCCGGCCGACGCGACCATGCGGACGTGATTCCAGGCCGTCCACTCGCGCACATACGTCGGCCAGTACGCGGCCGCCTCCGGAGTGCCGGCATCCAGCTTCATCAACGCCTCGTTGCGCGGCACGTTCGCGATCATCGTCAGCCCGAACGATCCGAACAGATACAGCGCACTGCCGACCAGCAACTCCACGGTGCCCTCATCCGGCCAGAGCACGAACGTCACCACCGCGATCACCGCGCACAGCACAGCCGAGCCGACGAACACCAGCATGAAGGCCGGGCGCAGCGCGGTCACGTTGATCGCTTTCATCGCGGCGACGCCCTGCGCGGGCGGCAGCGCGGCCAGCCCCTGCATCACAAAGGTCGAGAACCCGCAGAAGACCCCGGCCACCAGCCCGGTGCCCACCACGCCCAGCACCGTCAGCACGAAGTACGGCCCGTCGATCGACATCTCAACACCCACTCCCACGTCGGCCGAGACCTGCCCGGCACCTTCCGTCACCACAAGTGAAATCCCGTACGAGATCAGTGACCATGGCCCATCCGCGCGACGACATACGCGAGAGTCCAGGCCCAGGCACTCACTCGGAGCAGTCGGCCGACCTCAGACCACCCCCACCGCTCGCCAAGCCCCCAGCCGCGCCTCCACATCCGCCGCGATCCGCCGCCGCGCCTCGTGCCGCGGAACCCCGCTCATCAGCAGTTGGTCGTACGGCGTGTCCACATGCCGCACGGACGCCACGACCGCCGCTGTCACCGCCCCCTCGGACAGCGCCCGCCCCGCCGCACTCCGCCCCACGCGCCCACTGCCCCGCACGGACGCATGCGCCGCGATCTCCCACGCCCGCTCCTGCGGGCAGCCGGGAAACAGCCGCCCTATCTCGCCCGCGAACGCCTCCGTGAACCGCAGATCCTCCGCCGCCCGCCGCGCCGCGTCCCGCACCCGGCGCCGCCGCCGTGCCTCCGCGTCCACCAGACACCGCTGCTCCGCCCGCGCGAGCGCCGCCTCCTCGACCAGCACGCCCTGCCGCTCATACCGACTCTGGCGCCGGTTGAACCGCACGACCACCGCCGACAGCCCGCTCTCCTCCCGCGACCTGCGTGTCAACGCCGTGTCGCCCCGCGGCAGAAAGACCAGATGCCCGAGGTCGGCACAGTCGAGACACCGCGGCGCGCCCTCCTCCATGACGAGCAGTTGCAGCGGCCCGCGATGGCATGCGGAGCAGTTCCGTCTCTTGATCGGTTGGAAGACCAGAAGTCCGGCGCGGTGCACGGACGTTGCAAGGGGTGCCATGTGCGCTTCCTTCCCGCCGATGACCCGCGATCCACGCCGGATTCCCGCCCCCCCGTCACCGCCGACCGGGAACGGGCGCATCATGGCCGTGTGCGACTCGAAGCGATCACCTGGGAGCGGCTCGGCGATCTCCTGGCCGAGCGCCTGCTCGATCTGAAGACGGCCGACGGCAGCCCGTGGCCCCGCATCGCCTTCGACGGCGCGCCGGCCGCCCGCCCGGGAGACCTCGCCGAACGCGTCTGTGAAGCACTGCGCATACGCGGCCGCCCCTCACTCGTCGTGGGCATGGAGGGCTTTCTGCGCCCCGCCTCGGTGCGTCTGGAATATGGTCACCGGGACGTCGAGGCCTACTACAACGGCTGGTTCGACACCGGTGCCGTATGGCGCGAGGTCTTCGGCCCCCTCGAATCCTCCGGCGACGGCCGCGTCCTGCCCGACCTGTGGGACCCGGCCACCGACCGCGCCACCCGCAGCCCCTACGTCCAACTCCCGCCCGGCGGCGCCCTGTTGTTCCACGGTCCCCTCCTGCTGCGCCACTGGTTCCCCTTCGACCTGTCCGTCCACGTCCGCCTCACTTCCGGCGCCCTCCGCCGCCGTACACCCGAAGCCGAGCAGTGGACCCTTCCCGCCTTCGAGCGCTACGACGACGAGACCGACCCCGCCGGCACGGCCGACGTCCTGATCCGCGCCGACGACCCCCGGCATCCCGCCTGGAGCGGCTGACTGGACACACCTCTCTCTTGTCTGCGTGATGTCTGCGTGAAGCCCTCGGTTGTATGCGCGAAGCCCTTGGTCCGGCGCCCGCCCCCGCGCTCGAACGTCATCCCGACGCTCCGGGTGCATCCGCCCGGCCGCACGGCGAGAATGAGGGGCGCCGGGACTAGCGGTGCGTTCCGCGCCGCGCCGGCCGTCCGGCACCGGGAGGTACGCCCATGACCACCGCCGGAGACATCATGCACCGCGGCGCCCAGTGGATCCCTGCCCACGAGACCCTCGACCGCGCCGCCCAGCTGATGCGCGAGCTCAACGTCGGAGCCCTGCCCATCGGCGACTCGAACGACCGGCTCTGCGGCATCCTCACCGATCGCGACATCGTCGTCGGCTGCGTGGCCATGGGCCGCGACCCGGCCAAGGTCACCGCCGGCGAGATGGCCCAGGGCACCCCTCGCTGGATCGCGGCGAACGCCGATGTCAGCGACGTACTCCACGAGATGCAGGAGCACCAGATCCGCCGGCTCCCCGTCATCGAGAACAAGCGCCTGGTCGGCATAATCAGCGAGTCCGACCTGGCCCAGCATCTGACGGAGGACCAGATCGCCACCTGGGCCGAGTCCGTCTATGCGAGGACGACCCCCACGCGCTGACCCGCTCGATCACCTCGATCAGCCAGTTCAGAGCCAGCCGGTGCGCCGGAAGCCGCGGTACAGCGTCAGACAGGCGACGGATATCACGGCCATGACCAAGGGATAGCCGAACTGCCAGTGCAGCTCCGGCATGTGCTCGAAGTTCATGCCGTACACCCCGCAGACCATGGTCGGCACGGCGATGATCGCGGCCCACGCCGTGATCTTCCGCATGTCCTCGTTCTGCGCGACCGTGACCTGCGCCAGATGCGCCTGCAGGATCGAGTTGAGCAGCTCGTCGAAGGCGGCTATCTGCTCCTTGGCGCGCAGCAAGTGGTCGGAGACGTCGCGGAAGTAGGCCTGTATCTCCGGATCGACCACCCGTATCGGCCGGGTGGCGAGATCCTCGAGCGGGCGGCCGAGCGGAACCACGGCCCGCTTCAGTTCGAGGAGTTCGCGCTTGAGCTGATAGATGCGCCCCGGGTCGACCCGTGCGCCGTTCTCCGCGAACACCGCCGTCTCGACCTCGTCGATGTCCCCCTGCACCGAGTCTGTGACACTCAGATAGTCGTCGACCACATGGTCCGCGATCGCGTGCAGCACCGCCGCGGGACCCTGCGCGAGTTGCTGGGGGTCGGACTCCAGCTCCTCACGGAGCGGGCCCAGCGAGCCGTGCCGTCCGTGCCGCACGGTGATCACGAACTCCCGGCCGACGAACACCATGATCTCGCCGGTGTTCACCACCTCGCTGGTCGCCGTGAGTTCCTCGTGCTCGACGTAGCAGACCGTCTTGAACACCGCGAACAGCGTCTCGTCGTAGCGCTCAAGCTTCGGGCGCTGGTGGGCCTCGATCGCGTCCTCGACCGCCAGCGGATGCAGGTCGAAGAGTTCGGCGATACCCGCGAACTCCTGGTCCGTCGGCTCGTGAAGACCGAGCCAGACGAAACCGTCGCCGTGCTTGCGCACCCGCTGCACCGCGTCGACCAGATCGCCGCCGGCGAGATCCCGGGCGCCGTCCCGGTAGGTCACGCAGTTCACCACCGAGGAACCCAGCGGGGACCGGGCAGGATGGCTCAGGTCGACGCGCGGGCGCCGCCGGGCCAGCCGCGCCACTCTGCGCAGGCCACCGACCTTGCCGAGGCCCGTCACCTTCCGCAGATTCCCTGCCATCGCCATCTGGATCTCCTCGCGTGGATCTCCGCGCCGCATTTCTGCGCCCTGGCGTGCCAGTTTGCCAGCTCCGCCGGACTGTTGGGCGGGCCTGTGGGTACAGCCAATTCCGCTTTGTTCCCGGCTGTGGACAACGTTGCGCGTCTCCCACGACGTGGTGACGAAGATGGAGAGGATCGTCTCCGATGGGATCGTCCTACCGGAGCGTCGGCGGACCGGACAAGTGGAGCGAATGGGATGATCACGGCATGACGCGAAGCGATGGATACCTTCTCGACAACCGGCAGACCGAGGCGGCCGAGCGCTTCGCCGCCTTCGCCACCCTCTTCGACCCCACGACGTTCCGGCACCTCGAAGGGTTCGGCATCGGACCCGGCTGGCGCTGCTGGGAGGTCGGCGCCGGTGGTACTTCCGTGGTGTCCTGGCTGGCCAAGAAGGTCGGTCCGACCGGAAAGGTCGTCGCCACCGACATCGACATCTCGCGCCTCACCTCGGCCGCCCGGCCCCCCGTCGAGGTCCGCGTCCATGACGTGGGTGCCGACGAGCCGCCGGGGGACGGGTTCGACCTGGTGCACGCCCGGCTCATCCTCGTCCATGTGCCGGACCGGGAACGGGCGTTGCGCTCCATGGTCAAGGCCCTGCGTCCCGGCGGACGGCTCCTGATCGAGGACGCCGACCCTGCCCTGCAACCCTTGGCCTGCCCCGACGAGTACGGTCCCGACCAGCAGCTGGCGAACCGGCTACGGACCGGCTTCCGCCAACTGCTCGCCGACCGCGGCGCCGACCTCGCGTACGGCCGCACGCTCCCGCGCCTGCTGCGTGAGGCCGGACTGCGCGGTGTGGAGGCCGACGCGTACTTCCCGGTCGCCTCACCCGCCTGTGCCGCCCTGGAATCCGCGACGATCCGTCAGATCCGCGACCAGCTCGTCACCGCGGACCTCGCCACGGAGGCCGACATCGACCGCCACCTGGCGAACGTCGGCTCCGGCACCATGGATCTGGCCACGGCCCCGATGATCTCGGCGTGGGGGCGCAGGGCGTAGGGCCGACAGCGGGATGTCGGCCGGCGGGAGGCACCGCGCGAGGCGGCCCGACGGCAGTCATGCACCGGTGCTCTCGCTCTCGCCTCGTCGTCAGTCATGCACCGGTGCTTTGGCTCTCGCCTCGTCGTCAGTCATGCACCGGTGCTTTGGCTCTCGCCTCGTCGTCAGCTGTGCACCGGTGGCCTGCCACTCGCCCCGTCGGCATCGCGTGCCGGCGGTCTGCCACCCACCCGTTCGACCGCCAGCGCACCCGCCCGGCATCCTTCCGCCGCCGCGTCCTCGGGCCCGGCGCCCGCCAGCAGCGTCGCGAGGAAGGCGCCCGTGAAGGCGTCGCCCGCTCCCGTCGTGTCCGTCGGTGTCGCCGGCGTTGCGGGGACATGGGCGGACACGGTGCCGGACCGGGCCACGAGCGCGCCCTGATCGCCCTGCTTGGCGATCACCAGCGGGACATGGCGGCTCAGCTTGGCCGCCGCGTCGGCCGCATCGGGCAGCCCGGTCAGCAGACATGCCTCGTCACGGCTGGGCAGCAGGACGTCCACACCCTCCACCAGCGCCAGGAAGCGGTCGACGCCCAGCTCCGCGAGAAAACCGGCGGACGCCGGATCCATGCTCACCGGCACGCCACGCGCGCGTGCCGATTCCAGGGCCACGGCCACCAGCGCCCGGCTCGGTTCGGAGAACAGCAGGTAGCCCGACAGATGCAGCCATGCGACCCCGTCCAGCAGCGCCGCCGACCAGTCGCCGGGTTCGAGCCGCAACGACGCCCCACTGTCGGTGAGGAACGTCCGTTGGGCTGCGGCATCCGTGTCGACCAGGCAGATCACCGTTCCGGTCCGAGCCTGCGGGTCCACCACGAGGTGGGGCCGTACTCCGCAGTCGACCAGCTCCTGGTCGTGCCACGCGCTCGCGTCCGCGCCCACCCGGCCGAGCAGCCGCACCTCGGGACAGCCCCAATGAGCCGCCCAGCAGGCCACATTGGCGCCCGCGCCGCCCGGTACCGTGCGGATCGTCGCGGCCGTGTCGGTCCCTGAGGCGAGCGGCCCCCGGTGCCGGGCGACGACGTCCGTGACGACGTCCCCGACGACCAGCAGCGCGTCCCGCTGTTCCGCGGTCACGCCCCGGCCCAGGCCGCCGCGATCTGCGCCGCCAGCCGTACGTTGCCGCGCACCGCCGCCAGATTGGCACTCAGCGAGGCACCCTCGGTGTGCCGCACCAGGTAGTCGAGCAGGAACGGCGTGACCGCCTGTCCACTGACGCCTTCTTCCTCGCACGCGTGCAGCGCGTCGGCCAGCACGCGCGCGTGCACCTCGGGATCCAGCTGCTCGTCCTCGGGTACCGGATTGGCGACGATCAGCGCCGACTCGGGTCCATCGAGCGCGTCCTGCGCCCGCATGACGTCCGCCGCCTGCTCCGGTGTCCGCAGCGTCCAGTCCACCGGGTGCCCCGAGTCGGACAGATAGAAGCCAGGAAACCGGTCCGTGCCGTACCCCGCCACGGCGACGCCCAGCGTCTCCAGCCGTTGCAGCGTGGCCGGCACGTCCAGGATCGACTTCACGCCCGCGCACACCACCGTGATCCGGGTACGGGCCAGCAGCCCCAGGTCCGCCGACTCGTCCTGCGTCACCGTCCACTCCCGGTGCACTCCGCCCAGACCGCCCGTCGCGAACACCCGGACGCCGGCCGAAGCCGCCAGCAGTGCCGTCGCCGACACCGTGGTCGCCCCGCTCGCACCCGACGCCACGGCGAGCGGCAGGTCACGATGGCCCAGCTTGCGGATCCAGTCCTCGTTGGCGATCCGCTCCAGCTGCTCCTTGTCCAGGCCGACGTGGGGCCGCCCGTCCAGTACGGCGATCGTCGCCGGTACGGCACCCTGCTGCCGTACGACGGCCTCCAGCTCCAGTGCCACCTGCAGATTGCGCGGGCGCGGCAGCCCGTGCGCGATGATCGTGGACTCCAGGGCAACCACCGGTCGACGCGCGTCAACCGCCTCCCGCACTTCCTCGGACACCATCAGCACCACGCGCCTGCCTCCTGTCGTTCGGTCTTCCCTCATCTCTGGCGGGCGGCACGCCACGTCAAACCCTTGCGGCCTGTGGGGGAGAGCACCAGCCTGGGGTGCATGACGGACCACACCACACGTCTCGACCACGTCGTTCTCTGGGTGAACGACCCGATCGGCTCGGCCGAGTTCTACGAGAAGACCCTCGGCATGGAGCCCCTGAGGCTCACCGATTTCGCCGCGGGCCAGGTCCCCTTCCCCTCCGTACGCCTCAACGAGGAGACCATTCTCGATCTGATGCCGCAGACCATGGCGGAACGCATGAAGATGCTCCCCGGCGCCGCGGACAGCGCCGGACACCCGGTCAACCACGTCTGCGTCGCCCTGGCCGCCGACGGCTTCGACGCCCTCCGTGGCCGCCTGGAGGAACGCGCCGTTCCGGTGTCGGAGATCTCGTACGACTCCTTCGGCGCCCGCGGTCTGGCGAAGCGCAGCTTCTACTTCCGTGACCCGGACGGGAACGTCTTCGAGGCCCGCCACTACGACTAGGGGCCTGCTGTTGGCAGCAAGGCCATGACAGGGGGTGCTCACGCGCGCGTGAGCACCCCCTGCGTGTTCTGCCGGACGCTCAGACCGGCTGTACCCCCTTCAGCGCCCCGTGCGGGTCGAGCACGTACTTGCGGCTCGCGCCCTGGTCGAACTCGGCGTAGCCGCGCGGTGCGTCCTCAAGACCGATGACGGTCGCGTTGACCGCCTTGGCGATGTGCACTCGCTCGTGCAGGATCGCCATCATCAGGCCCCGGTGGTACTGCATCACCGGGCACTGTCCGGTCGTGAACCGGTGGCTCTTGGCCCAGCCGAGGCCGAGCCGCACCTTCAGCGTCCCGGACTTCGCGTCCTCGTCGACCCCGCCCGGGTCGTCCGTGACATACAAGCCCGGAATGCCCAGGGCACCGCCCGCGCGCGTGATGCCCATCAGCGAGTTGAGGACTGTCGCGGGCGCCTCCGGAGCATCCGGACCATGGGCCCGGGCTTCAAAGCCGACCGCGTCGACCGCGACGTCCACCTCGGGTTCCCCGAGGATCTGCGCGATCTGTTCGCCCACGCTGCCGCGCGACACGTCGACGGTCTCGCAGCCGAAGCTCCGCGCCTGGGCGAGGCGCTCGGCGTTGAGGTCGCCGACGATGACCACCGCGGCCCCCAGCAGCTGCGCGGACGCGGCGGCCGCCAGACCGACCGGGCCCGCCCCGGCGACGTACACCGTCGAACCGACCCCGGCGCCCGCGCTCACGGCGCCGTGGAAGCCGGTCGGGAAGATGTCCGACAGCATGGTCAGGTCGAGCAGCTTCGCGCGTGCCTGGTCCCGGTCCGGGAACTTCAGCAGGTTGAAGTCCGCGTAGGGGACCATGGCGTACTCGGCCTGGCCGCCGACCCAGCCACCCATGTCGACATAGCCGTAAGCCGCCCCGGGGCGGGCCGGGTTGACGTTCAGACAGGTGCCGGTCTTGCGTTCCTTGCAGTTGCGGCATCGCCCGCAGGCGATGTTGAACGGTACGGAGACGATGTCGCCGACGTCGATGTTCTCGACGTCCGGACCCCGTTCGACGACCTCGCCGGTGATCTCGTGTCCGAGGACCAGCCCTTCGGGCGCGGTCGTCCGCCCGCGCACCATGTGCTGGTCGCTTCCGCAGATGTTGCTGGCGAGCACCTTGAGGATCACTCCGTGCCGGCACTTGCGGCCGACGTTCTCGGGTGCGACCCCCGGCCCGTCCTGGAGTTCAAGCGTCGGGTAGTCGATGGTTGTCACTTCCACCGCGCCCGGCTTGAGATACGCGACTGCCCTGTTTCCGCTCATGCGTGATCGCCGTCCCTTCGGCTCCGAGCCCTCGGATGCCAGTGGCTGTGCGCATGGCGGAGTCTGCTACCGGCTCCGCCTCCCGGCCAGCCTCCGCGCAGGGCCGGAGTAAAGGGCCCACCGTCGGCTCGCCTTGGGAGAGGCGTGTTCGCCCGAAGCCTCAGAACAGCGGCTCGGGCAGCACCCCCTCCAGCGCCAGCAGCCGCCGCTTGGTCTCCAGGCCGCCCCCGAACCCCCCGATGCCGCCGTCGCTCTCCACGACCCGGTGGCAGGGCACGACGACCGGCAGGGGATTGGAGCCCATTGCCATTCCGACCGCCTGGGCGGCGCCGGGCTGACCGACCCGCCCCGCGAGATCGCCGTAGCCGACGACCGCTCCGTACGGCACGCCGGAGGCCAGCTCGCGCAGCACCTCCCGGTTGAACCCCGAGATCAGCGACCAGTCCAGCGGCAGCTCGAAGTCGCGCCGCTCACCCGCGAAATAGGCCTTGAACTGCCGTATCGCCTCGGCCAGCAGCGGGGAGTCCGGTGCCTCGACGGGCTCGCTGCCCAGCCGGGACCCGAGCCGGTCGAGGGCCTTGTCGCGCACCGCGTCCGTGGCGTGAAACACGACATTGACCAGGCCGTCGCGGGTCGCGGCCAGCAGCAGCGGACCGATGTCGGTGCCGACGACGGTCCACACGACCTGCTGCTCGTACTGCCCATGGCTGTCCATGCGCTCCACCGTACGGTCCGCCACTGACAACGCCCCGGCCGCGCAGAACTCAGGACCCCTTGACCGCGTCCCGCACCACGTCCGGCTTGTTGGTGATGATGCCGTCGACGCCGTACCCGGCGACCCGGCGGGCGGTCCGCGCGTCGTCGACGGTCCAGGTGAAGACCTCCAGCGGCTTGCCGTGCGGGCCGGTGAACCCGTGGACGGCGGAGACGTAGCCCGTCGAAACCGTGAGGTAGGACGGGTTGATCTGGTCGGTGAAGCGTGCGTACTCCTGAAGGGCCGCCACGGACGGCGTGCCGAGAAAGCCGGTCTTGACGGCGGGCTTGACCTCGTGGACGGTCCGGATGCTGTCCGCGCTGAAGCTCTGCACGATCAGCCGGCCGGCGAGGTGCCGCTGGTCCAGCCAGTCCTCGTTGCCGAGGACCTTGAGGGTCTCCCGCTCGATGCCGGCATACAGCCCGGGGTTCTTGATCTCCAGGAGCAGCTTCTGGTCGTGGTGCTCCACGCGCCGTACGTACTGCTGCAGCGTCGGCACGCGCGCGCCCGCGTAGGCGGGGTCGAACCAGCTGCCCGCGTCGAGGCGGGCGATCTCCGCCGCGGTGAAGTCCTTCACCTTCCAGGGAGCCCGGCCCGGGAAGGCGTCCTCGACGTCGGTCGTACGCGCCAGGCTGTCGTCGTGCAGGACGACCAGCTCGCCGTCCTTGGTGCGCTGGACGTCGTTCTCGACCCAGTCGATGCCCAGCTCGGCCGCCTTGTCGATGGCGGCCAGAGTGTTCTCGGGCGCGTACGCGGAGGCCCCGCGGTGCGCGATGACCGTCGGGGGCTCGGCGGTGGGGTCGGCCTGCGCACCGGAGGTGGGGAGCAGGAGGGCGGCGGTGCCCAGGACCACCGCGGTGCTCGCGGTGGCGACTGCGCGCGCGTGCATGCGTACTCCTCGCGTCGAGGCGATCACGGACAGATCGACTGTGACAGCGGAGGGTCAACAGCGGAGGGGTACAGAATGGCCACAGGTTGAATGAAGTTGCCCGACTCCGCTCACTGATGCCGCACAAGTGCGGCAAGGGCGTGTTTCTTTGCCGGATAATCGTTCGACCGTTCCGGGTGGAGACATACTCTCCACCACAACCTTGACCGCTCGTCGGTGGTCCTGGGATGGGGGGCTTTTTTCATGTAGGTCCGGGACGTAAGAGGGTGGAAGGGCAGCCGCGCATGCAGGGCACGGTCGACGGATTCAGCTACGGACTCGTCACACCGCTGGTGGCCTACCTGATGGCCTGCCTCGGCGGTGCGCTCGGTCTGCGCTGCACCACACGGTCCATGCTGGTCTCCCAGTCCTGGAGACCGGGATGGCTGGCCCTGGGCTCGGCCGCGATCGGCTCCGGCATATGGACCATGCACTTCGTCGCGATGATGGGCTTCACCGTCGTCGGTGCGCCGATCCGCTACGACATGCTGACGACCTTCGCCAGCCTGGGCGTCGCGATCGTCATGGTGGGCATCGGGATCTTCATAGTCGGCTACAAGGGCGCTCGGGGAACGGCTCTGTTCACCGGAGGCACCATCACCGGCCTGGGCATCGCCTCCATGCACTATCTGGGCATGGCCGGAATGCGCCTCAACGGGAACCTGGAGTACAACACCTTCACCGTGGCCGCGTCCGTCGTCATCGCCATGGTCGCGGCCACCGCCGCCCTGTGGGCCGCCGGGCAGGTCAGAGGGTTCATGTGGAGCGTGGGGGCGAGCCTCGTCATGGGACTCGCCGTCAGCGGCATGCACTACACGGGCATGGCCGCCCTCAAGGTCCACGTCCACACCGCGAGCGCCCCCACCTCGGGAGACTCGCCGGCCGGCATCCTCGCGCCCATCATGGTCGGCCCGCTGGCCTTCCTCCTCCTCGCGGGCGTCGTGGTGATGTTCGACCCGCTCATGGTGATGGGGAAGCCCGCAGGGGTCCCCGTCGAGAACAAGCCCGGAATCCCGGCCCACTCCACCCTCCCGCACACCACCCGGCGCCCGATGATCCGCACCCGCCGCAGAGTGGGCGGCCGGAGTTCCCGCACCCCACAGAACAGGTGATCAGGCCGCGTTGTCAGTGGGGGGTCGTACGGTGGATCCCATGCGGCCCGTTTCCAGCATCGAACGCACGGTGGCGCCCTTCGAGGTCGTCAGCCCCTACCAGCCCAGCGGCGACCAGCCGCAGGCCATCGCCGAGCTAGCCCGGCGCATCGAGGCCGGTGAGAAGGACGTGGTCCTCCTCGGCGCGACCGGCACCGGCAAGTCCGCCACCACCGCGTGGATGATCGAGAAGCTTCAGCGGCCCACCCTGGTGATGGCCCCGAACAAGACACTGGCCGCCCAGCTGGCCAACGAGTTCCGGGAACTGCTGCCGAACAACGCCGTCGAGTACTTCGTCTCGTACTACGACTACTACCAGCCCGAGGCCTACGTCCCGCAGTCGGACACCTACATCGAGAAGGACTCCTCCATCAACGAGGAGGTCGAGCGACTGCGCCACTCCGCGACCAACTCGCTGCTGACCCGCCGTGACGTCGTCGTGGTCGCCTCCGTCTCCTGCATCTACGGCCTCGGTACTCCGCAGGAGTACGTGGACCGCATGGTCCCCCTCAAGGTCGGCGACGAACTCGACCGCGACCAGCTCCTGCGCCGCTTCGTGGACATCCAGTACACGCGCAACGACATGGCCTTCACCCGCGGCACCTTCCGCGTCCGCGGCGACACCATCGAGATCTTCCCGGTCTACGAGGAGCTGGCCGTCCGCATCGAGATGTTCGGTGACGAGATCGAGGCCCTGTCCACGCTCCATCCGGTCACCGGCGAGATCATCAGCGACGACGACCAGCTGTACGTCTTCCCGGCCACCCACTACGTCGCAGGGCCCGAGCGCCTGGAGCGGGCCGTCAACGACATCGAGAAGGAACTCGGGGAGCGCCTGGCGGAACTGGAGAAGCAGGGCAAGCTCCTGGAGGCCCAGCGGCTGCGGATGCGCACGACGTACGACCTCGAGATGCTCCGCCAGATCGGCTCCTGCTCCGGCGTGGAGAACTACTCGATGCACTTCGACGGCCGCGAGCCCGGCTCCCCGCCGAACACCCTGCTCGACTACTTCCCGGACGACTTCCTGCTCGTCATCGACGAGTCGCACGTCACCGTCCCGCAGATCGGCGCCATGTACGAGGGCGACGCCTCCCGCAAGCGCACCCTCGTCGACCACGGCTTCCGGCTGCCCTCCGCGCTGGACAACCGCCCCCTGAAGTGGGAGGAGTTCCAGGAGCGCATCGGCCAGGCCGTCTACCTGTCCGCGACTCCGGGGAAGTACGAGCTCTCGCGCGGGGACGGCTTCGTCGAGCAGATCATCCGCCCCACCGGCCTCGTCGACCCGGAGGTCGTCGTCAAGCCCACCGAGGGCCAGATCGACGACCTGGTGCACGAGATCCGCAAGCGCACCGAGAAGGACGAGCGCGTCCTGGTCACCACGCTCACCAAGAAGATGGCCGAGGACCTCACGGACTACTTCCTCGAACTCGGCATCCAGGTGCGTTATCTGCACAGCGACGTCGACACCCTCCGCCGCGTCGAGCTGCTGCGCGAGCTGCGCTCGGGCGAGTTCGACGTCCTCGTCGGCATCAACCTCCTGCGGGAGGGCCTCGACCTGCCCGAGGTGTCCCTGGTGGCCATCCTCGACGCCGACAAGGAGGGCTTCCTGCGCTCGGGGACGTCCCTGATCCAGACCATCGGCCGCGCGGCGCGCAACGTCTCCGGCCAGGTCCATATGTACGCCGACAAGATCACCCCGGCGATGGAGAAGGCCATCGAGGAGACCAACCGCCGACGGGAGAAGCAGGTCGCGTACAACAAGGAGCGGGGCCTCGACCCCCAGCCGCTCCGCAAGAAGATCAATGACATCGTCGCGCAGATCGCCCGCGAAGACATCGACACGGAACAGCTCCTCGGCTCGGGCTACCGCAAGATGACGGACGGCAAGGGTGCCAAGGCCCCCGTGCCCTCGCTCGGCGCCAAGGCGGCCAAGGGCGGCAAGTCCGCCAAGGGCAAGGCCAAGGAGACGGTGCCGACCGACCGTCCGGCGGCCGAGCTCGCCGGGCAGATCGAGGAGATGACCGAGCGCATGCGTGCCGCCGCCGCCGACCTCCAGTTTGAGATCGCGGCCCGGCTGCGCGACGAGGTCTCCGAGATGAAGAAGGAACTGCGCCAGATGCGGGAGGCCGGGCTGTCCTGACCTGGCGTCGAACGCGCTGTGTTGCAAGACCGACACAAAGTACGGACCGGGGTACGTCACTGTCAGTGGCTCTGCGTAGGGTTCACGTCATCCGCGGACTCCGCGGCAACAGGGGACAGCTCGAGAGGGGAATCAGCGCGTGACCGTCAACATGACCAAGGGTCAGGCCATCAGTCTGCAGAAGAACGACGGCGGCAGCCTGACTTCGGTGCGCATGGGTCTCGGCTGGCAGGCGGCTCCCCGGCGCGGCCTCTTCGGCTCGCGTACCCGGGAGATCGACCTCGATGCCTCCGCCGTGCTGTTCGCGGACAAGCAGCCGGTCGACGTCGTCTTCTTCCGCCACCTGGTGAGCGACGACGGCTCGGTGCGGCACACCGGTGACAACCTGGTCGGCGGCGTCGGCCAAGGCGGCGACGACGAGGCGATCCTCGTCGACCTCGCGCGTGTCCCGGTCCACATCGACCAGATCGTCTTCACCGTGAACTCCTTCACGGGCCAGACCTTCCAGGAAGTGCAGAACGCGTTCTGCCGCATCGTCGACGAGACCAACGGCGAGGAGCTCGCCCGCTACACGCTCGCCGGCGGTGGTGCCTACACGGCCCAGATCATGGCGAAGGTGCACCGCAACGGCCCGGGCTGGACGATGACGGCGCTGGGCACCCAGGCCAACGGCCGCACCTTCCAGGACCTGATGCCGGCGATCCTGCCGCACCTGTAACGCGCCTGCGGGCGGCACACGACACGATGAAGCACAGGGGGACGCAGGCATGACGGCCGAGTTGGTGCGGGGGCAGAACCACCCGCTCTCCCAGGCCCGCCTCGAGATCCGGGTCTCGGCCGGCAAGCCGATCGTCGCCGGAGCCACGCTCAGCGACGAGCGCGGCAAGGTGCAGGGCGTCGAGTGGGTGGCCCACCCGGGCACACCCACCCTGCCGGGCCTGGAGGTCTCCCGGCAGGCGGCCGCCGACCATCGTCTCGCGGTGGACCTCGACGCCGTGCCGGAGGCCGTGCATCGGGTCAGTGTGCTGCTCGCCCTGCCCTCCGGGGTGGGAGGCCCGGTCCAGTTCGGCGCCGTGGCCGCCCCCTTCGTCGCGGTCACCGGACTCGACGGCACCGAGATCGCCAGCTACACCATCACCGGCCTGGAGGCCGAGTCGGCCGTCGTCGCCCTGGAGTTGTACCGCAGGCAGGGCGCCTGGAAGGTGCGTGCCGTCGGCCAGGGGTACGCCGGCGGCCTCGCCGAGCTTCTCGCCGACCAGGGCCTGCCCGAGGCCCACCAGCTCGCCGGTGGCATCAACGAGGCGGTGGCCCAGGGCGTGGCCCGCTCGGTGCAGGCACCGCGCACCTCGGACGGCGACCGCTCCCGGCAGGCGGCCGCACCGGCCCTCGGCCCGGACCAGACCGGCTCTCCGTACGGCGCTCAGGGCGCCCCGGAGCCCCGGCAGGGCTACCCCACCGGATCGGTGGACCCCTCGGCCTCCACCCAGCCATCCGGGTCCGGCGTCGGCCCGATCGACTACAGCCATCCACGCCGGCAGAACGCGGCCCCGCCCCCGCCCCCGCCGGCCGCACCCCCGGCCCAGCCGGGGCAGCCCGCCCGGCCCGTCGCGGGTGACGCGACCGGCTGGTCCATGGAGGAGCGGCTCTACAACCAGGTCTGGGGCATGTTCGAGGACCTGGCCCGCACCACGGCCGCCTACCGCAGCGCCGTCGACTTCGCCGACTCGCGGATGGAGAAGGAACTCGACCAGGTGCTGTCCGACCCGCGCAGCCGGATCGGGGGACAGGGTGACGCCGCGCGGGAGACCGCACGGGCCAAGCACACTCAGCTCGTCGACCAGGCCAGGACGGCCCTCGACCGGGACCTCGCCCAGCTCACCGCCGAGATCGAAGTCGTCGAGCCGGCGCTGCCCTTGGCGTTCGCCCGCTGGGACAATCCGGTGTGGCACGGCTACCGGGTGCCGATGGAGATCCCCATGGCCCTGCGCCTCGGCGATCTGCATCTGCCCGAGTGCCCCGAGCTGCGCATACCCATGCTGGTCAGGCTGCCGCTGGAGCGGGGCCTGTGGATCGACAGCGGCCGGTCCGGATCGCTCGACGATGTGTACAACGACTCCCATGACCTGCGGCAGTTGGCCATGGAGACGGCGGTGGCGCATGCGGCCCGGCTGCTCGCCGTCTATCCGGCGGGTGAGTTCACCGTGCACGCCATCGACCCCGCCGGTTCGGGAGCACAGGCGCTCGCGCCGCTCGTGCAGACCGGCGTGCTCGCCGCGCCGCCCGCCATCGGGGCGGCCGGTGTGTCGGACGTCCTCGCCCGGCTCACCCAGCGCGTCGATCTGGTGCAGATGGCGGTGCGCGGCGGCGCGGCCGACTCGCTCCCGCCCGGCTTCGACACCTCCGAGCAACTCCTCATCGTCAATGACTTCCCGCACGGCTTCGACGACCGGGCCGTGACCCAGCTGCGCTACCTCGCGGACGAGGGACCGGCCGTCGGCGTCCATCTGATGATGGTCGCCGATCGCGAGGAGGCCAGCGCCTACGGCCCGTTGCTCGACCCGCTGTGGCGTTCGCTGATGCGACTCACCCCGGTACCCGACGACCACCTCGCCGACCCGTGGGTCGGCCACGCGTGGACGTACGAGCCGTGCCTCGTACCGCACGGCAGCGAGGTGCTCCAGCAGGTGCTCACCCAGGTCGCCATAGCCCGCACCAAGCACAGGTAAAGCCTATCTGACCAGGTCTTTTGGCCTTTCTTTTGCCAAGCGCTTTACCTTTCCTTGGTGATTGGGGTAGTGTTTTTGGTGCGGAGGGGAGTACTCCCTGTCTACTGCGGCGTACCCGTCAATACGGATCAGGCCAGATCCCGGGGCGTCGGCCCACTTGGGTGGAAGAGACCTCCGGCAGCGACGACGCTGACATTTGCCGTTACGTACTGCCGGAGGCGCAGTGGATGTTTCCGTGACCCTATGGGTCCTGACGATCTTGGGGCTTGCCGCCCTCATCGCGGTCGACTTCTTCATCGGCCGCAAGCCGCACGACGTATCCATCAAGGAAGCCGGAATCTGGACCATCGTCTGGATCGTCCTGGCCGGCCTCTTCGGGCTCGGCCTGGCCGTCTTCGGCGGCGGACAGCCTGCCGGTGAGTTCTTCGCCGGGTTCATCACCGAGAAGTCGCTGAGCGTCGACAACCTCTTCGTCTTCGTCCTGATCATGGCGAAGTTCGCCGTGCCCACGCAGTACCAGCAGCGCGTGCTGCTCGTCGGCGTGCTCATAGCCCTGGTGCTGCGCGCGATATTCATCGCCGCGGGCGCCGCGATCATCGCCAGCTTCGCGTGGGTGTTCTACATCTTCGGCGCCTTCCTGATCTGGACCGCCTGGAAGCTGATCCAGGATGCCCGGGCCGACGAGGAGGACGAGGAGTTCGAGGAGAACAAGCTCCTCAAGGCCGCCGAGCGCCGCTTCGGTGTGGCCGACCGCTACCACGGCACCAAGCTGTGGATCCAGCAGAACGGCAAGCGGGTCATGACCCCGATGCTGGTCGTGATGCTCGCCATCGGCTCCACCGACGTCCTGTTCGCGCTCGACTCGATCCCCGCGATCTTCGGCCTGACCCAGGACCCGTACATCGTCTTCACGGCCAACGCGTTCGCGCTGATGGGTCTGCGGCAGCTGTACTTCCTCATCGGCGGCCTGCTGAAGAAGCTGGTCCACCTCAGCTACGGCCTGTCGATCATCCTCGGCTTCATCGGCGTCAAGCTGGTGCTGCACGCCCTGCACGAGTCCGGGGTCCATGTCCCCGAGATCTCCATCCCCGTCTCGCTCGGCGTGATCTGCTCGGTCCTCATCGTGACCACGATCACCAGTCTGCGGGCGTCGAAGAAGCAGGCGGCGGCCGAGGAGGCGCAGAAGGAGGCCGAAGGCGCTCCGAAGGCCGACATCGAAGCCTGACCGCTTCGGGCGTAGAAACAACCATCACCGGGAGCGGTGCGCGGCGAATTGCCGGGCACCGCTCCCGGTGCTTGTTTGGGTCTTGAGCGCGTTCCCCGCCCCGGGGACGCCGCGTCCGGGTGGAGGCACCCATGAAGTTCGTGCAGATCATCGGCTTCGAGACCGAGCGCCTTGAGGAAATGGAGCAGCAGCTCCAGGAGTTCGCCCAGCGCAACGCGGGCAAAGCCGGCGGCCCGACACACCGCATGCTCCTGAAGGACCGCGACAACCCCCGCCGCTACCTCGCCGTGCTCGAGTTCGACTCGTACGACGACGCCATGCGCAACAGCGAAGACCCCGAGACGGCCAAGTTGGCGGAGCAACTGGGCGCGTTGAGCATCGGTGAACGCACCTACACCAACTGCGACGTGCTGGACATGCGCGAGCTCAAGTAGCCCGGCGGCTCCGGAGGGCCCCGCCGGGCCGGAGCACGGGGCCCGGCCGAGGAACCGGAATGCGTGGCCTGTCCCGTTCTGCGACGATCACCGCATGATCGCTCGGCTCAGGTCGCTCACGACACAGTGGACGCTCCTCGTGCCGGTGCTCGCCGCGATCCTGCTGATTCTCACCTGGGGCCGAGACCTGCCCGGCGTTGTCGTCGCCATGGTGACGCTGGTGCTGGCCGGCGCCGTACTGGCCGCCGTCCACCATGCCGAAGTCGTCGCCCACCGGGTCGGGGAGCCCTTCGGCTCCCTCGTTCTCGCCGTCGCCGTCACGATCATCGAGGTCGCCCTGATCGTCACCTTGATGGCGGACGGCGGCGACAAGAGTTCCACCCTCGCCCGGGACACGGTCTTCGCGGCCGTGATGATCACCTGCAACGGCATCGTCGGCCTGTGCCTCCTGGTCGCCTCGATCCGTCACGGAACGGCCGTCTTCAACCCCGAAGGCACCGGCGCCGCTCTCGCGACGGTCGCCACGCTGTCCACGCTCAGCCTGGTCCTGCCGACGTTCACCACGAGCAGGCCCGGCCCCGAATTCTCCGGCGTCCAACTGACCTTCGCCGCGCTCTCGTCGCTGATCCTGTACGGCCTGTTCGTCGCCACCCAGACCGTGCGGCACCGTGACTACTTCCTCCCGATCACCCGGCAGGGCGAGGTGATCACCGCCGACGACCACGCGGACGCGCCGTCCGCCCGTGCCGCCGGGGTCAGCCTGGGACTGCTCGGCCTCGCCCTGATCGGCGTGGTCGGCCTGGCCAAGGGGGTGTCGCCGACCATCGAGTCCGGCGTTGCCGCCGCCGGACTGCACCACGCCGTCGTGGGTGTGATCATCGCGCTGCTCGTGCTGCTTCCCGAGACCATCGCCGCGCTGCGCTCCGCCCGCCGCGACCGGGTGCAGACCAGCCTGAATCTCGCGCTCGGCTCCGCGATCGCCAGCATCGGCCTGACCATCCCCGCCGTCGCGCTGGCGTCGGTGTGGCTGTCCGGGCCGCTGGTCCTCGGCCTCGGCTCCACCCACATGGTGCTGCTCGCACTGACCGTGGTGGTCAGCTCCCTGACGGTCGTGCCAGGACGGGCCACGCCACTCCAAGGAGGGGTCCATCTGGTGCTGTTCGCGGCGTACTTGGAGCTGGCGATCAATCCATAAGGCGATTCATCGACTCATGGCACAGCGGCCTCCTTCGCCACCACCCGCACCGGGCGCGTCTCCGGCAGCAGCGCGAAGCAGCCCAGGCTGAGCAGCGCGATCCCCGTCAGATACGCGGCCACGCCCCATGGCACACGGCCGCTCTGCTCGGCCAGCGCGGTCGCCACGATCGGCGTCAGCGCGCCGCCGAGGACCCCACCGAGGTTGTAGCCCACCGCGGCGCCGGTGCACCGCACCCGCGGCTCGTACAGCTCCGGCAGATACGCGGCGATCACGGCGAACATCGTGATGAACGCGAGCATCGCCCCCAGGAAGCCGAGGAACATCAGCAGCGGCGCCCCCGTGGCGAGCAGCGCGACCATCGGGAACATCCACAGGGCGGCGGCAGCGCACCCCGCAAGGCACAGGGGCCGTCGGCCGCAGCGGTCGCCCAGCAGTGCCGCCACCGGCGTGAGGGCTCCCTTCACCACCACGGCGGCCATGATGCAGGTCAGCATGACGGTACGGCTCACCCCGAGCCGCTCCGTCGCATAGGCGAGCGACCAGGTCGTCACGGCGTAGAAGATCGCGTACCCCACCGCGAGCGCACCGGCGGTCAGCAGGACGAGCCTCCAGTGGTCACGCACCACCTCCGCGAGCGGCACGCGCGCGTGGTCGTCGATTTCCAGGAAACTGGGGCTCTCGGTGAGGGAGGACCGCAGCCACAGCCCCGCCACGGCGAGCACTCCGGCCGCCCAGAACGGCACCCGCCACCCCCAGGTCGCGAACTGCGCGTCGGTCAGCGTCGCCGACAGCGCCAGCATCACGCCATTGGCGAGCAGGAACCCCAGCGCCGGACCGACCTGCGGAAAGCTCGACCACAGCCCGCGCCGTTCGGCGGGCGCGTGCTCCGCCGTCAGCAGCACGGCCCCGCCCCACTCCCCGCCGAGCCCGAGGCCCTGCAGAAACCGCAGGACGAGAAGCAGCACGGGAGCCGCCACACCGATCGTGTCGTAGGTCGGCACGCAGCCGACCGCGACCGTGGAAGCGCCGGTGAGGAGCAGCGACGCGACCAGGACCGGACGTCTGCCGTGCCGGTCCCCGATGTGCCCGAACAGCACCGAGCCGAGCGGCCGGGCGACGAAGCCCACGCCGAACGTGCCGAACGCGGCCAGCGTCCCCGCCACCGGTGAGAACGTCGGGAAGAACAGTGGACCCAGCACCAGCGCCGCCGCGGTCCCGTAGACGAAGAAGTCGTAGAACTCGATGGCCGTCCCGGCGAGTGAGGCGGTCGCGAGCCGCAGCATGGAGGGTGCCCTTACGGTGCGTACATCGTGCATGCCGCGTCAACTACCCACGGTGATCAACGGTTACGGGAGCGCGCGGGGGCGCGGGACGTCCCTCAGTACGTCACAGTGATGCGCCGGGCCGGGCCGTCGACGCGGATCGTGCCTCCGTAAGGAATGACGAGTTGCGGATCGGTGTGTCCGAAGTCCACATCGAAGACCACCGGAAGGTCGGGGGCGTACGCCTCCAGCGCCCGCACCACCGCCTCGCGCTGCCCGGTGGCGTAACGCGCGCTCTCCTCCGGGCTGTTGGGGTGCGCGAAGGACCATGTCTTGGGCCGGCCCATCAGGAGCGAGGCGAACCGCTGGAGCAGCCCGCGCTCGCCCATGTTCCGCAGCGTGCGGAAGACCTCGTCGCTGCTCGGCAGATCCTCCGAGGTCTCCAGCAGCAGCACTCCGCCGTCGTACTCCGTGAGGTCGTGCGAGATCTCCCGGTCGGCCATCAGCAGCCAGCCCAGGATCTCCAGGCAGCCGCCCCAACTGCGGCCCTCGACCACCTGATCGGCGTTCCGCCAGGTCCATCCGGTGCCCGGCCGGGTCTCCGGCTGCGCGTCGAAGGTAGCCGGATCGGCCCAGTCGCGGTCGATGTCCCGCCAGTGCTCGGCGGGCCGCAGTTCGTACTCGCCCGAGGTGAACAGCGCTGCCCGCAGGGAGTCGGCGGTCTGCGGGTGCATGGCGCCGGGACGGCCCAGCTCGACCATCACGGACGCGCCGTGGTAGCCGACGATCCCCGTGTTGTGCAGATACGCGAGCAGGTTTGTGTTGTCGCTCATCCCGAAGAACGGTTTCGGGTTCGCCCGGATCAACTCCCGGTCCAGCAGCGGCAGTACGGTGATCTGGTCGTCGCCGCCGATCGAGGCGATGACTGCCTTGATGTCGGGGTCGGAGAAGGCCGCGTGGATGTCGTCGGCGCGCTCCTTGGGCGTCGAGCCCATCTTCCGGGTCGCCGGATACTCGACCGGTTCAAGGCCGAACTCCTTGCGCAGCCGTTCCAGGCCCAGTTCGTACGGGCGCGGGAAGAGCCCGGCGAGACCGGCGGACGGCGAGATCACGGCGATACGGTCACCCGGCGACGGCTTGGGCGGGTACGAGATCGTCATCCAGGGAGGGTAGAGCGGGTCGCGCTGTCGGTGCACCGTGATAAACCGGGTCCGAGCAGCGGTCCTCGACGGATCGCCCCACCCGTGACGGACCGGAGGAACCGTGCCCCGCACCCTGGCCAACGCCCCGATCATGATCCTCAACGGCCCCAACCTGAACCTGCTCGGCCAGCGCCAGCCGGAGATCTACGGCTCCGACACACTCGCCGACGTCGAGGCGAAGTGCGCCAAGGCGGCGGCAGCGCACGGCGGCACGGTGGACTTCCGGCAGTCCAACCACGAGGGTGAGTTGGTCGACTGGATCCACGAGGCGCGGCTGAACCACTGCGGCATCGTGATCAACCCCGGCGCCTACTCGCACACGTCGGTGGCGATTCTGGACGCCCTCAACACCTGTGACGGCATGCCGGTGTTGGAGGTCCACATCTCCAACATCCACCAGCGCGAGTCGTTCCGGCACCACTCGTATGTCTCGCTGCGCGCCAACGGGGTCATCGCAGGCTGCGGGGTCCAGGGGTATGTGTTCGGAGTGGAGCGGGTCGCCGCGCTCCTCGGCGCGGCACAGACCGAGGCGTAAGTCCCGTCGGCCGGGCGCCCGCCCCTTACCGCCGCCCCGCTTCCACGATCACGGCACCCCGTCTGAGGCATACGCCGGGGCCGCCGGCCGAGGGCGGGGATCGAAGGACCGGCGGCCCTGCCGCGCAGGAGCCGTCATCCTGCGCGGGGCTGCTTCCAGTTGACTGCGCAACCACGTACGCGGGGAGCGTGCGCAGGGCTCCGGCGCGTGTGAAAGGTTCACACGGGGTGCGCGCGCCGTCCACGCCTGCCCTCACCACCCCCGCGCGTGCCACTCCGGCAGATGCGGTCGCTCCGCGCCCAGGGACGTGTCGTTGCCGTGCCCCGGGTAGACCCAGGTCTCGTCCGGGAGGGCGTCGAAGATCTTCGTCTCGACGTCGTGGATCAGGCTGGCGAACGCCTTCGGGTCCTTGCGGGTGTTGCCCACGCCGCCCGGGAAGAGGCAGTCGCCGGTGAAGACGTGGGGATGTCCGTGCGGGTCGTCGTAGACGAGGGCGATGGAGCCCGGCGTGTGTCCGACCAGGTGGCGCGCGGTGAGTTCCACGTGTCCCACCCGGATGGTGTCGCCGTCGTCGACCAGGACGTCGGTCGGCACGGGGATGCCGTCGGCGTCGTCCCGGCCGGCGTAGGTGCGGGCGCCGGTGGCCGCGACGACCTCGGCGAGCGCCTGCCAGTGGTCCCCGTGCTGATGCGTGGTGACGACGGACGCGATGCCGTCGTCACCGATCATGCCGATCAACGTCTCCGCGTCGTTGGCGGCGTCGATCAGCAGCTGCTCGTCCGTGGCCCGGCAGCGCAGCAGATAGCAGTTGTTGTCCATCGGACCGACCGCGATCTTGGTGATCATCAGGTCCTTCAGCTCGTGCACGTCCGCCGGGCCGCCGACCGTCACCTCTCCGCTGTACGTCATGGCGGCAGCCTATAGGGGGGAGGTGCCGGAGGACCGATCGCGCCCTACAGCGGGGGCAGTGCGGGCAGCGGGCCGCCGTCCACGGTCAGCCCGGAGCCGTCCCGGCGCCCGGCGAGCCAGCCGAGCAGGTCGGGCCGGCTCCCTGTGACGGTGATGTCCGGTGCACCAGCCTCCCGGCCCGTGCTCCACGCGCGCGTGCCGTTCGTGAGGCGGGTGGGCGGCACGTCGGCGTGGCCCGTGAACCGCGCCGCGAGGAAGTCGATCTCCCGCTCGACGAACTCCTCCGGCAGATCCTCCAGCTCGTACCCGATCCCGAGGTCCACATGGTGCAGCTCCACCTCGGCCCACCGCCGGAACGGCACCCGGGACACCGAATCGGTCACTCCGCCCCGCAGCTCCACCGTGCGCGACCAGTCCGCGGGCACGGCCCCCGCCTCCTGGAAGCGAGCGGCGCTGTCCCGCACATCGGCGAGCTGGACGTCGAGGGGGCGCGGGGCGTCCCGCTCGATGTCGGCGTCCCGGGCCTCGCCGGAGACGTACATGGGCCGGCCCTGGAGCACGTTCACGAGGGCGTCCGCATTGCGGGCGAGGTGGGCGAGGACATGGCCACGGGTCCAGCCGGGGAGCCGTGACGGCTCGGTCACCGCCGCGTCGTCCAGCTTGACAGCTGCGCTGAGCAGCCGCTCCGTCGCGTCACGTACAGACACCAGGTCACGAGCGTGATCAATCATGGTGCTGACCCTAACCCCGCCACACCTTTGGGTGAAGGTGGTGAACGTGTGCCGTAAATCGAAAGCCCGTGCTATATCGTCGGGAGCGGCGTCGGGCATGCTGGATGGCCCGGGATTGTTATGCCTTCGAGAATCCGACCCGGCGTTGTCAGTGGCTCCCCCTAGTCTGAGAAAGCACGGGGGCCTCGCCCCTGTCACTTCTCTCAAGAAAGGTGCGGACCGGCGTGGCCGACCGTCTCATCGTCCGTGGCGCGCGCGAGCACAATCTCAAGAATGTCTCGCTCGACCTGCCGCGCGACTCGCTCATCGTCTTCACGGGCCTGTCGGGGTCGGGCAAGTCCTCGCTGGCCTTCGACACCATCTTCGCCGAGGGCCAGCGGCGGTATGTGGAGTCCCTGTCCTCGTACGCCCGCCAGTTCCTCGGGCAGATGGACAAGCCGGACGTCGACTTCATCGAGGGCCTGTCCCCGGCCGTCTCCATCGACCAGAAGTCGACCTCGCGCAACCCGCGCTCCACGGTCGGCACCATCACCGAGGTCTACGACTATCTGCGCCTGCTCTTCGCCCGCATCGGCAAGCCGCACTGCCCCGAGTGCGGCCGCCCGATCACGCGGCAGTCGCCGCAGGCCATCGTCGACAAGGTCCTGGAGCTGCCGGAGGGGAGCCGCTTCCAGGTGCTGTCGCCGCTGGTGCGCGAGCGCAAGGGCGAGTTCGTCGACCTCTTCGCCGATCTCCAGACCAAGGGCTACTCCCGCGCGCGGGTGGACGGCGAGACCATCCAGCTCTCCAACCCGCCCACGCTGAAGAAGCAGGAGAAGCACACCATCGAGGTGGTCGTCGACCGCCTCACGGTGAAGGACTCCGCCAAGCGCCGTCTCACCGACTCCGTCGAGACCGCGCTCGGCCTCTCCGGCGGCATGGTCGTGCTCGACTTCGTCGACCTCCCCGAGGACGACCCCGAGCGCGAGCGCATGTACTCGGAGCACCTGTACTGCGCGTACGACGACCTGTCCTTCGAGGAGCTGGAGCCCCGCTCCTTCTCCTTCAACTCGCCCTTCGGCGCCTGCCCCGAGTGCACCGGCATCGGCACGCGCATGGAGGTCGACCCCGAGCTGATCGTCCCGGACGAGGACAAGTCCCTCGACGAGGGCGCCATCCACCCCTGGTCGCACGGCCACACCAAGGACTACTTCGGCCGCCTGATCGGCGCCCTCGCGGATGCGTTGGGATTCCGGACGGACATCCCCTTCGCCGGGCTCCCGCAGCGCGCCAGGAAGGCACTGCTGTACGGCCACAAGACGCAGATCGAGGTGCGGTACCGCAACAGGTACGGCCGCGAGCGCGTCTACACGACGCCCTTCGAAGGCGCCGTCCCCTTCGTCAAGCGCCGGCACGGCGAGGCCGAGAGCGACGCCAGCCGTGAGCGCTTCGAGGGCTATATGCGCGAGGTGCCCTGCCCCACCTGTGAGGGCACGCGCCTGAAGCCGATCGTCCTCGCGGTCACGATCATGGAGAAGTCGATCGCGGAGGTCTCCGCGATGTCCATCAGTGACTGCGCCGACTTCCTGGGCGAGCTGAAGCTCAGCGCCCGCGACAAGAAGATCGCCGAGCGCGTGCTGAAGGAGGTCAACGAGCGGCTGCGGTTCCTGGTCGACGTCGGCCTGGACTACCTCTCGCTGAACCGCGCGGCCGGCACGCTCTCCGGCGGCGAGGCCCAGCGCATCCGCCTGGCCACCCAGATCGGCTCCGGCCTCGTCGGTGTCCTGTACGTCCTCGACGAGCCGTCCATCGGCCTGCACCAGCGCGACAACCACCGGCTCATCGAGACCCTCGTCCGGCTGCGCGACATGGGCAACACGCTCATCGTCGTGGAGCACGACGAGGACACCATCAAGGTCGCCGACTGGATCGTCGACATCGGCCCCGGCGCCGGTGAGCACGGCGGCAAGGTCGTGCACAGCGGTTCCCTGAAGGAGCTGCTCGACAACGCCGAGTCGCAGACCGGGCAGTACCTGTCCGGCAAGAAGTCCATCCCGCTGCCCGACATCCGGCGTCCGCACGACCCGACGCGCCGGCTCACGGTGCACGGCGCCCGCGAGAACAACCTCCAGGACATCGACGTCTCGTTCCCCCTTGGCGTGTTCACCGCCGTCACGGGCGTGTCCGGCTCCGGCAAGTCGACTTTGGTCAACGACATCCTGTACACGCACCTCGCCCGCGAGCTCAACGGTGCCCGCAGCGTTCCGGGGCGGCACACGCGCGTGGACGGTGACGACCTCGTCGACAAGGTCGTACACGTCGACCAGTCGCCCATCGGCCGCACCCCGCGGTCGAACCCGGCGACGTACACCGGCGTCTTCGACCACGTCCGCAAGCTGTTCGCCGAGACGACCGAGGCGAAGGTCCGCGGCTACCAGCCAGGCCGCTTCTCGTTCAACGTCAAGGGCGGTCGCTGCGAGAACTGCGCGGGCGACGGCACGATCAAGATCGAGATGAACTTCCTCCCGGACGTGTATGTCCCGTGCGAGGTCTGCCACGGCGCCCGCTACAACCGGGAGACCCTGGAGGTCCACTACAAGGGCAAGTCCATCGCCGAGGTCCTGAACATGCCGATCGAGGAGGCCCTGCACTTCTTCGAGGCCGTCCCCGCGATCGCCCGCCACCTCAGGACGCTGCACGACGTCGGTCTCGGCTACGTCCGTCTCGGCCAGTCCGCGACCACCCTGTCCGGCGGTGAGGCCCAGCGTGTGAAGCTCGCCAGCGAGCTCCAGAAGCGTTCCACCGGACGCACGGTCTACGTCCTGGACGAGCCGACGACGGGTCTGCACTTCGAGGACATCAGCAAGTTGCTGACCGTGCTGGGCGGCCTGGTCGACAAGGGCAACACCGTCATCGTCATCGAGCACAACCTCGACGTGATCAAGACGGCCGACTGGGTTGTCGACATGGGTCCCGAGGGCGGCGCGGGCGGCGGTCTCGTCGTCGCCGAGGGCACGCCCGAGGAGGTCGCCGGAGTTCCCACCAGCCACACCGGCAAGTTCCTGCAGGGGGTCCTCGGCGCCGACCGCATCAGCGACGCGGCCGATGTCATGGCTCCGCGCAGAGCGGCGGCCCAGAAGACGGTCGCGGCCAAGTCGACCGCCAAGAAGACGGCCACGGCCAGGACCGCCAACAACACGGCGACCAAGAAGGCGGCCGGCGCCACCAAGAAGGCCGCGCCCGCGAAGAAGACGACTCGGGCCCGCAAGGCCTGAGCGGACTCACCGGTGCCGCCCGGCTCCCGGCCGGGCGGCACCGCAGCGGAAACCCGCTACAGATCACCCAGCTCAGAGGCGTACGGCGGCTCCGCCCCCGCCCGTGAGCAGGTGATCGCCGCCGCGCGCGCCGCGAACCGCAGCAGTCGGCTCCAGCTCTCGGCGCCCACCTTCGTGAGCGCCTCCGGAGACAGGGCGTCCCATGCGGACAGGCCGTGCAACAGGGCCGCGTTCACGGTGTCGCCGGCGCCGATCGTGTCGACGACATCGACCACCTGGCCCGGCACGGAGTGCACCGCGCCGTCCCGGGTGAAGGCGGTCAGCCCGTCGCCGCCCTGCGTGATCACGACCGCCGAGGGCCCCGCGGCCAGCCACTCGCGCGGGGTGCCGCCCAGCCACAGCGCGTCCTCCTCGGAGAGCTTGAGCAGCGACACCGAAGGCAGCCAGCTCTTGAAGCGGGCGCGATAGGCGTCCGCATCAGGGATCAGCCCGGCGCGGATGTTCGGGTCGAGCGCGGTGAACACGCCCTGCGCGGACGCGGTGCGCATCAGCTCCTCGTACGCGGTCGCGCCCGGCTCCAGCACGAGCGAGCAGGTGCCGAAGGACACCGCGCGGGCCGACTCGGGGAGCCGGTCGGGCACGGCGAAGAGACGGTCGGCGGTGCCCTCGACGTAGAAGGAGTAGGCGGCCGAGCCGTTCCCGTCGATCGTGGCGACCGCGAGGGTGGTCGGTTCGGCGCCGCGCTGCACGGCCGACACGTCCACGCCCGCCTGCCGCAGCCCGTCGAGCAGCGCATCGCCGAAGGCGTCGTACGACGTCCGGGAGCAGAAGGCAGTGGGGGAGCCGAGGCGGCCGAGGGCGACCGCCGTGTTGTAGGGGCCGCCGCCGAGCGCCGGCTGCAGGCCCGCGAGGGCGCCCCGGCCCTGCGGTACCAGGTCGATCAGGGCCTCACCGGCGACGACGATCACGAGACGGTTCCTTTCTCGGGCGTGCGGGGCTGTCCGGGCTGCTCGGCGCAGCCGCACGAGGTGCGGTGGACGAAGGTGCAGTCGAGCCGTACGGTCCGGGCGGGCCGATCCGGCGAGGCGAGGCGGTCCAGCAGCACCCGGACCGCCTGGGCGCCGATCTCCCTGCTGGGCTGGGCGATCGCGGTGAGCCGGGGCGAGAACAGGTCCGCCCAGGCGAAGTCGTCGAAGCAGCACAGCGCGATGTCGTCGGGCACGGACCGGCCGTGGGCGCGCAGCGCGCGCAGGGCGCCGAGCGTCATCGTGTTGTTGGCGGTGACCAGCGCGCTGGGCGGTGCGCCGAGCGACAGCAGGGCAGCGGTGGCCCGCTCGGCGCCCGCCGACTCGGAGTCGCCATGCACGACGAGGCGTTCGTCGTACGGGAGCCCGGCGGCGGCGAGGCCGTGCCGGTAGCCGGTGATCCGCTCGGCGGTGGTGCTGAGCCCGGGCAGGCCCGCGACCAGGCCGATACGCCGGTGGCCCAGCTCGGCGAGATGGCTGACCAACCGCGTCGTCGGTGCCGCACTCTCGGCGCAGACCTGGTCGAAGCGCGGCGCCCCGTCCGCGTCGACCACCCGGTCGAGGAGCACGGTGGGTACGGCGTGCCGGTCGAGGTACGCGAGGAGTTCACGCGGGTCCGCGGAAGGGGCGACGATCATGCCGTCCACGCGTCGCTCATGCAGGAGCTGGACGACCTTGCGCTCATGGCCGGGGTCGTCGTGCGGATCGGCGATGAGCAGGCTGTAGCCGTGTTCCAGGGCCCCGGCCTCGACACCCTGGAGGATCTCCGTGAAGTACGGGTTGCTGATCGCCGACACCGCGAGCCCGATCGAGCGCGTGCGGGACGTGACCAGCGAGCGGGCGAGGGTGTTCGGCGTGTAGCCGAGCTCCTCTATGGCGTCCAGGACTGCCTGACGGGTGTGGGGCAGCACCGGCCGGGTGTCGTTCAGCACGTGCGAGACCGTCGCCACGGACACGCCGGCGCTCCGTGCGACATCGGCCATGGTCGGCACGTCCCGTTCCCCTTCCCGAGCCCGCGCGGGCCCTCCGACCGGGAAGGTATCCCATCCGTCGGCGGACGTAAACGCTTGCGCAAACGTTTACGCACCCACCGAACGGCAGCCCACCCCGACCGAATCTCGCCCCCAGCACAGCCCGCCCTCAGCCCCGCCCCCTCACTCCCAGTCCCACCCGATCCCCACCATCCCCGTCCGCACCCGTGGCTCGACGATGTGCACCGAGTGGTGCCGTCCGCTGAGCGCCAGCTCCTGGCGGCCGCTGCGGGGCGCGGCCGGCGAGTGCTGATGGAACCGGTGGCAGCGCACCGGCAGGGCGTGTTCGTCGAACCGCACCTGAAGGGCGTACTGGCCGCCCGCCGGCCCGGACCCGCGGACGTACTCGCGGGACACACCGGCGGTGCCGTCCTCGACGCCGTACCGGAAGAGGAAGGTGTCGCCGGCCCGCAGCCGGGTGTCGAAGAGCAGCTCGGCCACGAGCACACCCGTGGCGGTATCCCAACGGACGTGCCCCGTGCGGCAGTTCTCCAGGGCGTGCACGGTCATGCGCTCCGGAGCGCACCCTTCGTCGCCGTGGTGGACGGCGACGAAGCGGTCGACGCCGTCCCGGTGGGCGCGCACGATGTGGTGCGACTCGCGGCCCTGGAGTTCGCGGTGCGCCCCGATGCGTACCCGCTCGTGGTGCCCGAGGGCATGCAGCCCGCCCTCGGGCCGCGCATCGAGCTCGGCCAGTAGCCGTTCCAGGACGCCCGAGGCCTCGACGAACGAGCGGTAGGAGCGGCCGGCGGACCGCTGCCCGGCGGAGGGTTCGTCGGTGTCGGCGAGCAGCCGGATCAGGGACTCCTCCGGCAGCCCGAGGATCTCCTCCAGCGCCCGCACGGCCCGCAGCGACTCGGGGCGCTGCGGGCGGCGTGCCCCCTGTTGCCAGTAACTCAGGCTCGTCACACCGACCTTGACGCCGTAGCGGGACAGATGGTGCTGCACGCGCTGCAGCGGCAGTCCACGGGCGGCGATCGCGGCGCGCAGCGCGACGTGGAACGGGCCGCCTCGCAGGGCCGTGTCCAGTTCGGCGGCGGCGACGTCCGCGGCTTGGGTGGCGTGCGGCATGCAGGGGCCCTTCTGTCGAATGTTCAACGGCTGGTCAGACCGGTCGCGCAGGCTGTCAGGGGGCCACCCCCGTCGGCGCCGGGGAAGTCTTCACATCCGTACGCCTGCGTTCACGGCCCCGAGTTCCCCCGCATTGAAGCGTGTTGACCAAGTCCCGACAACACCTCATGCGGAACGGACGGTGCGGTCCCGGCCGGGTTGCCGTCCCCGACGTCAAGTCGGCGCGCCGGAGCCGTCGTTGCCGAGGACCTCCTGGATCGCGCGGACGGACAGCGCGGACTTGTGCAGGAACCCGCGCGCGGGGCTGGCCGCGATGAGCTCCTGGAAGTCCTCCCGGAAGTGGGTCGAGACCAGGATCACCGCGGGTACCTTGCCGCTCAGCAGCCGGGCCACGTCGAAGCCGTTCTCGCCGTCGAGGTCGAGATCGACCAGCGCGACGTCCGGTGCCGCCTGCTGGGCCAGCGTGAGCGCCTCAGCGCCCGTCGTGGCGAGACCGACGACCCGTACACCACCCCGCTCCAGCAAGGCGCGTGCCGCCTCCAGGAACCGGGCGCTGTCATCGACGAGGAGACAGCGCAAGGTCATGGGCACAGATTGCCAACCCAGGGGCGGCTGCGCCTTCCTGCTAGCCGGAAAGTGCTGAAGTCCCGTGCCGGACGAGACGGTTCGGACTCACCCAGCGCAGTCGCCCGCCGACCGGCGGTAGCATGACGGGCACCCTGGGGAGGCCCGTGTCGCCCGGTGAGGGGGTGCGTCATGAACGCCACGAAGGTGTCGCACGAAAGCACGGCCACGCGCGCGTGGCCCGGCGTCCGCCGGGTCCGAGGTGTCCTGGCGCCGGGGACGTTGTGCGCCGCGCTGCTGCTGGCCGCCTGCGACGACGGAGGCGGCGGCTCGTCGGATGACGGGCGCTCGGCGCGCAAGGACACCACCTGTGACGGGAAGATCGACGGGACCGTGCACCTCAGGGTGTGGTTCCACGCCGGGCCGAGCGGTGAGCTCAGCACGCTGAAGGCGCAGGTCAGCGAGTTCAACAAGGCGCAGCGGCAGGTGCGGGTCGAGCTGGTCACGCTGCCGGAGAACCGCCCCTACACCGACCTGGTGCTGTCGGCCGCGGCCAGCGGCGACCTGCCCGACCTGCTCGACTTCGACGGGCCGAACCTGTACAGCTACGCCTGGTCGGGAAAGCTCAAGCCGATCGACTCCTGCGTCCCCGACGGCGTCCGCGACGATCTGCTGCCCTCGATCCGCCGACAGGGCAGCTACGCGGGCCGGTTGTGGGGCGTCGGCACCTTCGACTCGGGCCTCGGGCTGTGCGTGCGTACGTCGGCCCTGAAGGAGGCCGGGGCACGCATCCCGACCGGCCCCGACGATGCCTGGACGGCCACCGAACTCACCGGCATCCTCCGCGAACTCCGCGAGCAGGGCTACAAGGCCCCGCTCGACCTCCGGCTCGTAGACGCGTCACCGGGCGAGGAGTGGAACACGTACGGCTTCGCGCCCGCCGTGTGGTCGGCGGGCGGCGAGCTCATCGACCCCCGGAGCGGAGGCACGGCCGACGGCCACGTGAACGGGCCGGAGTCGGTCAAGGCGCTGACCACGATGCGGAACTGGGTCGAGGAAGGGCTCGTCGATCTGGTCGAGGACGACCGGGCGTTCGTGACGGGCCGCAGCGCGATCAGCTGGTGCGGGCACTGGGTGTACGGGGAGTTCGACAAGGCGTTTCCCGGTGACGTCACGATCGTTCCGCTGCCCGACTTCGGCTCGGGCACCGTCACCGGCATGGGCTCCTGGCAGTGGGGCATCCCGGCGGACGCCACCGACGGTGACGCGGCCTGGCGCTTCCTCTCGTATCTGCTCGAGCCCGCGCAGGTGCACCGGATGACCGTGGCCAACGGGGCGATCCCGGCCACGAACAGTGCCCTGAAGCTCTCCACGAAATACGCACCCGGCGGCGCCGAGCGCCTGTTCCTCGAGCAGTTGCGGGGAGGATTCGCCCGCCCCCGGCCACAGACCCCCGCCTATCCGGTGATCACCGACGCCTTCTCCCGGGCCTTCGCGAAGATCATGCTCGACGGGGCTCCCGTCAAGTCCACCCTGGACGCGGCGGCGGAGCGGATCGACGAGGACCTGGCCGCTCACGACGGCTATCCGACGAACGGGCCGTAGACCGGCCCATGCCGCCCGCAGGGCGCGCGCCCGTGGACGGCCGCCGGGCCGAGCGGCATGCTGTTGGTCCTGCGCAAGCAAGGAGGGCCGGAGGCGCCCGCGGACTCTGCGCAAGCCGGGCCACCGAACCATTCGATCTCTCCACGGAGTTCGCGGGGACACGCCCCGCGGAATCCGCCCCTGGAACCTGAGAGCCGGTCATGCTCCGCCCCCGACCACTCACCCCGCCCCGCATCCCCTTCCTCGCCCGTCTCCGCATCGGCCGGAAGCTGATGCTTCTCGTGCTGCTGCCGGTGACGACCATGCTGGTCTTCACCCTGGTCGGCGGCGTGAGCCAGTGGCGGGAGGCACGGGCTCTGGAGGAGTTCAGCGCCGCGACCCAGGTGTCGTTCGCGACCACGGCGCTCACCGATGCGGTCGCCCGGGAGCGCATCGCGGCTGTCCAGGCCCGGCTGCGCCCCGGCTCGAGCACCCTGCGGGAACGGTCCGCCACCCAGCAGGCCACTGAGGCCGTCCTGCACAAAGCCCTTGACGACAGCCGCTCCTGGACCGGTCAGCCCGACGTCCCCGGCCGGCTCGACGCCGCCGACCGCAAGCTGCACGCCCTGCGCATCCAGATCCGGACCGGTTTCCTCACCGCCCCGCAGCTCGCCGGCCAGTACGACACGATCGAGGACGACCTGCTCAGCACCGTCGCCACCCTCGAATCCGGCCGCCCCACCCGGGAGTCGGGCCGCGCCGCCGACGCCCACCTCGCGCTCCTGGACGCCATCGAGGCCGCCGAGCGCGAACGCGTCGAACTCGCCGTCCTCCTCCACGCCCCGCCCGACCGAGCAACCGCCACCAGCCGCTGGTCGGCCCTGGAGCGGTCCCGCCTGGACGCCTTCCGGCAGACCGCCTCCGCCGCCCTCCAGGGCGAGCTTTACGCCACGCTCCTTCGGAACCCGGGCCTGGTCGTGCGCAAGACCCGGGACACACTGGCGGATCCGGACGGCAGACGGGACTGGCCGTCGTACGACCGCTGGATGACCGCTTCGACGGCCCGGATCGACGCCTTGCGCGGCATCCAGGGGCGGGCAGCGGCAGAGCTGGGGCGCACCGCTGCCGCCGACCTCGACGCCGCCCAGCGGCGCGAGATACGCGACCTCGTCGTCTCCTTCGGCGTCCTCGCCGCCGTCACCGCCCTCGCGCTGGCTCTGCGACGCTCGATCACCCGGCCGCTGAGCGCGGTCTCCGCGGGCGCCAGGGCGCTGTCGGAGGGCGATCTGTCGTACGACATCCGGTACGCCGGCCGGGACGAACTCGGCGACGTCGCCGACACGTTCCGCGAGCTGCGGGTGACCACCGAACGGCTCGCCGCCGAGATCCACGCCATGAACGAGGCGATCGACGACAACCGGCTCCAGCACCGGGCGGACGTCGGCGCGTTCCAGGGGACCTGGGCGCGGCTGCTGGGCGGCATGAACGGCACCATGGCGTCCTTCGCCGCCGCCCATGGACGGCGCCGCCAGGCGGAACAGGAGCTGGCGAGCATCTTCCACCTCTCGCTCGACCTGCTGTGCATCGCCGGGCTCGACGGCCTCTTCAAGCGCGTCAATCCCGCCTTCGAGCGGACCCTCGGCCACACCACCGAGGCCCTCATCGGCACGCCCTGGCTGGAGTTCGTGCACCCGGACGACCGGGCACGCACGCGTGCCGCACTCGAACGGCTCGCCGGCGGTGTGGAGCTGGCCGAGTTCGAGAACCGCCTGCTGCGGGCCGACGGCACCGAACGCTGGCTCCAGTGGAGCGCGCGCCCGGTCACCGACGAGGGCCTCATCTACGCCGCCGCGCGCGACGTGACCGAGAGCCGCCGCACGGCCCGTGAGCAGGCGGCGCTGCGCCGGGTCGCCACCCTCGTGGCACGCGGTGTGCCGCCGCAGGAGGTGTTCTCCGAAGTCGCCGACCAGGTCGGCACGGTCCTGGGCAGCGGCTCCGTCGCCGTCCTGCGGTACGCCGCCGACGGCACCGCCACCGTTCTCGGCACCGCCCGTGGTCCCGCGGCCGAGGGCGAGGCGGTCGCTGCCGAGGTGGCGGCGACGCGGTGTCCCGCGCGCGTGGGGCGTGCAGTCGGTGCGCCCATCGTCGTCGACGGCCGTCTGTGGGGTGCCGTCGTCGCGGCCGCCGCCGGGCCCGAACCACTGCCCCCGGGCACCGAGTCGAGGCTCGCCGACTTCACGGAACTCGCCGCCACCGCCCTGGCCAACGCCGACAGCCGGGCCCAGCTCACGACGTCACGCGCGCGCGTGGTGGCCGCCGGGGACGCCTCCCGGCGCCGTATCGAACGCGATCTGCACGACGGGGTCCAGCAGCGCCTGGTCTCGCTCCAACTCGACCTGAGAACGGCCCAGTCGATGCTGGAGGAGCAGCCCGACGCCCTGCCCGACCAGCTCGACCACATCGCCAAGGGGCTCGACGACGCCTTCGCGGACCTGCTCCAGGTCGCCCGCGGCATCCACCCGGCGATCCTCTCCAAGGGCGGCCTCGGCCCTGCCCTGCGTGCCCTGGCCAGGCGCTCCTCGGTCCCCGTCGAGCTGGACCTCCGTCTGCCACCGGACCGGCTCGCCGAGCAGACGGAGGTCGCCGTCTACTACGTCACCTCCGAATGCCTCACCAACGCCGCCAAGCACGCGCGCGCGAGCGTCGTACAAGTGACGGCGCGGACCTACGACGACGTCCTGGAGGTGACGATCGCCGACGACGGGACGGGCGGCGCCGAGCCCGCACGGGGTTCCGGCCTGATCGGCCTCATCGACCGAGTCGAGGCGATCGGCGGCAGGCTGGCCGTCAGCAGCCCGCCGGACCAGGGCACGACCCTGACCGTACGGTTGCCGCTGACCAGGGCCGCGACGGATACGTGACCGCCCGGAACGTACACGAGGGGAGTCGTCCGGGACGGGGGGACCCAGGACTCTGTGACGTGCGCATACGCTCCGGGCGGCCTCTTCGGACGGTGGGCCTGCCGTCCGGCTCTAGAGGCGGTCGGTACCGCTGTTCCCGGCGAGCCGCAGCCGCTTGGCCCGCACGATGTCGGGGTCCCTGGGGTCCAGGGGCCGCGTGTACAGGTCGTCCGCGTCGCGACGGGCCCGGGCCGGCCGCCGTGCTTTCTCGATCCGCGTCCGCCGCATCCGCCGCGCCCTTCGCCGTGACCCGCGGCCTCCTGTGGAGGCTGCCGGTCCGTTTGCAACCGCTGCTTAGAGCATCGCCCGCCGATGTCCCCGTGTCGTCACGGCCACCCCCCAATTCCGCTTCCTGCTAGCCGTAACCCAGGCGGTCGGGCAGGCTGTTGGGGCGCAGCACATCGGTCGGGCAAGGGGAGCCGGGACCATGGACGCATCGCAGCAGCCCGCGCGGGGACGGGTCGTACTCGCCGACGACGACGTTCTGCTGCGCGAGGGTCTCGCCAGCCTCTGCGAGCGCGTCGGATACGACGTGGTGGGCCAGGCGGGTGACGCGGAACGGCTGCTGGAGCTGGTCGCCGAGCAGAGACCCGACCTAGCGATCGTCGACATAAGGATGCCGCCGGACCACTCCACCGAGGGCCTGAAGGCGGCCCGCACGATCCGCGAGCGCCACCCCGGCACCGGCATCCTCGTGCTGTCCGCGTACGTCGAGGTCGAGGACGCCCTGGAGCTGCTGGCGAGCGGCCGGCAGGTCGGCTATCTCCTCAAGAGCCGGGTCACGGTGGTCGACGACTTCATCGAGGCCCTGGAACGGATCCACCGGGGCGGCTCGGTCGTCGACCCGTCCCTGGTGCACGAGCTGTTCTCCGCCCAGCGCCGCGACGACCCGCTGTCCCACCTCAGCGCCCGCGAGCGCGAGGTGCTCGCCCTCATGGCCGAGGGTCGCTCCAACGCGGGCATCGGCCGCCGACTGTGGGTCACCGAGGGCACCGTCGAGAAGCATGTGCGCAGCATCCTGGGCAAGCTGAACCTCCAGGAGGACACCGACGCCCACCGCCGTGTCCTCGCGGTGCTGACCTTTCTCGAGACCCGATAGGCGTTGTCCACAGGCTCGTCGCTCTGTCACCCCTCGCCAGTAGGGTGTGAAACATGGCCGACCCCTCCAGCTACCGCCCCAAGCCGGGGCAGATCCCCGACTCGCCCGGGGTGTACAGGTTCCGCGACGAGCACCGCCGGGTGATCTACGTCGGAAAGGCGAAGAGCCTGCGCCAGCGCCTGGCGAACTACTTCCAGGACCTGGCGGGCCTGCACCCGCGCACCCGCACCATGGTCACCACGGCCGCGTCCGTGGAGTGGACCGTGGTGTCCACGGAGGTCGAGGCCCTGCAGCTGGAGTACTCCTGGATCAAGGAGTACGACCCCCGGTTCAACGTCAAGTACCGCGACGACAAGAGCTACCCGTACCTCGCGGTGACGATGAACGAGGAGTTCCCGCGCGTACAGGTGATGCGTGGCCACAAGAAGAAGGGCGTGCGCTACTTCGGGCCGTACGGGCACGCGTGGGCGATCCGCGACACCGTCGACCTCCTGCTCCGCGTCTTCCCGGTGCGCACCTGCTCGGCCGGCGTCTTCAAGAACGCCGCCCGCACCGGCCGCCCCTGCCTGCTCGGCTACATCGGCAAGTGCTCCGCGCCCTGCGTCGGCCGGGTCTCCGCCGAGGAGCACCGCGAACTCGCCGAGGAGTTCAGCGACTTCATGGCCGGCCGCACGGGCACATATCTGCGCCGCCTGGAGAAGCAGATGACGGCGGCGGCCGAGGAGATGGAGTACGAGCGGGCGGCCCGCCTGCGCGATGACATCGAGGCCCTGAAGAAGGCCATGGAGAAGAGCGCGGTCGTGCTCGCCGACGCGACCGACGCCGATCTCATCGCGGTCGCCGAGGACGAGCTGGAAGCGGCCGTGCAGATCTTCCACGTCCGCGGCGGACGCGTGCGCGGCCAGCGCGGCTGGGTGACCGACAAGGTCGAGGAGATCACCACCGGCGCCCTGGTGGAACACGCCCTCCAGCAGCTCTACGGGGAGGAGACGGGAGACGCGGTCCCCAAGGAAGTCCTCGTCCCGGCGCTGCCCGACCCGGTCGAACCGGTCCAGCAGTGGCTCACCGACCGCCGCGGCTCGATCGTCTCCCTGCGCATTCCGCAGCGCGGCGACAAGAAGGCCCTCATGGAGACGGTGCAGCGCAACGCCCAGCAGGCACTCGTCCTGCACAAGACCAAGCGCGCCTCCGACCTGACCACACGATCGCGCGCCCTGGAGGAGATCGCCGAGGCCCTCGACCTGGACAGCGCCCCCCTGCGGATCGAGTGCTACGACATCTCGCACCTCCAGGGCGACGACGTCGTGGCCTCCATGGTCGTCTTCGAGGACGGCCTCCAGCGCAAGAGCGAGTACCGGCGCTTCCAGATCAAGGGCTTCGAGGGCCAGGACGACGTCCGCTCCATGCACGAGGTGATCAACCGCCGCTTCAGGAGGTACCTCGCCGAGAAGGAGAAGACGGGGGAGTGGAGCGAGGAGGACGGCCTCGTCGAGGAGAACGGCCGGCCCAAGCGCTTCGCCTACCCGCCGCAGCTCGTCGTCGTCGACGGTGGCCGGCCGCAGGTCGCGGCGGCCAAGCGGGCCCTGGAGGAACTGGGCATCGACGACATCGCCGTGTGCGGGCTGGCCAAGCGCCTGGAGGAGGTCTGGGTGCCGGACGCGGACGACCCCGTCGTGCTGCCCCGCACCAGCGAGGGCCTCTATCTGCTCCAGCGGGTCCGCGACGAGGCCCACCGCTTCGCGATCACCTATCAGCGCACCAAGCGTGCCAAGCGCTTCCGGTCGAGCCCTCTGGACGATGTGCCGGGACTCGGCGAGACACGCAAGCAGGCACTGATCAAACACTTCGGGTCGGTGAAAAAGTTGCGATCCGCGACAATTGACCAGATCTGTGAGGTTCCGGGCATAGGTCGTAAGACGGCCGAGACCATTGCCGTGGCCTTCGCCCAGGCGGCCCCGGCGGCACCCGCCGTGAACACGGCGACCGGAGAGATCATGGACGACATGGAAGACGGGGCGCCCGAGACGACGGCGGGCACCCCGGGGGAGCCCGTGTCCGCGGGCACCCCGGACGAGCGACGGGGGATGGAGAGATGAGCGAGCAGGACAAGCAGCCCACAGGCCAGGAAGACCAGAGCGACGGAGAACAGGTGACTACGGGCAGCGACACCGCCGGGGCCCCCGAGGCGGCCATCCCCGAGCTGGTGATCATCTCCGGCATGTCCGGGGCCGGCCGCTCGACAGCCGCCAAGTGTCTGGAGGACCTCGGCTGGTTCGTCGTCGACAACCTCCCACCCGCGCTGATCCCCACCATGGTGGAGCTCGGCGCCCGCTCCCAGGGCAATGTCGCCCGGATCGCGGTCGTCGTCGATGTCCGCGGCCGGCGCTTCTTCGACAACCTCCGCGAGTCCCTCGCCGACCTCGCGGCCAAGCACGTCACACGCCGGATCGTCTTCCTGGAGTCCTCCGACGACGCCCTGGTCCGCCGCTTCGAGTCGGTGCGCCGCCCGCACCCCCTCCAGGGCGACGGCCGCATCGTCGACGGCATCGCCGCCGAGCGTGAACTGCTGCGCGAGCTGCGCGGCGACGCCGACCTGGTGATCGACACCTCCAGCCTCAACGTGCACGAGCTGCGCGCCAAGATGGACGCCCAGTTCGCCGGCGATGAGGAGCCGGAGCTGCGGGCCACCGTCATGTCCTTCGGCTTCAAGTACGGCCTCCCCGTCGACGCCGACCTGGTCGCGGACATGCGCTTCCTGCCCAACCCGCACTGGGTCCCGGAGCTGCGCCCGTACACCGGCACCCACGAGGAGGTCGCCGCGTACGTCTTCAACCAGCCCGGCGCCAAGGAGTTCCTCGACCGGTACGCCGAACTGCTGCGGCTGATCGCGGCCGGGTACCGCCGTGAGGGCAAGCGCTATGTGACCATCGCCATCGGCTGCACCGGCGGCAAGCACCGCTCGGTCGCCATGTCGGAGAAGCTCGCCGCGCGTCTCGCGGCCGAGGGTGTGGAGACGGTGGTCGTACACCGGGACATGGGACGGGAATGACAGGACGTACACCGCGGCTGAGCAGGCTGCGCCGGGCCGTGCCCGAGGCCCGGGCCGGCCGGCCCGCCGAGGCCCGT
>NZ_JBFALC010000069.1:0-16251 GCF_040656035.1 Streptomyces sp. NPDC050211
CGCCCGGTTACATTCCGAACCCGGAAGCTAAGCCTTACAGCGCCGATGGTACTGCAGGGGGGACCCTGTGGGAGAGTAGGACACCGCCGAACAAATTTTAAAATTAGGGCCCACACCTTTTGGTGTGGGCCCTAATTGCGTTTTGGGTAGGCAGCCGGGTCCTGCCCTCCTGGCTAAAGGCGTCCAGCCGCCTTTAGTGCCAGATATGCATCGGCCAGTGTTGGAGCCAGCTCATCAGGTGTCGCGTCCACGACCGTGACTCCATGACGTCGGAGCTGTTCCGCTGTGCGATGGCGTTCGCTTTGGGCCTGGGCGGCGGCTGCGGATTCGTAGATGGCTTCTGTGTTGCCGCGTGCCGTGGCCATGTGGGCGATGTTCGGGTCTGCGACGGATGCCAGCAGGACCGTGTGTCGCTGGGTGAGGCGGGCGAGGACGGGGAGCAGGCCCTCTTCGACGGGGGCCGCATCCAGGGTTGTCAGGAGCACGATCAGAGAGCGGCGGGGGGCCGTCCTGAGCGCAGTGGCCGTAAGACCTCGGGAATCGGTTTCGACGAGCTCGGGTTCGAGTGTTGCCATCGCGTTGACCAGGGACGGGAGGACGTCGCCTGCTGCTCGGCCCTGGACCAGAGCGCGTACCCGGCGGTCGTATGCGAGTAGGTCGACGCGGTCGCCGGCGCGGGATGCCAGGGCGGCCAGGAGCAGGGCCGCGTCCATTGAGGCGTCCAGGCGTGGGGCGTCGCCGACGCGGCCGGCCGAGGTGCGGCCGGTGTCGAGGACCAGGAGGATGTGGCGGTCGCGTTCGGGGCGCCAGGTGCGTACGGCGACCGTGGTCTGGCGAGCTGTGGCGCGCCAGTCGATGGAACGGGTGTCGTCGCCGGGGACGTACTCGCGCAGGCTGTCGAATTCTGTGCCTTCTCCGCGGGTGAGGACGCTGGTGCGGCCGTCGAGTTCGCGCAGGCGGGCGAGCTTCGACGGGAGGTGCTTGCGGCTGGTGAAGGGGGGCAGGACGCGGACTGTCCAGGGGACTTTGTGGGTGCCCTGGCGGGCGAAGAGGCCGAGAGGGCCGTATGAGCGGATCGTGACGCGGTCTGCCTGGCGGTCGCCGCGGCGGGTGGGGCGTAGACGGGTCGTGATGCGGCGGCGTTCGCCGGCGGGGACTGTGAGGCGATGGCGGGAGGCGGCGATTTCCGTGCCGGGTTGCCAGCTGCTGGGGGGCCAGGCGTCGCGGACGCGGGCCCGGAGCAGGCGGCGTGACGGGTTGGTGATCGTGAGGGTGACGTCGGCCTGCTCGCCCAGGCGTGCGGAGGTGTCGCCGGAGCGGGTCAGGCGCAGGTGTCGTACCGGCGCTGCCAGGGCGAAGTCGCACGCGCAGGCCAGCGCCAGGGGGGCGTTGACGGCGAGGAGGCCCGTGAGGCCGGGTTCCCAGATGCCTACGGGGAGGGAGCCGAGGGCCGCGAGGAGTGCGGTGCGTCCGGTGAGGGCCATCAGCGGGGGACCGGGACCTGGGTGAGGATCGCGTTGATGACGGAGTCCGCTGTCACGCCCTCCATTTCGGCCTCCGGGCGGAGCTGTACGCGGTGGCGGAGTGTGGGCAGGGCGAGAGCCTTGACGTCGTCGGGGATGACGTAGTCGCGGCCGGTCAGCCAGGCCCACGCGCGCGAGGTGGCCAGGAGGGCGGTGGCGCCGCGTGGGGAGACGCCGAGGGTGAGGGACGGGGATTCGCGGGTCGCGCGGCAGATGTCCACGACGTAGCCGGTGATTTCGGGGGAGACGGCGGTCTTGGCGACTGCGGCGCGCGCGGCTTCGAGAGCCGCGGGGCCGGCGACGGGGCGCAGGCCGGCGGCGCGCAGGTCACGTGGGTTGAAGCCGTCGGCGTGGCGGGTGAGGACGGCGATCTCGTCCTGGCGGGAGGGGAGGGGGATCGTGAGTTTGAGGAGGAAACGGTCCAGCTGGGCCTCGGGGAGGGGGTAGGTGCCCTCGTACTCGACCGGGTTCTGGGTCGCTGCGACCAGGAAGGGCTCGGGGAGCGGGCGGGGAGTGCCGTCGACCGTGACCTGGCGTTCTTCCATGGCTTCCAGGAGAGACGACTGGGTCTTGGGGGGCGTTCGGTTGATCTCGTCCGCCAGGAGGAGGTTGGTGAAGACCGGGCCGGGCTGGAAGGAGAACTCCGCGGAGCGGGTGTCGTAGACGAGGGAGCCGGTCACATCGCTCGGCATCAGGTCCGGGGTGAACTGGACGCGCTTGGTGTCGAGTTCGAGTGCGGACGCGAGGGCGCGGACGAGCAACGTTTTGGCGACCCCAGGGACTCCTTCAAGGAGAACGTGTCCGCGGCAGAGGAGGGCGACGACGAGGCCGGTCACGGCGGGATCCTGGCCGACCACGGCCTTGGCGATCTCGGCGCGCAGGGCCTCCAGGGCGGCTCGGGCGTTGCCCGCGTCCTCGGTCGGCCCGGCGTTGTCAGTGGTCGGGTCCATCATGGACGGCGTACCTCTCTTTCGAGGGCGTCGAGTTGGTCGGCGAGGGCGATGAGGGCCGCGTCGTCGCTGGGCGGCGGGCCGAAGAGGAGGGCGTGCAGGGACTGTCCGTCGCCGTGGAGGTGGGCGGACAGCGCGGGGAGCAGTGCTTCGGGCGCGTGTGCCTGGGCGACGGGGACGCCTACAAGGGGGGCGAGGCGGGTGCGGGTGGTGGAGCGAAGAGCGGCGGCCGCGCGGTCGCGGGCGTTGGCCTTGCGGTAGAGGCGGGCGCGGCCTTCGACGGTTTCGGAGGCGCGGATCGCCACGGGGAGATTTTCGAGCACGAGAGGGCCGAGCCGCCGTGCCCGCCAGAGGGCGGCCAGGGCTGCCGCGATGAAGAGCTGAAGTGTGCCCCAGAGCCAGCCCGAGGGGAGCAGGTCGAAGAAGCCTCGCTCGCCCTCGGTGCCTGCGGCGGTGGAGTCGGAGAGCGAGGGGAGGTACCAGACCAGATGAGGGCGGGAGCCGAGGAGTTGGAGGGCGAGCGAGGCGTTGCCCTGCTTGTCGAGGCGGTCGTTGAAGAGGATGTCGGGCGCACCGATGACGACGGTGTCGCCGCCCTCGGATGCCGCCGGGACACGCACGAGGGTGGCCAGGCGCTCGCTGGGGTAGCACTCGTCGGCGTCGACCTGGAGGGCCGTGTAGCGGATGCCGCCGGTGTCGGCGCTTCCTGCGCGGCGGGCCGCCGGCAGATTGCAGTCGGGGGACAGCGTCGAGTCGAGGCTGGTGGCGGGGTCGGCGATGACGCCGGGAGCGAGCCGTTCGACGGACCAGCTGCCGGGCGCGACCAGGATGCTGCGTCCGCCGGAGGCATCGGTCGCGGTGTGCAGCTGTGTCTGTTGACGTGCTGTCAGCAGGTCGGGGTCGGCCACGAGGAGTGTGGTGTCCGGGCCGGCGGCGCTGCGAGCCTCGTCCAGGGTGGTGACCACGCGCGTGGATACGCCGCGGTCGGCGAGCAGTTCGGCGACGGCGCGGCTGCCGTAGGGGTCGGCAGAGCGTGGGTCGAGTCGGCCGTGCCGCGCGTCGGACTGGATTACGGCGATCGCGATGGCTCCCACCAGGAGCAGCACGAGGGCGAGCAGGACGCCTCGCGTGCGGGTCCACACCTGGCGGGTGGTGGGAGAGGCCGAGGTGGACGGGAGCGTGGCCTCAGTGGTCATTCGGCGGCTCCCTGGCGGGCGTTCTGGGCCGCGCTGTGGGCGCTGCTGGTGAGCACCGGTTTGGTGCGCTCCAGGTCGCGGTCGAGTTCGGCGATGCGGTGGTACGACTGCTCGGTTGCCGCGCGTCCCCCGTATGTCACGTCGTCGAAGTCCCGGGCGGCTGCGCTCAGCCGGTCCGCGGCGGAGGGCAGGGCGCGGCCCGCTTCCGCGGCGGCCTCGTCGGCGGTGCGGCCGGGGCGGACGTCGAGGAGGGCGCGTTCCTCCAGGGAGCGGACGATGGCTCGCATGCGTTCTTGGACGGCCTGGTTCCAGTGGCCCTGGGCGGCCTGTGCCTCGGCGGCGGCGCGATGCTCGGCTGCGCTGCGGGGGCGGTCGTCGAACAGGGAGGTGGAGGAGACCGGAGCGCGCCGCGGGGTGCCCAGGCGCCACCACAGGGCAGCCAGGGCTGCGAGGACGACCAGGATGACGACGACCAGGCCGAGCGTCCCTCCAGGAGTGGCGGCAGAGGCGGCGCCGAACAGCTTGCCGACCCAGTCCCAGAATGCGTTCAGCGCCCGCTCGAACAGGCTGGGGTCGTTCTCGTGGTACATGCCTTTGGACAGCTCGCGCCGAGCCGCCTCCCGCGCCGGGTCGCGCGGGATGGTCAGCGGCGGCTCGTCGTCGGAGCGCGACAGCGCCGAGGCTTCACCGGCGCGCAGCAGTGCCCGTGCGGCCGTGCCGGCGACGCGCTCCGGTACGGCCGTGAGAACTCCCCCCGCCAGGCTCACCGCATCAGCTCCCCGGAGTGGGGCCGGGGGCGCCCGTGCCGTAGTCCTGCACGCCGGCCGCGCGGGCCAGCTCGAGGTCGAGGGCCTCGCGGCGGATGCGCTGGTCGATGTAGAGGAGCACGGCGACGCCGGCTGTGATCGGGAAAGTGATCATGGAGCCGATCACCGCCCCGATCCCGCTGACGATGAGGAACGTCCAGCCGAGGTCGCTGCCCCCGGTGTCGAGGAAGTTGCTCATGCCGCCTCCGCTGACCGCCGCACCCAGGAAGGTGAAGGGGATGACGACGATCGACGCGACGATGTTCGCGATGATCGTGGCGAGCAGCTGGATGCCGAAGACGCGCCACCAGGAGCCGCGGACCAGTTTCGCGGAGCGGCTCATCGACTTCACGATGCTCTGCTTCTCCAGCATCAGCGCCGGGGAGGCGAGGGAGAAGCGGATCATCAGCCACAGGGCGACCACGCCCGCGGCGAGGCTGCCCAGGATGGCGAGGGCGGCACCGGCGGCACCGGCACCCGCTGCGGCCACGATGATGCCGGGCGTCGCGCCGCCCAGGATCACGCCGAAGGCGATGAGCAGCAGCAGGAAGATCAGGCCGAACAGCTTCGCCACCTGCGGACGGGCGTCGCGCCAGGCCTCGCCGGTGGTCACGGACTTGCCGAGCACTGCCCGGCTGGTGACGGTCGTGAGCAGGGCGGTCGCGGCGATGGTGCCGATCAGGGAGACCAGGAAGACGACGCTCGTGGTGAGCATGGTGTCGCCCAGGGCGCGGGTCAGCTCGTCGAGGCTGGCACTCGGATCGTTGAGGGCCTCGGTGCTGGCGCGGTCGTCCAGGACGAAGCCCTGGAGCAGGATGACGATGATCTCCGTGAGGACGGCGACGGTCAGCGCGATGCCCAGCACCGTGCGCCAGTAGGAGCGCATGGTGGAGACAGCGCCGTCCAGGATCTCGCCCACGCCGAGCGGGCGGAGCGGGATCACACCGGGCTTGGCCGCGGGCGGGGGACCGCCCCAGCCGCCGCCCCAGCCGCTGTGTCCGCCGGGAGCGCCAGGGCCTCCGTAGCCTCCGTAGCCTCCGTAGCCGCCAGGGCCGGCGGGAGGTCGGTTGCCCCAGCCCGGGCCGGGCGGAGGCGGTGGCGGGGCCTGGCCGGGGCCGGTCGCCGGTCCGGTGGGTGCCGACCACTGGGCAGGTGGCGGCTGCTCCTTGGACCACTTCGAGCCGGAGCCCGTCGCATCCGGGCCCGGCTGGTCCGCAGGCTGTTCGGGGCCGGGCCGGTCGACGGGCTCGGCAGGGCCCGATGCACCGGGTTGCTGTCCGTCGGACGGGGCAGATCCGGGCGAAGCCCAGCCCGGAGTGTCGTTCATCGTCGCTCCTTCACGGTGCCCATTCCGCGGTCGCGGCGGCAGGTTGGCAGCCATCGTGCCATGGGGTGGTCGACGAGTGACCGGCCGCGGTCTGGGGTGGACACCTTCAATTGTCCGCCGGGTAAGGGGCAGACTGACCGCATGGCTGATCAGTACGCGCAATCCGGCGAGGACAACCAGTCGACCGAGATACCGGCGATCCGCTGGGAAGAGCCACCCGAAGGCCCGGTGGTGATCCTCCTCGACCAGACCAGGCTGCCGGTCGAGGAGGTCGAACTGGTGTGTACGGACGCACCCGCGCTGGTGGAGGCGATCCGTTCACTCGCCGTGCGCGGGGCGCCACTGCTGGGTATCGCGGGGGCGTACGGGGTCGCGCTCGCCGCCGCGCGCGGTTTCGACGTGGCCGACGCCGCGAGCTCGCTGGCGAGCGCCCGGCCCACCGCGGTGAACCTCGCCGTCGGGGTGCGCCGGGCCGAGGCCGCGTACCGGGCGGAACTTGGCAGGAGTGGTGATCCGGAGCAGTCCGCCCGGGCGGCGCTGGCTGCGGCGCGTGCGCTGCACCAGGAGGACGCCGAAGCCAGTGCGCGGATGGCCGAGAAAGGGCTGGCGCTCCTGGACGAGCTGCTGCCCGGCGGTGGGCACAGGATCCTCACACACTGCAACACCGGGCGGCTGGTGTCGGGTGGTGAGGGGACGGCGTTCGCGGTGGCGCTCGCCGCGCATCGGGCGGGCCGGCTGCGGCGGCTGTGGGTGGACGAGACACGCCCGCTGCTGCAGGGCGCTCGGCTGACGGCGTACGAGGCGGCGCGCAGCGGCATGGCGTACACCTTGCTGACCGACAACGCGGCGGGGTCGCTGTTCGCGGCCGGGGAGGTGGACGCGGTGCTGATCGGGGCGGACCGTATCGCGGCCGACGGCTCGGTGGCGAACAAGGTGGGGAGCTATCCGCTCGCGGTGCTCGCGCGCTACCACCATGTGCCGTTCATCGTGGTGGCGCCGGTGACGACGGTGGATCCGGACACGCCGGACGGAGCGTCCATCGAGGTCGAGCAGCGGGCCGGCCATGAGGTGACCGAGGTGACGGCGCCCCAGGTGCCGGTGGCCGGTGCGGAGGCGGGAGGCGGGATTGCGGTGGCGCCGCTGGGGACACAGGCGTACAACCCCGCGTTCGATGTGACCCCGCCCGAGCTGGTGACGGCGATCGTCACGGAGGAGGGCGCTGTTTCCCCTGTGACGGCTGAGGCCCTGGCAGAGCTGTGTGCCAGGTCTCGGGAGGTCACGCTCAGTTGACGGGATGTTCTGCGATCCTGTGGGGAAGGGCGGTCTGGATCCCGTTCACGTTCGTGTCTGGAAGGGGGCCGCTGGCCCAGGGCAGACAGTGACGGTTGGATACGACTATCGTCACGGGCCAGTGACGTGTCTCACCAGTACCTTCGCCAATGTTACGAGAATGGGATGATGTCGTTTATGAAGGGACGAGTCCTTGTCGTCGACGACGACACCGCACTTGCCGAGATGCTCGGCATTGTGCTGCGTGGTGAAGGTTTTGAGCCGTCTTTTGTGGCCGACGGCGACAAGGCGCTGGCTGCTTTCCGTGAGACCAAGCCCGACCTGGTGCTGCTCGACCTGATGCTGCCCGGTCGGGACGGCATCGAGGTGTGCCGCCTGATCAGGGCGGAGTCGGGTGTGCCGATCGTGATGCTGACGGCGAAGAGCGACACCGTCGATGTCGTCGTGGGCCTGGAGTCGGGCGCGGACGACTACATCGTGAAGCCGTTCAAGCCGAAGGAGCTGGTTGCCCGGATCCGGGCGCGGCTGCGGAGGTCCGAGGAGCCGGCGCCCGAGCAGCTTGCCATCGGTGACCTGGTCATCGATGTGGCCGGTCACTCTGTGAAGCGGGACGGGCAGTCGATCGCGCTGACGCCGTTGGAGTTCGATCTGCTGGTGGCGCTGGCCCGTAAGCCGTGGCAGGTGTTCACTCGTGAGGTTCTGCTCGAGCAGGTCTGGGGCTACCGGCACGCGGCCGACACGCGCCTTGTCAACGTGCATGTGCAGCGGCTGCGGTCGAAGGTCGAGAAGGACCCGGAGCGGCCGGAGATCGTGGTGACTGTCCGTGGTGTCGGCTACAAGGCCGGGCCGAGCTGACATGTCCGGGGACAGTGCCGCTTCGGCGCCCGGCAAGCCCGGGGGCCGCGCGGGGCGGCCTGTCGGCCGGAAGGCTGCGGGCTCCCGCTGGGGACGTTTCCTGGAGGGCGGGCTGCTGCAGGGTGGAGTCCAGGGCAGTCCGGTGCTGCGCCTGTTCATGCGCTGGGTGCGTCGGCCGCTGCTGCCCGTGATGCGGTTGTGGCGGCGCAACATCCAGCTCAAGGTCGTCGTCACGACGCTGCTGATGTCGCTGGGCGTGGTCCTGCTGCTTGGCTTCGTCGTCATCGGGCAGGTGCGCAACGGCCTGCTGGACGCCAAGGTGAAGGCCTCGCAGAGCCAGGCCACCGGTGGTTTCGCGGTCGCCAAGCAGAACGCCGAGGAGACGGCCAGCGGGACCGTCGACGACGCCACCACGGCGGACGGCCGTCCCGCGCAGAACGTCATCGAATGGATGAGCGATCTGGTCTCCTCGCTGTCCAGCGGTGGCCAGGGCGCCTTCGACGTCGTCACGCTCCCCGTGGGCGACGAAACCGGCGGTGGGCGCGGACCGCGCGCCTCGGGTTACGTCGACCCGTTCGCCAGCGTTCCCGAGGAGCTGCGTGAACGCGTCGACGCCAGCACCGCGGCGTTCCAGAGCTACACCCGCATCATCTACAACACCGACAAGGAGTCCCAGCCGGCCCTGGTCATCGGCAAGCAGGTCGACGACCCGAACCGCGACCCGTACCAGCTGTACTACCTCTTCCCGCTCACCCAGGAGGAGAAGTCGCTGAGCCTGGTCAAGGGGACGTTGGCGACGGCCGGGCTGTTCGTGGTCGTTCTCCTCGGGGCCATTGCCTGGCTGGTGGTGCGCCAGGTCGTCACCCCGGTTCGGATGGCCGCGGGCATCGCCGAGCGGCTGTCTGCGGGGCGCCTGCAGGAACGTATGAAGGTCACCGGCGAGGACGACATCGCGCGGCTCGGCGAGGCCTTCAACAAGATGGCGCAGAACCTGCAGCTGAAGATCCAGCAGCTGGAGGACCTGTCGCGGATGCAGCGGCGGTTCGTCTCCGATGTCTCGCACGAGCTGCGGACGCCGCTGACGACCGTGCGGATGGCCGCCGACGTGATCCACGAGGCGCGGGAGGACTTCGATCCCGTGACCGCGCGGTCGGCGGAGCTGCTGGCTGACCAGTTGGACCGGTTCGAGTCGCTGCTCGCGGATCTGCTGGAGATCAGCCGCTTCGACGCGGGCGCGGCGGCGCTGGAGGCCGAGCCGATAGACCTCAGGGAGGTCGTACGGCGGGTCGTCAGCGGTGCCGAGCCGCTCGCCGAGCGCAAGGGCACGCGCATACGGGTCGTCGGCGACCAGCAGCCCGTCGTCGCGGAGGCGGACGCGAGGCGGGTGGAGCGTGTCCTGCGCAACCTCATCGTCAACGCTGTGGAGCACGGCGAGGGCAAGGACGTCGTCGTCAAGCTCGCCGCGGCGGGCGGGGCGGTCGCTGTCGCGGTGCGTGACTACGGAGTCGGGCTCAAGCCCGGCGAGGCGACTCGCGTCTTCAGCCGGTTCTGGCGGGCCGACCCGGCACGCGCGCGTACCACCGGTGGTACGGGGCTGGGGCTGTCGATCGCCCTGGAGGACGCGCGGCTGCACGGGGGCTGGTTGCAGGCATGGGGTGAGCCGGGCGGCGGCTCGCAGTTCCGGCTGACGCTGCCGAGGACCGCGGACGAGCCGCTGCGGGGCTCCCCGATACCGCTGGAGCCGAAGGACTCGCGACGCAATCGCGGACTTGACGACGCCGGACTGCCGCACGGCGGTGGCGAGAAGACCGCGACCGTGCCGGCGCAGCCGGCGGGCGAGCAGGGGCCGCAGATGTCGATCACACCGCGGCTGGCCGCCGTGGCGCCGACGGCGGACCCGACGGCGCTGCCCGGCAACGGCGCGCGCGTGGTGCCCCGGCCGACTTCAGGCACCCGACGACAGGACGACACGCCGGCTGCGGAGGGGCCGCGCGGCGTGTCCTCGGACCGCGCGGACGCCGGGTCGCAGGACGTGGAACAGCAAGGGGAGGCATTTCGTGGGCGCTGACCGCGAGGGGGGCGCGCGGCGTCGACCGGTGCGCGCGATGGCGTACGCCGTCTGTGGCGGCGTACTGCTGGCCGGATGCGCCTCGATGCCCGACAGCGGGGATCTGCGCGGCGTCGAATCCACCCCGCGCCAGGACTCACAGGTGCGCGTCTTCGCGATGCCGCCCTCCGAGGGCGCTCAGCCCCAGCAGATCGTGGACGGCTTTCTGGAGGCGCTGACCAGCGACGATCCGCACTATGAGACGGCGCGCAAGTACCTGACCCCAAGGGCCGCGAAGAAGTGGCAGCCGGAGATGTCCACGACGGTGCTCGCCAGCGCGCCCGACACCACGCCCGACCCAGGGCCCCGCGAGGACAGCGCCTACTTCTCCTTCACGCTCACCGGTACCAAGGTCGCCGCGGTGGACAAGCAGCAGGCGTATGAGCCCGCGCGCGGGAACTACAGCCAGACGGTGTATCTCGTGCGGGAGGAGAAGACCAAGCAGTGGCGCATCGACGGCCTGCCGCCGGGCGTCGTCATGGGCAGGTCGGACTTCCAGCGCAACTACATGTCCGTCGACAAGTACTTCCTCGCCTCGAACACCGCGGCCGGGACGGTCGTGCAGCAGCCTGCGGCGGTCGCCGATCCGGTGTACGTACGACGGCATGTCGACCCGATGACGCAGATGGTGCGCTCCCTGCTCAACGGGCCCACCGCCTGGCTGAAGTCGGTCGTCAGGTCCAGCTTCCCGACCGGTACGGCGCTGAGGAAGGGCGTCACCTCGTTGACGCCGGACGACCAGAACAAGCTGACCGTTCCGTTGAACAAGAAGGCGGCGCGGGTCGGGCTGAGCAAGTGCAATGAGATGGCGGCCCAGATTCTCTTCACCCTGCAGAACCTCACTCCCGCCGTCGATGAGGTCGAGCTGAAGTCGGGCGACGCCCAGCTGTGCACGCTCACCGAGGACAGCGCCGATGGGGTCGCCGCGCGCGGTGCGGTGAAGCGTGCCGAGTACCTGTATTTCGTCGACGGTAAGAAGCGGCTTGTGCGGATGGCGGCCGACAGCAGCGACAAGCATTCCGAAGCGGTGCCGGGCGCGCTGGGCGATGGTGGCGTCGAGCTGCGGTCGGTGGCGGTCGCGCGCGACGAGAACAGGGCGGCTGCCGTATCCGCGGACGGCAAGTTCCTGTACGTCGGATCGATGGTGTCGAGCGGTTCCCTCGGGGAGGCCGTGCTGCGCAGCGCGGGCGGCTCGGTGGAGGACCGCTTGACGACGCCCAGCTGGGACAGCCAGGGCGATCTGTGGGTGGCCGACCAGGATCCCGACCACTCCAGGCTGCTGATGCTGGAGGACGGCGCGGGCGAGCCGATCGTGGTGAACACGCCGGAGCTGGACGGCCGTATCGAATCCGTCCGGGTGGCCTCCGACGGGGTGCGGATCGCGCTCGTCGTCGACAAGGGCGGCAAGCAGTCCCTGCTCATCGGGCGGATCGAGCGGAGCGGGAAGGTGGGCGAGAGCCAGGCCGTCTCGGTCTTCGGACTGCATTCCGCGGCACCGGAGTTGGAAGAGATCACTGCCATGTCGTGGGCCGGCGGCAGCCGACTGGTGGTCGTCGGGCGCGAGGAGGGTGGCGTGCAGCAGATGCGGTATGCCGCCGTCGACGGCTCCACACCTGAAGGGCCGGCGCCCGCCGCTCTGACCGGCGTGAAGGAGATCGCCGCGTCCGAGGACGAGCGGCTGCCGCTCGTGGCGTACTCGGAGGACGGGATCGTGCGCCTGCCGACCGGGGCCCAGTGGCAGAAGGTGATCACGGAGGGCTCGGCGCCGGTTTATCCGGGGTGAGGCTCGCCCGACTCCGCGATACGGCCGTCCAGTCGGCGTCCGGAGTTATCCACAGGGCGTTATCCACAGGGGTGGCCGCGTGGCGCGGGTGTTGGCACAGTGGTGGGCATGCGGGGGTGGTGGCAGGACCTCACCGACCTGGTGCTGCCGGCCGAGTGCGGAGGCTGCGGTCGGCCTCGTACGGTGCTCTGCCCGGAGTGCCGTACGGCGCTGAGCGGGGCCGTACCGCGCCGGGTGCGGCCGGTGCCGGAGCCGCCCGGGCTGCCGACCGTGCACGCGGCCGCCCGGTACGCGGACGAGGTGCGTGCGGTGCTGCTCGCTCACAAGGAGCGGGGCGCGCTGGCGCTCGCGGCACCGCTGGGCATGGCCTTGGCAGGGGCTGTGCGGGCGGGCCTGACCAGCGACCAGGCGCCTGACAGTCGGCCTGTGCTGCTCGTTCCCGTGCCCTCCGCGCGGGGAGCGGTGCGGGCTCGGGGGCATGATCCGGCTCGGCGGATCGCACTCGCCGCCGCGGGGGAGTTGCGGCGGGGCGGGGTGCCGGCGCGGGTGGTCGCCGTGCTGCGGCAGCGAAGGGCCGTGGCCGACCAGGCGGGGCTCAACTCCCGGCAGCGGCTGGACAATCTCGCGGGCGCGCTGGCGGTGGCGTCCGCAGGCGCAGGCCTGCTCACCGCGGGCCCGGTCGTGCTCGTCGACGACCTGATGACGACGGGCGCCTCCCTGACAGAGGCGGCGCAAGCCGTACGGGCGGCGACAGCGGCCGTGGCCGCTTGCGGAGGAGCGGACGGGACGGCTGGGTACAGCGGGGCAGACGGGCCGGAAACGTACGCAAGAAGGGCTACGGCGGTGTATGCCGTGGCGCCTCGGGAAAGGACAGAGGAACGAAGGACTGGATCAATGGACGAGGCAGTGGACCGAAGGCACGGAGTGCCAGGAATGGCGGGCCCGCGCCGGGCCGGCGACAAGATCTGCGCGGCTGTGGTCGCGGCCTCGCCGGATTCTTTCGAAATAAACCGGAACTGACTGTGAACGCGCATCGTTGCAGGTTATGAGAGGAGCAATTCACCTGAGTGGAGGTACGCCGCGGTAGAGGGTGACGACATCCGTCCAGGCGAGATATGTTCGGTTGTGAGGGAAAGGCCCAGGCCATACCTCGCATATCCGAATGCCGTGCCGCGGGTTTTGCGCAATCACCGGGCCGGCGGGGTGGAGATCTTGCCCGCGGGGGAGGAGGAGGTGAACGTCACCGAGTCCGAGGTTCCGGCCTCACCGGAGCCTGATGCAAAAGGGAGCTGCTCCGCCACTGAAGCGGAGCGATCCGGGAACGGAGTTCTGCGTGGACATCGTCGTCAAGGGCCGCAAGACCGAGGTGCCCGAGCGGTTCCGCAAGCACGTGGCCGAGAAGCTGAAGCTGGAGAAGATCCAGAAGCTCGATGGCAAGGTGATCAGCCTCGACGTCGAGGTGTCCAAGGAGCCGAACCCGCGACAGGCCGACCGATCGGATCGAGTGGAGATCACGCTCCGCTCCCGCGGTCCGGTGATCCGGGCGGAGGCGGCGGCCAGCGATCCGTATGCGGCACTCGACCTGGCGGCGGAGAAGCTGGATGCCCGGCTGCGCAAGCAGCACGACAAGCGCCACACACGCCGGGGCGCGCGACGGCTCACGGCAGCCGAGGTCCCCGACCACGTTCCGGGAGCGGCGACGCTCAACGGGAACGGCCACACCGTCCACGACGAAGACTCGGACGGCGTGCCCGTCAAGAAGATCGGCTCGCTGGAAGTGAAGGGTGAAGGCCCCCTCGTAGTCCGCGAGAAGACCCACGTCGCCTCTCCGATGACCCTCGACCAGGCCCTCTACGAGATGGAACTGGTCGGGCACGACTTCTATCTGTTCGTCGACTCCGAGACGAAGGAGCCGAGCGTCGTCTACCGGCGGCACGCATACGACTACGGCGTCATCCACCTCAACACGGACCCGATGGTCGCCCAGGCGCAGTCCCCTGCGGCAGGCGGCACGCTGGGTGGCTGACGCATCCGGCCGGCACACCTGACAGTGCCCCTGGAGCGCGTATGCGCCCCCAGGGGCACCCGTGTGCGACCACTTCGCGCCCCGCTCTGTCACCTCAGTGTCGTCCGGGCATGGAATCATGGCCGGACCGGCCCAACCGGTGGGCCGTTGCCTTGGGTTGGCGATGGCACAGGACCAGCCACAGCCTTCAGGGGGAGGAACGATGGCGGACAGCTTCGGACCGATGCATGACGGAGACGCCGACGACGGCGTCGCCGGCATGGGCCCGGACACGGGCTCACCACGTAAGGAGCCGATCCGCGTCCTGGTCGTGGACGACCACGCCCTCTTCCGTCGTGGCCTGGAGATCGTGCTCGCGGCCGAGGAGGACATCCAGGTCATCGGGGAGGCGGGCGACGGCGCGGAGGCCGTCGACAAGGCCGCCGATCTGCTGCCGGACATCGTCCTGATGGACGTACGGATGCCCAAGCGGGGCGGGATCGAGGCGTGCACCTCGATCAAGGAAGTGGCCCCCAGTGCCAAAATCATCATGCTGACCATCAGCGACGAGGAAGCCGATCTCTACGAGGCCATCAAGGCGGGCGCGACCGGTTATCTCCTCAAGGAGATCTCGACGGACGAGGTGGCCACCGCCATTCGCGCGGTGGCCGACGGGCAGTCGCAGATCAGCCCTTCCATGGCGTCGAAGCTGCTCACCGAGTTCAAGTCGATGATTCAGCGGACCGACGAGCGTCGGCTGGTGCCTGCGCCGCGGCTGACGGACCGCGAGCTGGAAGTGCTCAAGCTCGTCGCCACGGGGATGAACAACCGCGATATCGCCAAGGAGTTGTTCATCTCCGAGAACACCGTGAAGAACCATGTCCGCAACATCCTGGAGAAGCTGCAGCTGCACTCCAGGATGGAAGCGGTCGTGTATGCGATGCGGGAGAAGATCCTCGAGATCCGCTGACGATCACGCCAGTATGCGGGTGAGTTCCCTTGCGAGGGGCTCGCGCAGTTCCGGGGCGTCCACGCGCTCCACGCGTACGTCCGTGCAGTCGACCCAGCTTGCCGCTTCGGCCAGGGCCTGGGCGACGGCTGGGGCTGCCTTCGGGCCGTCCAGGGTGACTTGCTTGGCCACCAGGGTGCGGCCTTCGCGGGCCGGGTCGACGCGGCCGACGAGGCGGCCCCCTGCCAGGACCGGCATCGCGAAATAGCCGTACACGCGCTTCGGCTTGGGGACGTAGGCCTCCAGGCGGTGGGTGAAGCCGAAGATCCGCTCGGTGCGCGCCCGTTCCCAGATCAGTGAGTCGAAGGGGGACAGGAGCGTGGTGCGGTGGCGGCCGCGTGGAGGGGTCTCCAGGGCCGCCGGGTCGGCCCAGGCCGGTTTGCCCCAGCCCTCGACCGTGACTGGGACCAGGCCCGAGTCGGCGATCACCGCATCGACCTGGTCGCCCTTGAGGCGGTGGTAGTCGGCGATGTCCGCGCGGGTGCCGACGCCCAGGGACTGGCCGGCGAGGCGGACCAGTCTGCGGAGGCACTCGGTGTCGTCGAGGTCGTCGTGCAGCAGGGTCCCCGGGATCGCGCGTTCGGCCAGGTCGTAGACCCGCTTCCAGCCGCGGCGTGACACGCAGACCACCTCGCCGTGCATCAGGGCGCGCTCCACGGCGACCTTTGCGCCGGACCAGTCCCACCACTCGCTGGTTCTCTTGGCGCCGCCCAACTCTGTGGCGGTGAGGGGGCCTTCCGCTTGCAGCTGCTTGATCACCTGGTCGTAGGTGCCGTCCGGGAGTTCGTGGTTCCAGTGCGGGCGGTTGCGGTAGGCGCGGCGGCGGAAGGCGAAGTGGGGCCACTCCTCGATGGGGAGTATGCAGGCGGCGTGGGACCAGTATTCGAAGGCGTGCGGTTGTGCGGGAGGGGTGGCCTCGGATGCGGGCGTCGTCCAGTAGGCGCTCTCGATGGTCTTGCGGCTTACTGCGCCCAGGCGGGCGTACGGGATGAGTTCGTGGGAGCGGGCCAGGACCGAGATGGTGTCGAGTTGGACCGCGCCGAGGTGGCGGAGGAGGCCGCGGACACCGGATCGGCGGTCGGGGGCGCCGATGAAGCCCTGGGCGCGGAGGGCGAGGCGGCGGGCGTCGTCTGCGGAGAGTTCCGTGCTCGGGCGCGGGAGGGTCGTCATGGTTCCGCACGATAGGGGGTGGGTCTGACAGTGGGGGTGAGCTGCGGGTTTGTTGTGTGGGTGCGCGGTGTGGGTGTGGGAGTCGCGGTGTTTCGCCCCCGCCGCCCCTACCCGTCCCATCCCTGGGGGCTGCGCCCCCAGACCCCCGCTTCGGCCTGAACAGCCTCGTCCTCAAACGCCGGACGGGCTGAAATACGCGGACCGGCGTCGACAAGTGAGGCGCCCCTAGG
>NZ_JBFALC010000069.1:16261-47760 GCF_040656035.1 Streptomyces sp. NPDC050211
CCCGCCCGAACTGGCCGGCGGGGCGCACCCCCGGGGCCGTGCGCCCACCCGTGAGGCGCCCCTAGCGGGTGGGTGGGGGTTGGGGATGGCCGTGCTCGTCTTCGAACGCCGGACGGGCTGGAATGTGCGGACCGGCGTCGAGAAGTGAGCGCCCCCAGCGGGTGGGCTGGGGATGGGGGTTCTCGTGCTCGGATTTCCGGTGGGCTGGATGGGTTGGTCGGTGCCAGGTGGGTGGGTGGTGTCGTTGTTAGTGGGTGGGGGGTGTTGGCAGGTAGGGCGTTGTTGAGGGGAGGCCCAGGTCTGAGGGGAGTAGGGAGCCCACCCAGCAGTCTCGGCGTACGCCTTTGTTGTTGAGGGCGGAGCGGAGGGTGCCTTCGATGGTGAAGCCGGCGCGTTCGGCGACGGCGCGGGAGGCTGTGTTGCCTACTTCGGCTCGCCATTCGATGCGGTCGACCGAGACGTGGGTGAAGGCCCAGCGGGCGGCGGTGAGGGTGGCCTCGGTGATGTAGCCGTTGCCGCGGTGGTGCTTTGTGGCCCAGTAACCGATCTCGGCTACGCCCAGGGAGCGGATGGTGATGCTGAGCATGCCGACCAACTCCCCTTCGGGGAGGAAGACGCCGAAGGTGAACATGGAACCGTTGGCCCAGCCGTCCGGAGCGAGGTGTTCCGTGAAGCTCTCGGCGTGTTCGGGGAGGTAGGGCGAGGGGATCGTGGTCCAGCGCTGGATCTCGGGGTCCTGGGCGGCGGCGTACACGGCGTCCGTGTCGTGCGGACCGACCGTGCGCAGGACGAGACGGCCGGTGGTCAGCGTGGCGGGTTCCATCCGGTGATTCTGGTCGGGGTCTCGACGAAGACGCCATCTTTTTGCGGTGCGTGAGCGGGCGATCACAGTTCGCGCAATTCGTCGGCGCGACGCGGCACCATCCGTGGGCCCCGGCCGTTGTCCCCTATTGAAGAGTATTGAAGAGTTGTGCAGCAGCGGACAGTCGCAGTCACGGCAGGCCTCCCGGCGTGCCGGGGTCCTCGCATACGATGGCCGTTGCTCAGTCAAGTCAAATGAAACCGACCGTCCCAGGCCCGACCGGCAAGGAGACCAACCCCCGTGTCCGTCCTCTCGAAGATCATGCGTGCAGGCGAAGGCAAAATCCTGCGCAAGCTGCACCGCATCGCGGACCAGGTCAACTCCATCGAAGAGGACTTCGTCGACCTCTCCGACGCCGAGCTGCGGGCCCTCACCGATGAGTACAAGCAGCGGTATGCCGATGGTGAGAGCCTGGACGACCTGCTGCCCGAGGCGTTCGCCACCGTGCGAGAGGCCGCCAAGCGCGTCCTCGGCCAGCGCCACTACGACGTGCAGATGATGGGCGGCGCGGCCCTGCACTGGGGCTACGTGGCCGAGATGAAGACCGGTGAGGGCAAGACCCTGGTCGGCACCCTGCCCGCGTATCTCAACGCCCTCTCCGGAGACGGCGTCCACATCATCACGGTCAACGACTACCTGGCCGAGCGCGACTCCGAGATGATGGGCCGCATCCACCGGTTCCTGGGCCTGTCCGTCGGCTGCATCCTCGCCAACATGACGCCGGCCCAGCGCCGCGAGCAGTACGGCTGCGACATCACGTACGGCACGAACAACGAGTTCGGCTTCGACTACCTGCGCGACAACATGGCGTGGTCCAAGGACGAACTCGTCCAGCGCGGCCACAACTTCGCCATCGTCGACGAGGTCGACTCCATCCTCATCGACGAGGCCCGTACGCCGCTGATCATCTCCGGCCCGGCCGACCAGGCCACCAAGTGGTACGGCGACTTCGCCAAGCTGGTCACGCGCCTCAAGCGCGGCGAGGCAGGCAACCCCCTCAAGGGCATCGAGGAGACCGGCGACTACGACGTCGACGAGAAGAAGCGCACGGTCGCCATCCACGAGTCCGGTGTCAGCAAGGTCGAGGACTGGCTGGGCATCGACAACCTCTACGAGTCGGTGAACACGCCGCTGGTGGGCTACCTGAACAACGCCATCAAGGCGAAGGAGCTCTTCAAGAAGGACAAGGACTACGTCGTCATCGACGGCGAGGTCATGATCGTCGACGAGCACACCGGCCGTATCCTCGCCGGCCGCCGTTACAACGAGGGCATGCACCAGGCGATCGAGGCGAAGGAAGGGGTGGACATCAAGGACGAGAACCAGACGCTCGCCACGATCACCCTGCAGAACTTCTTCCGTCTCTACGACAAGCTCTCCGGCATGACCGGTACGGCGATGACCGAGGCCGCCGAGTTCCACCAGATCTACAAGCTCGGCGTGGTCCCCATCCCGACCAACCGGCCGATGGTCCGCGCGGACCAGTCGGACTTGATCTACCGCACCGAGGTCGCGAAGTTCGACGCGGTCGTCGACGACATCGCCGAGAAGCACGAGAAGGGCCAGCCGATCCTCGTCGGTACGACGTCGGTCGAGAAGTCCGAATACCTCTCGCAGCAGCTCTCCAAGCGCGGCATCCAGCACGAAGTGCTGAACGCCAAGCAGCATGACCGCGAGGCGTCGATCGTCGCCCAGGCCGGCCGCAGGGGCGCCGTGACGGTCGCCACCAACATGGCCGGCCGTGGTACGGACATCAAGCTCGGCGGCAACCCCGACGACCTCGCCGAGGCCGAGCTGCGCCAGCGCGGCCTCGACCCCGAGGAGCACATCGAGGAGTGGGCAGCGGCGCTGCCCGCCGCCCTGGAGCGGGCCGAGAAGGCGGTGCGGGCCGAGTTCGAGGAGGTCAAGGACCTCGGCGGACTCTACGTCCTGGGCACCGAGCGCCATGAGTCGCGTCGGATCGACAACCAGCTGCGCGGTCGTTCCGGCCGTCAGGGCGACCCCGGTGAGTCCCGCTTCTACCTGTCGCTCGGCGACGACCTGATGCGCCTGTTCAAGGCCCAGATGGTCGAGCGCGTGATGTCGATGGCCAACGTCCCGGACGACGTGCCGATCGAGAACAAGATGGTCACGCGCGCGATCGCGTCGGCCCAGTCGCAGGTCGAGCAGCAGAACTTCGAGACCCGTAAGAACGTTCTGAAGTACGACGAAGTCCTCAACCGGCAGCGCGAGGTCATCTACGGCGAGCGCCGCCGCGTCCTGGAGGGCGAGGACCTGCACGAGCAGATCCAGCACTTCATGGACGACACGATCGACGCGTACGTCCAGGCCGAGACCGCTGAGGGCTTCGCCGAGGAGTGGGACCTGGACCGGCTGTGGGGCGCCTTCAAGCAGCTCTACCCGGTGAAGGTCACCATCGAGGAGCTCGAGGAGGCGGCCGGCGACCGGGCCGGCCTCACCGCCGAGTTCCTCGCCGACTCCATCAAGGACGACATCCGCGAGCAGTACGAGTCGCGTGAGTCGCAGCTCGGCTCCGAGATCATGCGTGAGCTGGAGCGCCGGGTCGTGCTGTCGGTCCTGGACCGCAAGTGGCGCGAGCACCTCTACGAGATGGACTACCTCCAGGAGGGCATCGGCCTGCGCGCGATGGCGCAGAAGGACCCGCTGGTCGAGTACCAGCGCGAGGGCTTCGACATGTTCACCGCCATGATGGAGGGGATCAAGGAGGAGTCCGTCGGCTACCTGTTCAACCTGGAGGTCCAGGTCGAGCAGCAGGTCGAGGAGGTCCCGGTCGAGGACGCCAAGCAGCCGAGCCTGCAGAAGCAGGATGCGGTGCCGGCGCAGGCGGGGTCCCGCCCCGAGATCCGTGCCAAGGGCTTGGAGGCTCCGCAGCGGCGTAACCTGCACTTCACCGCGCCGACCGTGGACGGAGAGGGCGGCACCGTCGAGGGCGAGTTCGCCAGCGACGAGGAGACCGCCGGAGCGCGTTCCGAGTCCGACGGCCTCACCCGCGCGGAGCGCCGCAAGCAGGCGCGGGGCGGGCGGCGCCGCAAGAAGTGACGGGCGCTTCGCCAGAGTGGCAGCGGTTGTGATGGCTGTTCCAAGCGAGGCCGAGTGGTGAGGGGCCGGGCATCCTGAGGATGCCCGGCCCTTCGTTGTGGGCGGGCTTCAGTCGTCGTCCGGCTCCGGTGTGCGCGGGCCGTCCAGTTCCAGCGCGGTGCAGCGCCAGCGCAGGTCCGGGCCCTTCTCCAGGCGGAAGGCCATGGCGCGCAGCTCGTCACCGGCGCCGATGCGGGCGAAGGCCTCGACGGCGCCGGCGTGGACGATGTAGTAGCCGATGTCGCGGACGACGGGGCGCGTGCCGCGAGTGCGCAGGAGACCGTGTTCCGCGAGCCGGGCCAGCTCGTCGTAGGCGCGGCCCGCGGTGTGGCCCAGCATCCAGTGGACGGGGCGCTGGCCGCTCAGGACGAGCAGCAGGCGGTCGGCGAAGACGTCGGTGGGCCGGGGGCGCGGGGCGGGCCTGGGCGGGCTCTGGGGCGGTACGGCGGGAGATGCGGTGACGGAGTTCGTACGCGCCTCGGTACGCGTCCTCGTGCGCGATGCCGTGCTGCTCGGTGTGCGGGGCGGGGTGCCGCCGGGGCGGCGGGTGTCACGGCGGCCGGGAGGGCGAGTGCGCGCGTCGTGGTTCGCCCTGGTCATGACCTTGTTCATGAGTGTTCCCCGCTCGGTGGGCCCGGGGGTACCGGGCAGTAACTTGCTGGTGGGGATCTTGTACGGGGCCGCGGACGGCGAGGGCAAGGCAGCCGCGGTCCGCGCCGAGGTGGTCGCACGGTTCACTTATCCGGGTGATCCAGAGCTGTCCAGGCCCGTGATCTCGCGGGCGCACCGGGTGAGTTCCGGGCGCGAGGTGGACGCCTCCCGAGGCAAGGGCAGGAACCCGAAAGAGGACGCCGCACGTATCCTGAAGGCCCTCAGGGGGACTCGCTCCTCCCGGGGTTACTGCGGAGCCCTCGACCACGAAAGCGGCCAGCCATGCGCGTCTACGTCCCTCTGACCCTCTCCGGTCTCGCCGAGGCGTACAAGACGGGTGAGCTGGGAGACGGGCCGTTCGTCGCCTACGCTGTCACGCCCGGGTTGCGCGAGTGGTACCTCTCCGACGACATCGAGGAGCTCGAGTACGCGGCGCTCAGCCGGGCCGCGCTGGCCTCGCTGCGGCTGCTGGCGGCCGAGCCCGGGGCAGTACGGCGCCGGGTCGTGGTCGCCGTCGACGTACCCGAGGGCGCCGCGGTCGCCGACCCAGACCGGGGGCTCGATCCCTCGGCGCTGGGGGAGGTGCGGATCGGCGGGGCCGTATCGCTGGCCAAGGCGGCGGCGGTGCATGTCGACGCCGGTGACGCGGAGGCGGACGTGGCCGCCGCGGCGGAGGCGCTCGAGGCGGCGGACGCCGGTGACGACGACGCGCAGTTCGTCGTGGACGGCGCCGAGGATCACGAGCTGCTGTGGTTCGCCACGCAGGAGATTCCGAATCTGGTGGGGCTGGCGGACTGACGCCGCCCCGCGGACCGTGCCTCCTGGGGCCAAGGGATGTGCCCTTGACCTGATGGTTCTCATGATTGTCAGTGGTGGCGGGTACGGTTTTTGGCATGGGGATGCAAACGGACGCGCACATTGTCTGGGACTGGAACGGGACGCTGTTCCACGACAACGACGCAATCATCGGGGCGACGAACGCGGCTTTCGGCGAGTTGGGGCTCGACCCGATCACGATGGAGGAGTACCGGTCGCTGTACTGCGTGCCGGTGCCGAAGTTCTACGAGCGGCTGCTGGGGCGGCTGCCGACCGAGGACGAGTGGTTGGTCATGGACGAGACCTTCCATCGGTACTACGCCGAGCACCGGGTGACGTGCGGGCTCACCGAGGGTGTCGCCGAGCTGCTGGAGAGCTGGCGGTCGGCGGGGCGCAGCCAGTCGCTTCTCAGCATGTACGTCCATGACGAACTCGTGCCGTTGGTGCGGGGGTTCGGGATCGAGCCGCACTTCATACGGGTCGACGGGCGGACCGGGCCGTCCGGGGGCAGCAAGGCCGAGCACATGGAGCGGCATGTCGCGGCGCTCGCCGGTGTGGACCCCGCTCGTACGGTGGTGATCGGGGACGCCGCGGATGACGCGGTGGCGGCGCGTCATGTGGGGGCGCGGGCCGTGCTGTACACCGGGGGGTCGCACAGCCGGGCGAGCCTTGAGGAGACGGGTGTGCCGGTGGTGGACACGTTGGGGGAGGCGGTCGCGATGGCGGAGCGGTTGGCCGCGTGACGCCTGCGGCGGGCGTGCGAGTTGTGCGGGTGCGGGTGGGTGGCCTCAGGTTGGTGGCTCAGGTTGCCGGGGCCTTCGCGCGGAGGACGGTGAGGAACTCTCGCATCCAGCTGGGGTGGTCGGGCCAGGCGCGGGAGGAGACGAGGGTGCCGTCCACCACCGCCTCGGTGTCCTGGAAGGTGGCGCCGGCGGCCTGCATGTCCGGCTCCAGCGCCGGGTACGCGGTGACGCGGCGGCCCCGGAGGCTGTCTGTCGCGGCGGTGAGGAGGGGGCCGTGGCAGATCTGGGCGACGGGTTTGTCGGCGTCGAAGAAGGACTTGAGGATCTTGCGGAGTTCGGGGTCGTTGCGGAGGTACTCCGGGGCTCGGCCGCCGGGGATGACGAGGGCGGCGTACTGGCCGGGGTCGACGTCGGCGAAGGCCAGGTCTGCGGGCCAGGTGTAGCCGGGCTTTTCGGTGTAGGTGTCGAAGCCGGGTTCGAAGTCGTGGACGACGAACTGGAGCTTTTTGCGGGTGGGGGCGGCGATGTGGACGTCGTAGCCCTCTTCGCGGAGGCGTTGGTAGGGGTACAGGACTTCCAGGGACTCGGCTGCGTCGCCGGTGACGATGAGGATCTTGGCCGACATTGGGCTGCGCTCCCCTCGAGGGTGGGTTGTGGCTTTGGCGGGCGTTAAGGGCAACGTGCCTCGGGGTGGGGGTCTTGCCAAGGGGGACGGCGGTGGGGGTGTTGGGGTGCCGGAATTTGTGCGGTGCGCGGGGGTGGTGCGGGGTGAGGTGGGTCTTGCAACCCGGCACTGGGGCGGGTGCCGCGGGTTGGGGCTGGGCGGGGCTGGGTCGCGCGGCCCGGCGCTTGCGGGGTGCCGCCTGCGCCCACCCGTGCCGCCCCAGGCGGCACGACTGCCCGCAGGCTGGGTGGGAACCCGCTCCCAGCCTAGGTGCGGCCTCAGTCTCCCGCTCCCTGGCCCACCTTCCCCCCACCGCCCATACTCCCCCGCCCCCCATACTGTGCAGAACGTCAAACTTCCGCCCCCGGTTTTGTACACATACGGCTCATGACGGGGGCCCCGGCCGGAGCGATAGCCTGGTGGCGTGATCAGCGCGATAGGTCGCGGGGGCCTTGGTGTCTCCGTTGTGCGCCCGGGGTTCACGGCTGACAGCCGTGGCCGGGCGGCGGTCGCTGGTCTTCGCGGGTGGGAGGGGGCCGGTGAGGCTCCCAGGACGGCCAGTGCACCCGGGGTGCCTGCGGCGCAGAGAGCAGCGTCACACCCCTCGGGCGCGTCGAGAATGGCTGATAACCCCCCGCTCATCTCACCCTGCGGCATAGCGTCGGAGCAGACCGGACACCCCGCGTCGAGACGTTACGTCGGAGGGGAAGAGACCGTACTTCCTTCTACGTCACGCAACGGCGCGCGACAGGAGCCAGAGGACAATGCAGACCAAGCTGGACGAAGCCAAGGCCGAGCTGCTCGACAGGGCCGCCCGGGTAGCTGAGAACAGCCCGGTCGGGGGGTATCTACCGACTGGGACGACGGACGAGAGCACCTCCGGCACCCCGGACCACGACATCGTGCTCGCGTTCCTCCAGCGCTACTACCTGCACACCGCACCGGAGGACCTCACCGACCGCGACCCGGTCGACATCTTCGGCGCCGCCTTCTCCCACTACCGGCTGGCCGAGAATCGACCGCAGGGTACGGCCAATGTGCGGGTTCACACGCCCTCCGTGGAAGAGAACGGGTGGACGTGCACCCACTCGGTCGTCGAGGTCGTCACCGATGACATGCCGTTTCTCGTCGACTCCGTCACCAATGAGCTGACCCGGCAGGGACGCGGCATCCACGTCGTCATCCACCCGCAGGTGATCGTCCGCCGAGATGTCACCGGCAAGCTCATCGAGGTGCTCACCGACCCGCCGGCCGGCGAGCTGCCGCACGACGCGCACACCGAGTCCTGGATCCACGTAGAGATCGACCGTGAGACCGACCGCTCCGACCTGAAGCAGATCACCGCCGATCTGCTGCGTGTCCTCTCCGACGCCCGGGAGGCCGTCGAGGACTGGGAGAAGATGCGGGACGCGGCGCTGCGGATGGCCGAGGAGCTGCCCAAGGAGCCCACGTCCGACCTGCGGGAACAGGACGTCGAGGAGGCTCGGGAGCTGCTGCGCTGGCTGGCCGCCGACCACTTCACGTTCCTGGGGTACCGGGAGTACGAGCTGCGGGACGACGATTCCCTTGCCGCGGTGCCCGGTACCGGGCTCGGCATTCTGCGGTCCGATCCGCATCACGCCACTGAGGAGAGCCATCCCGTCAGCCCCTCCTTCGAGCGGCTGCCCGCCGACGCCCGGGCCAAGGCCCGTGAGCACAAGCTCCTCATCCTCACCAAGGCCAACAGCCGCGCGACCGTGCACCGGCCGTCGTATCTCGACTATGTGGGCGTCAAGAAGTTCGACGAGAACGGGGAGGTCGTCGGTGAGCGGCGGTTCCTCGGGCTCTTCTCGTCCGCCGCGTACACCGAGTCCGTCCGCCGGGTCCCCGTCATCCGGCGCAAGGTGGCCGAGGTGCTGCAGGGCGCCGGGTTCTCGCCCAACAGCCATGACGGGCGCGATCTGCTCCAGATCCTGGAGACGTACCCGCGCGACGAGCTGTTCCAGACGCCGGTCGACGAACTGCGGTCCATCGTCACCTCCGTCCTCTATCTGCAGGAGCGACGGCGGCTGCGGCTCTACCTCCGCCAGGACGAGTACGGGCGCTACTACTCGGCCCTCGTCTACCTCCCCCGCGACCGGTACACCACGGGCGTACGGCTGCGGATCATCGACATCCTCAAGGAGGAACTCGGCGGCACCAGCGTCGACTTCACCGCCTGGAACACCGAGTCGATCCTGTCCCGGCTGCACTTCGTGGTCCGGGTCCCGCAGGGCACCGAGCTGCCGGAGCTGAGCGACAGCGACAAGGAGCGCATCGAGGCGCGGCTGGTGGAGGCGGCCCGTTCCTGGGCGGACGGGTTCGGTGAGGCGCTCAACGCCGAGCTCGGCGAGGAGCGGGCGGCCGGGCTGCTGCGCAAGTACGGCAACGCCTTCACCGAGGGCTACAAGGCCGACCACACCCCGCGCGCCGCGGTCGCCGACCTGGTCCACCTGGAACAGCTCACCGAAGAGCAGAACTTCGAGCTGAGCCTGTACGAGCCGGTGGGCGCCGCGCCCGAGGAGCGCCGCTTCAAGATCTACCGCAAGGGCGCCCCCGTCTCCCTGTCCGCGGTCCTTCCGGTCCTCAACCGGCTCGGCGTCGAGGTCATCGACGAGCGGCCGTACGAACTGCGCTGCTCGGACCGTACGACCGCCTGGATCTACGACTTCGGCCTGCGCATGCCCAAGTTGGCCGGTACCGCCGGTGATTACCTGGGCGACGACGGGCGCGAGCGGTTCCAGGAGGCCTTCGCGGCCACCTGGACCGGCAAGGCGGAGAACGACGGCTTCAACTCCCTGGTGCTGCGCGCCGGTCTCGGCTGGCGGCAGGCGATGGTGCTGCGGGCGTACGCGAAGTATCTGCGCCAGGCCGGTTCCACCTTCAGCCAGGACTACATGGAGGACACCCTCTGCAACAACGTCCACACCACCCGGCTTCTCGTCTCGCTCTTCGAGGCGCGGATGTCGCCGGACCGGCAGCGGGCGGGCCGGGAGATCGTCGACGCCCTCCTCGAAGAGGTCGACGCGGCTCTCGACCAGGTCGCGTCGCTCGACGAGGACCGGATCCTGCGGTCCTTCCTCACCGTCATCAAGGCGACCCTGCGGACCAACTTCTTCCAGGAGGCCGTGGGCGGCCGGCCGCACGACTACGTCTCCATGAAGTTCGACCCGCAGGCGATCCCCGATCTGCCGGCGCCGCGTCCGGCGTACGAGATCTGGGTGTACTCGCCGCGGGTCGAGGGTGTGCACCTCAGGTTCGGCAAGGTCGCGCGCGGTGGGCTGCGCTGGTCGGACCGCAAGGAGGACTTCCGGACCGAGATCCTCGGCCTGGTCAAGGCGCAGATGGTGAAGAACACCGTCATCGTGCCGGTCGGCGCCAAGGGCGGGTTCGTCGCCAAGCAGCTGCCGGATCCCTCCGTGGACCGCGACGCGTGGCTGGCCGAGGGCATCGGCAGCTACAAGACCTTCATCTCGGCGCTGCTCGACATCACCGACAACATGGTGGCCGGCGAGGTCGTCCCGCCCGCCGACGTCGTCCGGCACGACGAGGACGACACCTACCTCGTGGTCGCGGCCGACAAGGGCACGGCGACGTTCTCGGACATCGCCAACGAGGTGGCCGGCAGCTACAACTTCTGGCTCGGCGACGCCTTCGCCTCCGGCGGCAGCGCCGGGTACGACCACAAGGGCATGGGCATCACCGCGCGCGGCGCCTGGGAGTCCGTGAAGCGGCACTTCCGGGAGCTGGGCGTCGACACCCAGTCCGAGGACTTCACGGTCGTCGGCATCGGCGACATGTCCGGTGACGTGTTCGGCAACGGCATGCTGCTCAGCGAGCACATCCGGCTGGTCGCCGCCTTCGACCACCGGCACATCTTCATCGACCCGAACCCGGACGCGGCCACCGGCTATGCCGAGCGCCGCCGGGTGTTCGAGCTGCCGCGCTCCAGCTGGGCCGACTACAACACCGAGCTGCTGTCGGCGGGCGGCGGCGTGTTCCCCCGCAGCGCCAAGTCGATCCCGATCAACGGCCATATCCGGGAGGCCCTCGGTATCGAGGGCAAGGTCGCCAAGATGACCCCGGCCGACCTGATGAAGGCGATCCTCAAGTCGCCGGTCGACCTGCTGTGGAACGGCGGCATCGGCACGTACGTCAAGGCGTCCACCGAGTCCCACGCGGACGTCGGCGACAAGGCCAACGACGCGATCCGTGTCGACGGCGCCGACCTGCGCGTCAAGGTCGTCGGCGAGGGCGGCAACCTGGGCCTGACCCAGCTGGGCCGGATCGAGTTCGCCCGGCACGGCGGCAAGATCAACACGGACGCGATCGACAACAGCGCGGGCGTGGACACCTCCGACCACGAGGTGAACATCAAGATCCTGCTCAACAGCCTGGTCACGGACGGCGACATGACCGTCAAGCAGCGCAACAAGCTGCTCGCCGAGATGACCGACGAGGTCGGCCGGCTGGTCCTGCGCAACAACTACGCGCAGAACACCGCGATCGCCAACGCGCTGGCCCAGTCCAAGGACATGCTCCACGCCCAGCAGCGCTTCATGCGCCACCTGGTGCGCGAGGGCCACCTCGACCGGGCCATCGAATTCCTGCCCACCGACCGTCAGATTCGCGAACGCCTCAGCGCCGGACAGGGTCTGACCAGTCCGGAGACGGCGGTCCTGCTGGCGTACACGAAGATCACGGTCGCCGACGAGCTGCTGCACACCTCACTGCCCGACGACCCCTATCTGCGCGGCCTGCTCTACGCGTACTTCCCGGCCCCGCTGCGCGAGAAGTTCCCCGAGCACATCGACAGCCACCCGCTGCACCGCGAGATCGTGACGACCGTCCTGGTCAACGACACGGTCAACACGGGCGGTACGAGCTTCCTGCACCGGCTGCGCGAGGAGACCGGGGCCTCGCTTGAGGAGATCGTGCGGGCGCAGACCGCGGCCCGGACGATCTTCCACGCGGCCGCGGTGTGGGACGCCGTGGAGTTGCTCGACAACAAGGTCGAGGCGGCCGTCCAGACCCGTATCCGACTGCACTCACGCCGGCTGTGCGAGCGCGGCACGCGCTGGCTGCTCAACAACCGGCCGCAGCCGCTGGTACTCGCCGAGACCGTCGACTTCTTCGGCGACCGGGTCGAGCAGGTCTGGTCGCAGCTGCCCAAGCTGCTGCGCGGCGCCGACCTCGACTGGTACCAGCAGATCCACGACGAGCTGACCGGCGTCGGCGTCCCGGACGAACTCGCCACCCGCGTGGCCGGGTTCTCCTCCGCCTTCCCGACGCTGGACATCGTCTCGGTGGCCGACCGCATGGGCAAGGAGCCGCTGGACGTCGCCGAGGTCTACTACGACCTCGCCGACCGGCTCGGCATCACTCAGCTCATGGATCGCATCATCGAGCTGCCCCGCGCCGACCGCTGGCAGTCCATGGCCCGCGCCGCCATCCGTGAGGACCTGTACGCCGCCCACTCGGCCATGACGGCGGACGTCCTCGCGGTCGGTAACGGCACCGCGACGCCCGAGCAGCGCTTCAAGCTCTGGCAGCAGAAGAACGCGGCGATCCTCGGCCGCGCCCGCGCCACGCTGGAGGAGATCCAGAACTCGGACTCGTTCGACCTGGCCAACCTGTCGGTGGCGATGCGGACGATGCGGACGCTGCTGCGGACGCATTCGTAGGCGGCGATACGACGACCAGGGCGCCCCGAGCCGTAACAGCTCGGGGCGCCCTGGTCGTCGTAGGAGAGCAGCTCAGGAAGGCTGCGGAACCTTCGGTGCCGCCGCCTTCGGCTTGGGGGCCTTGTCGCCGGTGAACGCCTCGTACTCCTTGAGGACGTCCTCGGTCGGCCCGTCCATGCGTAGTTCGCCGCGCTCCAGCCACAGCACGCGGTCGCAGGTGTCGCGGATGGACTTGTTGTTGTGGCTGACCAGGAACACCGTGCCGGCGCTCTTGCGCAGTTCGCGGATCCGGGCCTCGGAGCGCTTGCGGAAGTTGGCGTCGCCGGTGGCGAGGGCCTCGTCGATGAGGAGGACGTCGTGGTCCTTGGCGGCGGCGATGGAGAAGCGCAGGCGGGCGGCCATGCCGGAGGAGTACGTCCGCATGGGGAGGGTGATGAAGTCGCCCTTGTCGTTGATGCCGGAGAAGTCGACGATCTCCTCGTAGCGCTCCTTGATCTGCTCGCGGGACATGCCCATGGCGAGGCCGCCGAGGTGGACGTTGCGCTCGCCGGTGAGGTCATTCATCAGGGCGGCGTTGACACCGAGGAGGGAGGGCTGGCCGTCGGTGTAGATGGCGCCGTTCTCCACGGGGAGCAGGCCCGCGACCGCCTTGAGCAGGGTCGACTTGCCGGAGCCGTTGGTGCCGATGAGGCCGATCGCCTCGCCCTTGTACGCGACGAAGGACACGTTCCGCACGGCGTGCACCGTGCGGACGCCAGCCGCCTTCTCGGTCTGCTTGCGGCGCAGCATGCGGTTGAGGGCGGCGGTGGCGGAGCCGCGGCCGGCTCCGGTGCCGTTGACGCGGTAGACGATGTCGACGCCGTCGGCGATGACGGTGGGGACGTTCTCAGAAGTGTGATCAGCCACGGCCGTACGTCTCCTCAGCCTTCCAGAAGTAGATGAAGCCGCCGACTCCGGCGAGCAGGGCCCAGCCCGTCGCGATGGCCCACACATGCGGGGGCAGCTGGCTCGCGTGGAAGCTGTCGATGAGCGCGAAGCGCATCAGGTCGATGTAGACGGCGGCCGGGTTGGCCTGGAGGACCGGGCCCACCCAGGACGGCCAGTCGTGGTGCTTGCTGAGCAGGTGCTCGATGCTCCACATCACGCCCGAGGTGTACATCCAGGTGCGCAGCACGAACGGCATCAGCTGTGAGATGTCCGGCGTTTTCGCACCGACCCGGGCCAGGATCATCGCCATGCCCGCGTTGAAGGTGAACTGCAGCAGCAGGGCGGGGATCGCCAGCAGCCAGGAGAAGGCGACCGGGACGCCGAAGACGAGCAGGATGACGACGAGGGCCGCCATCGAGAACAGCAGTTGCTGGAGCTGCTGGAGGCACATGGAGATCGGCAGCGCGGCACGCGGGAAGTGCAGGGCCCGTACGAGGCCCTGGTTGCCGGAGATCGCGCGGGTGCCCGACAGGATCGAGCTCTGCGTGAACGTCCACACGAACACGCCCGTGACCAGGAACGGGACGTAGTCCGGCACGCCCTTCTTGGTGCCCATCAGCACGCCGAAGATGAGGAAGTAGACCGCCGCGTTCAGCAGCGGGGTCATCACCTGCCACACCTGGCCCAGCTTCGCCTGGCTGTACTGGGAGGTGAGCCGGGCGGTCGAGAAGGCCGTGATGAAGTGCCGTCGGTCCCACAGCTGGCGGATGTACTCGGGCAGGGACGGCCGGGCGCCGCTGACCGTCAGGCCGTGGCGGGCGGCGAGCGCCGCGAGGTCGTCGTCGGCGGCCGGGGTGGTCGCCGTGAGGGGCGGTGCGTCGAGGACCTGGCTCACATCCGCTGCTTTCGCTCGGGGGGTGGGGGTGCACACGCCCGGTCCTTGATCCCCTGCTGTTTCCTTACGTGTTTCTTCACGTTCTCTTACGTCGGGACGGGACCGTATCGTCGCAACGCGAGAGTATTCCGATTTAACGTCGGAACGCAACCGTCTCGTCGTAACGTCCTATGCTGGTGGGCATGACGACGAACGCCGACGAGCCAAGGGCCCAGGTGGCCGACCGCCGGCGCCGCAGGCCCCCGGCCGGTGCGGCCGTACTCCGGGCGGATGTGACGGAGGCGATCCGGGGCGCCGTCTTCGAGGAGCTCGCGGCCGTCGGCTATGCGCGGATGTCCATCGAGGGCATCGCGCGCCGCGCGGGCGTCGGAAAGACGGCGGTCTACCGCCGCTGGCGCTCCAAACTGCACCTGGTCCTCGACCTGGTCTCCGCCATCGCCGTCCAGGGCCTGCCCGCCCCGGACACCGGCTCCCTGGAGGGCGACCTGCGCCTGCTGTACGAGGTGACGTCCCGGGCGCTGAGGCACCCCGTCGCCTCACAGATCATCCCGGACCTCCAGGCCGAGGCCGCCCGCAATCCCGAGATCGCCGAGGCCATGCAGAAGGCGGTGCGCGAAGGGCAGGACGGGGTGGCGAGCGGGATCGTGGCGGCGGCTCAGCGGCGGGGCGAGGTGCGGGAGGGCATCGACCAGGACCTGGCGCTGGATCTCATCTCCGGGCCGCTGTACTGGCGCTCGGTGGTGATCCGCAGCCCGAAGCTGCCGAAGGGGTATCTGGAGGCGCTGACTCGGGCTACGGCGGCGGGGCTGAAGGCGCTCTGAACCGAGAGGCGCGGCGGAGCCTCAGTCCCGCGCCGCCCCCGGATGCAGTCGCACCCACCCCTCCCACGCCGACGTCACCATGTCGTGGACGTCGTGCTTCGCCTTCCAGCCCAGTTCCGTGGTGATGCGGTCGGCGGAGGCGACGACTCGGGCGGGGTCGCCGGGGCGGCGGGGGGTGACGGTGGGGGGGAGGTTGTAGCCGGTGGCGGCGTTGATCAGGTCGATCATCTCGCGGACGGAGACGCCCTCGCCGCGGCCGATGTTGAGGGTGAGGTCGCGGCCGGGGGAGGACTGGAGGGCGCGGGCTGTGGCGACGTGGGCCTCGGCCAGGTCCATCACATGGATGTAGTCGCGGATGCAGGTGCCGTCCGGGGTGGGGTAGTCGTCGCCGAAGATGCGCGGGGATGCGTTCTCCGTGAGGCGCTCGAAGACCATGGGGACGATGTTGAAGACGCCGGTGTCCGCCAGCTCGGGTGCGGCCGCGCCCGCCACGTTGAAGTAGCGGAGGGAGGCCGTGGCGAGGCCCGTCGCCTTGCCCGTCGCGCGGACCAGCCATTCGCCGGCCAGTTTCGTCTCGCCGTAGGGAGACATCGGCACGCACGGCGTCTCCTCCGTCACCAGCTCCACATCGGGCATGCCGTACACCGCGGCGGAGGAGGAGAAGACGAAGGAGGGGACCTCCGCCTGTGTCACGGCCTCCAGGAGGACGCGCAGGCCCTCGACGTTCTCCCGGTAGTACTCCAGCGGCCGGGACACCGACTCGCCCACCTGCTTCTTCGCGGCCAGGTGTACGACGCCGGTGATGGCGTGGTCGGTGAGGGCGCGGGTCACGCGGTCGCCGTCGAGGGTCGAGCCGACCACCAGGGGGACGCCGTCCGGGACGCGCTCGGCGATGCCGGTGGACAGGTCGTCGTACACGACCGTCCGCTCGCCCGCCTCGGTCATGGCGCGTACGACGTGCGCCCCGATGTAACCGGCGCCGCCGGTGATCAGCCAGGTCATGTGCGGCCGTCCCCTCGTCAGTTGGCCCGTGCGTGGTGCTGTCGGTCGATCACAGTGAATCAGTCACAGTGAAGCAGGCGTCACTGTGCCTCTTCCGTCGCCGCGTCGAGTGCCGTGGTGAGCCGGTCGAGCCGGGTCCGCAGCTCCCGGATCTCGTCGAGATCGAAGCCGGTCGCGGCGCCGATCCGGCGCGGTACCTCCAGCGCGCGCTCGCGCAGCGCCGAGCCGTCCTCGGTGAGCCGGACCTCCACCGACCGCTCGTCGCGCGCGCTGCGCTCCCGGCGTACCAGGCCGGCCGTCTCCAGCCGCTTGAGCAGCGGGGAGAGCGTGCCGGAGTCGAGGCGGAGGTGTTCGCCCAGCTTCTTGACGGGCAGGTCGCCGTGCTCCCACAGCACCAGCATCACGAGGTACTGCGGGTAGGTGAGGCCGAGGTCCTTGAGCAGGACGCGGTAGAGGCCGCCGAAGGCGCGCGATGCGGCGTTCAGGGAGAAGCAGATCTGCTGGTCGAGGCGGAGCCAGTCCGCGGTGGGCGTGGTGGTCATGGATCCAGGGTAGCGCTTGTCCGCCATTTAGTTGTGCACAATTGAATTGTGTGCTCTACTTGTGGTCGTCGAGAGGCGGCCGCACAGGGCCGCCGACCGTGATCTGAGAGGGATGGATTTTCCATGGACGCGCTCTACACCGCTGTCGCCACCGCCACCCACGGCCGTGACGGCCGTGCCGTCTCCTCCGACGGCAAGATCGACCTCAAGCTCGCCCCGCCGGTGGAGCTGGGCGGCAACGGCGAGGGCACCAACCCGGAGCAGCTGTTCGCGGCCGGTTACGCCGCCTGCTTCGGCAGCGCCCTCGGCCTCGTCGGCCGCCAGGCGAAGGTCGACGTCAGCGACGCCGCCGTCACCGCCGAGGTCGGCATAGGCAAGCAGGGCGAGGGCTTCGGCCTGAAGGTCACCCTCCGCGTCGAGCTCCCCGACGGCCTGGACGAGGCGACCGGCCGCAAGCTCATCGAGACCGCCCACCAGGTCTGCCCGTACTCCAACGCCACCCGCGGCAACATCGAAGTCGACCTCGTCGTCGCCCCCCGCAGGTGGGTGCGGAGCGTCAACGCGTCGCTCGGCCGGGCCGTCCCGCCGGACGCCAGGTGTGCGGCCTGGTGGGGGTGGGCCGTGATGGGCTGGAGGGCAAGGGAACTCCCTGGTGTGAGGGCGGTGTTCAGTCGCGGCTGACAGGAGGGGGTCAGTGGGGAGCCTGCGCCGGCTGCGGGATCCTCGGCAGTGGGGAGGGCGCGAGTGACGCTACCGGGTGGCGTTCGGTGAGGGGTACGACCGGTGGGAGAGCCGTGTCCGTCTCGCCGAGGACGACATGGCGTACGACCCTCTCGGCGGCGCGTCCGTCGTCGTACGGGCAGAACCGCTCGCGGAACGCGGAGCGCAGCTGGGCGGAGCGGGAGCCGCGCCAGTGGCCGGTGGCGAAGATGTCGATCAGCTCGTCCTCGCTGTCCGCGATCGCGCCGGGCGGGAAGGACCGCAGGTCGAAGTAGGTGCCGCGGGCCGCCTCGTACGCCTCCCGGTCCTCGGTGTGGAGCACGATCGGGCGGTCCAGGCCCGCGTAGTCGAACATGATCGACGAGTAGTCGGTGACCAGGGCGTCCGAGGCGAGGCACAGGGACTCGACGCTCGGGTGGCCGGTGACGTCGATGACGCGGGCGGTCGGGGCGGCGAGCGAAGCGAGATGGGGGTCCCCCCGGCCGGAGGCTGGGGGAGGGCCGCCGTGGCGGGGGTGGGCGCGGGCGAGGACGACGAAGCGGGAGCCGAGGCGGTCTGCGACGCGCTCCAGGTCGAGGGGGGTGCGCTGGGTGCGGCGGTAGTCGCGGTGGGTGGGCGCGTAGAGGATCGCGATCGCTTCCGCGGGGATGCCGAGGGTCTCGCGCAGCCGGGTCACGTCCGCCGAAGTGGCGTGCTGGAACACGTCGTTGCGGGGGCAGCCGTATTCGAGGGTCGTGTAGTCGCCCGGGAAGACGCGTTCCCAGGTCAGTGTGGAGTGGCGGTTGGCGGAGATGACGTAGTCCCACTGGTCCACGTGCCGCAGGAGTGCGGCGAAGTCCGTGTCGCGGGCCGCCGCCGGGCGCTCCTGGAGGTCCAGGCCCCTGTGTTTGAGGGGGGTGCCGCGCAGGGTCTGGACGACGATCTGGCCGGGGCGCTTGTTCGGAAGGGCGTCGAACTCGGTGTTGGTGACCACGTACTTGGAGCGTGCGAGTGCCGTCCAGTACGCGGCCGTGCCGGGCGTGAGTCGACGGGTCGCTGGTGGGACGGTGTGGTGGTGCTCGGGGCGCGCGATCCATGCCGTGCGGATGTGCGGGGCGAGGGAGCGGAACGCGGCTTCCAGGGCGCCCGGGTTGCAGCCGTGACCCTGGTCTCGGTCGGCGGAGAAGACGGCGTGGCCCTTGCGCAGGGGGAGGCGCAGCTGGATGCGGTAGTGAAGCCGGAGCGCGAGGGCTCGCGCCGATCTGATCATGCGGGCCGACCGCCGGACCGCCCTGCGGCACAGGGCCGAGGTGAGGCGGAGCGTGCCGTAGGTGCGATGCAGGCCCAGGCGGATCAGTGCGTGCCGGGCACGGGAGCGCGGCGGGAGCGGGGCGCCGGGCGTGCGGTAACGGCGGTAGTACGCACGGGACTTGCGCAGGAACTCGGTGCGGGCGGCGCGCGGGAGACGGTCGCGCCGGGTGTACACCGTCACCAGCTGGTCGACCATCCGGTGGAACAACACCGGCCGCCAGCAGGCGAGTTCCGGACGGCCGTCGAGGAACGCGAAGAGACGGTCGTACTGCTCGAAGACGTCGAAGTGGCCGCGGCTGGTGGTGCCGTGGACGCTGCCGCGGCGGCGCTGCCGATAGTGCACGCAGACCCGGTCGAGGGTGGCGAGGGAGGCGGCGGTCAGGAGGGCCGGGTAGGTCCAGGGGGTGTCCTCGTAGCGGCCGGGCGGAAAGGTGAGGGCCTCGCGCTCGACGAACTCCCGGCGGTACGCCTTGTTCCAGTCCACCATCCGCAGGTTCAGCAGATTCGGCCGGTCCGCCAGGCGGAAGGGCGCCGGGTCCTGTTCGGTGAGGGGCTCGGCGGACTGGTTGCGGATCATCTCGCCCGACCAGTACGTACGCGCGTAGTCGTACACCAGCACGTCCGGCTCGCCCGTCTCCTTCAGGCGGTCGGCGATCGCGCGCAGCGCGTCCGGGGCGAGGGTGTCGTCACCGTCCAGGAACAGGACGTAGTCGCCGGTCGCCGCCTTCAGCCCGGCGTTGCGGGCCCGGCCCGGGCCGCCGTTCTCCGGCAGGTGCAGCGGCCGTACGCGCGGGTCACGGGCCGCGAACTCGTCGACGAGCGCACCACAGGCGTCGGGCGAGCAGTCGTCCACGGCGATCAGTTCCAGATCCGGACACGACTGGGAGAGCACCGACTCCAGGCACGCGGGGAGATACGCCTGAACCCGGTACGCGGGGACGATGACACTGAACCTGGGCACGGCACATCCATGGGTCGGCGCGGGCGGTTGGCCCGGGAACGGCCGGTGGAGTGGCTTGGTTACGTCGGGTACGGCATTCGGGGGATGAGCCCAGCCGGGCAGGCGGAGGGCGAGCCGGTTGCCCGGCTCGCCCCGGTCGTACGCCTTCCATCAGGCTTCAATCAGGCCGTCGTACGCGCTACTTCACCGCGCCCGCCATCACCCCGGACACGAACTGCCGCTGGAACGCGAAGAACACGGCCAGCGGGATCACCATGGAGATGAACGCGCCCGGCGCCAGGATGTCGACGTTGTCGGCGAACGCGCGCATCTGCGTCTGCAGGGCGACCGTGATCGGCTGGCTGTCGGTGTCGGAGAACACCAGCGCGATCAGCATGTCGTTCCACACCCACAGGAACTGGAAGATGCCCAGGCTCGCGATCGCGGGCCCGCCCAGCGGCAGCACGACCCGGGCGAACAGGCGCAGTTCACCCGCACCGTCCAGCCGGGCCGCCTCCAGCAGTTCCTTCGGGATCTCCGCGAAGAAGTTCCGCAGCAGGAACACCGCGAAGGGCAGGCCGAAGCCGGTGTGGAAGAGGACCACGCCCATGATGTTGCCGAACAGGCCGATGTTGCCGAAGAGTTCGGCGACCGGGATCAGCGCCACCTGCACCGGCACCACCAGCAGGCCGACCACGCCGAGGAACCACCAGTCGCGGCCCGGGAACTCCATCCACGCGAACGCGTAGCCCGCGAGCGCGCCGATGACGACGACGAGGAGCGTCGCCGGGACCGTGATCAGCAGGGTGTTGACGAGCGACTCGGTGATGTCGTTGTTCTGCAGCAGCTTGTCGTAGCTCTCGAAGGTGAGCTGGGACGGCTTGCTGAAGACGTCCCACCAGCCGCTGATCGTCATCTCTTCCGGAGGACGCAGCGAGGACAGGAGCAGACCGATCGTCGGGACCAGCCAGAACAGGCCGACGACGATCAGGAAGACCCGGACCGCGCCGCCGCTGACACCTTCCGCGAGGCGTGAGCCGAGGGACTGCTTCGCCTTGACCGGAGTGACCGGTTCGGGCTTGCTGAGCCTGTCGGCATGCGTGGTCATCGCCGCACCTCCCGCCTGAGCCTGCGGATGTTGAACCACATCACCGGGATGACCAGCAGGAGCAGGAACACCGAGATCGCGCTGGCGATGCCCGGCTGGTCCTCGGAGAAGCCCTTGCGGTACAGCTCCAGCGCCAGGACGTTCGCGTCGTCCTGTGCGGAGCCCGGGGCGATGATGAAGACCAGGTCGAAGATCTTCAGGACGTTGATCATCAGGGTGACGATGACGACCGCGAGGACAGGTGCCAGAAGCGGGACCGTGATCTTCCGGAACACCTGCCATTCGGTCGCGCCGTCGACGCGGGCCGCCTCCAGGAGATCACGTGGGATGCCCGCCAGCCCCGCCGCGATCAGCACCATCGCGAAACCGGCCCACATCCAGATGTACGCCCCGATGATCGACGGCGTGACCAGTGACGGGCCGAGCCAGTCCAGGCCGTTGTACGGCTCCTTGAAGTTGCTCGCCGGGAGGCGGAGCTGGGCGCCGTCGGCCTTCTCCGAGAGGGAGAACGTGCCGTCGTCGCCGGCCCTCGCCGTCTCCACGACCTTGCCGTCCTTGACCGCCTCGATCTTCATGCCGGGGTAGCCGAGTTCGGTCGCGTCGGGTGCGCCGAGCGTGCCGACGCCCTTGCCCCGGGTGAAGTCCTGCCAGGTCGTGCCGGTGATCCTGCCCGGGTCGGCCTGCGGGGCGACGGCCCGCTTGGCGTCGCCGGGCATCTGGTCGGGGGCGACGCCCACGAGGGGCAGGGTGACCGTGTCCCCGGTCTGGACCGTCGCCTTGGTGATGAAGGCGCCGCCGCCCTGCGCCACGAGGGGTGACTCACGGCCCGGGTGGGCCTTCGGGAAGGCCGACGACTCGGCGAACGTGTCGTGGATGCCCACCCACACCGCGTTCGCGACGCCCTTCTCCGGGTCCTGGTCGTAGACGAGGCGGAAGATGATGCCGGCCGCCAGCATCGAGATCGCCATCGGCATGAAGACGACCAGCTTGAACGCCGTTCCCCAGCGCACCCGTTCGGTCAGCACCGCGAAGATCAGACCGAGCGCGGTGGCGACCGTCGGCGCGAACACCACCCAGATGACGTTGTTCTTCAGGGCCGTGCGGATGCCGTCGTCGGTGAACAGGAACTCGTAGTTGTCGAAGCCGGTGAAAGAGCCCGACTGGTCGTAGAAACTGCGGACGACCGAGTACCCGATCGGGTAGACCACGAGCGCGCCCAGCAGCACAAGCGCGGGCAGCAGGAACAGCGCTGCCACGGTCTTGCGGGTGCCGGTCACGCTCTTGCGTGACTTGGGAGCGGCAGGGGTCGGAGGGACCCCTGCCGCCGTGGCCGACGTCATCGCGTCAGCCTCCGTAGGCGGCCGCCGCGTCCGCCTCCAGCTTCGCCTGCGTGCCCGCGACGTCCTTCGGGTTGGTCAGGAAGTCCTGCAGTGCCTTCCACTCGCCCTTGCCGGGCGTGCCGCCGAAGGCCTGCGGGGCTTGGTCGGACATGTCGAAGCGGAAGTCGTCGCCCGAGTCGACGAGGGCCTTGGCGATCTTCTGCTGCACCGGGTTCGGGTACGCCGAGTTGTCCACGTTCTTGTTCGGCGAGAGGTAGCCGCCCAGCTTGGCCTGGATCGTCGCCGCGTCCGGGGAGGCCAGGAAGGTGGCCAGCGCCTGCGCCGCCTTGGAGTCCTTGAGGATCACCGCCGCGTCGCCGCCGGAGACCACGGGTGCGGTGTCACCCACGGCCGGGAAGGGGAACACCTTCGCGTCCGTGCCGACCTTCGCGCCCGCCGTGCCGATGTTGACCTGCGCGAAGTCGCCCTCGTAGACCATGCCCGCCTTGGGCTGGTCACCGCCGGTGAAGGTCTGCGTCACCGAGGCCGGGAAGTCCGTCTGCAGCGCGCCCTTCGCACCGCCGGCGACATAGTCCTTCTTGCCCCAGACCTGGGCCAGCGTGGTCAGCGCGTCCTTCACGGACGGGTCCGTCCACTTGATCTCGTGCTTCGCGAGCTGGTCGTACTTCTCCGGGCCCGCCTGGGAGAGGTAGATGTTCTCGAACCAGTCCGTGAGGGTCCAGCCCTCGGCGCCGCCGACGGAGAACGGAGTGACACCGGAGTCGTAGACCGTCTGGGCGGTGGTGAGCAGCTCGTCCCAGGTCTTCGGTTCCGTGGCCCCCGCGTTCTCGAAGACCTGCGCGTTGTACCAGATCAGGGACTTGTTGGCGGCCTTGTAGTAGACGCCGTACTGCTCGCTGCCGACCTTGCCGATGTCCTGCCAGCCCTGCGAGTAGTTCTTGGCCAGCTCGGCCTTGGCCTCGGCGCCCAGCGGCTTGGCCCACTTCTTGTCCACGGCCTGCTTGATCGCGCCGGGCTGCGGGAGCATCGCGATGTCCGGCGGCTGGCCTCCCGCGATCTTCGATCCCAGGAAGTTGACGATCGGGTCCTGCGCGGGCACGAAGGAGACCTTGGCGCCGGTGCGCTTCTCGAACTCCGCGAGAACCTTCTTGAAGTTGTCCTGCTCCGCGCCGCTCCAGACGGCGGCGACCTCGAGGCTTTCGCCGTTCAGCTTGGGGAGGGTCACGGTGGTGCCCGTCTCCTTGCCGCCGCCGGTCTGCTCGTTTCCGTTGTCGTCGTCTCCACCGCAGGCGGTGAGCGTGAGCGCGAGTGCTCCCGCGAGGACGGTGGCTGCGGCTTTCACGGCCGTGTGTTTCCGGATGGTGCTGTGCGTGCTGCGCATGACTGCCCCGTTCTTCGTTCCTCGTCGAACGTCCGAACGCTGTCCCGTGCGGTCTGGTCTACGCCGGGTGGTGGGGGTCGGCAAGAGCGCGATCGGTGTCAAGTGGGTGATCGTGACCGCGTCGTGACCAAGAGTGGTGGGAGTAGGGCGGGGCGGTGGACTGACGGGTGCGGCGCCGTGGGGGCTGGTCGCGCAGTTCCCCGCGCCCCTTAGGTCGGACCAGTTGCCCTCTCCCTACAACAGCGACGGCACCGCCACCGCCGACACCTCTCGGGCCGCCCGTTCCAGTGCGCTTGCCAGTAGCGCCAGGTCCGTCGGGCCGTTGCCCAGCTCCCGTACTGGGCGCCGGGTTGGAGGGTCGCCCATGCGTTCCCACTCCAGGGGTATGACCGTCGGGCGCAGGGTCGCCGTACGGGGGATACGGCCCGTGACCCGTCCGCCCTGGAAGGGTGTCACCCGGCCGTCTTCGCAGGTCAGGCGCCCGCGCCCCGGTGCCGGCTCGTCCGGTCCCGGTGCTGGTGGGTCGAGGGTGACCCGTAGAGTCGCCCGTTGTGCCGGCTCCGTCTGGGCCGTACGGCCGCCGAGCCCCGCCGCGGCGACCAGGTGGACGCCCAACCGCTCGCCCTCCCGGGCCACGGCCTCCAGCGCCCGCATCACGGATCCGGCGGCCGGCCGGCCGGGTGAACCGAGCGCGGGCGACACCAGGGCGTCCAGGTCGTCGACGACCACGACGAGCCGCGGCAACGGCGATATCGCCTCCGCCCGCTGCCGCGCGGCACCCGGCCGCAACCGCAGCGTCGAACTGGGCGGCGCGTCGAGATCCCCGGCACCGGACACACCTACGCCCGCACCCGCACCCGCCGAGCGCTGGGCGACCATGCGGCCGGACACCTCCCGCCCCCTGTGCCACTCGGCGAAGTCCGCCCGCCCCAGCAACTCGGCCCGCCGCTTCAGCTCGGCACTCAGCGACTGCGCGAACTCCCGCATGCGGACGGGGTCGTTGGCGGCGAGATGGGTGGTCACATGCGGTACGTCCGTACAGACCCGCAAGCCCTCCCCGTGACCGCTGCCCGCGCTCACGCTGTCCCGGCCGTCGATCAGCACGACGCTCAGCCGGTCCGGCCGCTCGGCGGCGGCCAGCGACGCGACCACGGCCCGCAGCAGCTCCGTACGTCCGCTGCCGTGCGGTCCCTCGATCAGCAGATGCGGTCCCTCGGCGACGAGGTCCGCGTACACCGGCCCGCGCGGCCCGGCCCCGAGCACGGCCAGCGCCCGCCCGCCGAGCGCCTCCGCGTCGTCGGCCGCGTCCGCCCACCGCGCCATCAGCGACGCCGGAGTGGCCCGGGCCAGCCCCAACTCGTCCAGCAGCCGGGCCGCCTGGGGCAACGGCGCCGACACCCTGCCCTGCCGCTCACCCCCGGCACCGTCCGTCCTGAGCGGTGCCAGAGCCCGCGCGAACCGCTCCGCCCAGGCGAGCGAGACGGCGTCCACCGCGGCGACCGTGCCGTGTCCGACAGGGCCGGGCCGCGTGGCGCCCGCCCCCGCGACCCGCAACAGCCGCAGCGCCGTCGCCACATCACCACTGAGCAGCGCCACGGCACCGCACTCCCGGAACGCCGGGGATGCCGCGCACGCCGCCTCATACGTCTCCGTCACCGGCGACGCGGGCGAGGCAGGCGCCGTCTCGGCCAGGCACACCACATGGATGCCGACCCGCGGCCCCTCCGACGCCAGCCGCGCCACCGCCTCCCGCACATCGGCGCCACCGGGGTCCCCGTCCACCACGACCACGGTGTACGGCCCCGGGTATCCGCCCTTGGCGCGTTCGCGTACGGCTTCGTCGTCCGCCGCGGCCCAGGAGGGGCGGTGGACTGCGCCGCGGATCGGCTCCTGGGGGGTGGTGGAGTCGGGGGCGTGGTCCGCGTGGTCAGGGTGGGCCGCGGGGGTGTCGTAGGAGGCTGTGGGGGTGGGGTTGTCAGGGTGCGTCAGGCCGGTGCCGGAGGCGGACTTGCCCGGGTCGGCGGCCGTGGTGGTTCCCACTGCGGTCGGGGGCGTCGGCCCGCCTGCTGTCCGGGCGGAGGCGAGGCCGTGGGCCGTGGCCGCCGGGCCGCTTCGCAGCTCCGCCAGGTGGTCCTCCATGCGGCGGAGGAGTTCGTCCATGCGGGCGGTGGCCTGTTCGCGGTCGTAGGCGAGGAGGAGTCGGCAGTCCTGGCCGTGGCCCGGGCGGAGGTGAGGGAGCCAGCCGAGCCAGGACCACTCGGCGGTGCGCTCCGGAAGCGGGCGGGAGCGGTCCGCGCTGATCAGGACGACTTCCAGGGTGGACGGGGAGTGCAGCGCGGTGAGCTGGGCCACGACCGCGCGGGCCAGCCCGGCGAGCCGCGCGCGCGGGCCGGCCAGCCCCAGCGCCCCGACCTCACGCAGATCGGTGGTGACGGGTACGGCGGGCAGCAGGCCGGAGCCGTCGGGTGCCGCCCGGTCTGCCGTGCCCAGCCGCACGGTGAGCGCCTCCGGGTGACCCGGGCCGCGCTCCCACAGCCGGGGGCCGGGGCCCAGCGCCGTCAGCAGCAGCGCCGCCGGGTCCGGCCAGGTCTCCGGCAACTGAGGGACTGGCACCAAGGGCTCCGCCACCACATCGGCCACGTCCGCGTCGTACGCCCCGCGCCCGGCCGCCGCCTGCTCGGCGCGACCCCCGGCCAGCCGCCGCGCCCACGCCGTCAGCCCTCCGCGCCTCCGCACGCCCTGCGGCACATCGGTCCCCCGGAGGGGAGTCCCTTTCCGCCGGCTCCTCCCGTCAGCAGGGTGGGCCGACGCCTCCGCATCGGAGACCCGGTCACCGAGCCGGTCATGCACCGCCCCACCGACGCCGCCCCGCCCAACGCCGTCGGCCGACGGATGGCCATCGGGGCCGCCGAGTGAGCGTCCGGCCGTCGCGCCGGGACCCGCGTCGCTGTGCATGCCGCTGGCCTCCGCACGAGGATCGGGGCCGCCCGGCGAACGCCCGCCCGCCGTGCGGGAGGCGGTGTCGCCGAGTGAGCGTCCGGCCGTCCCGCCGGAGCCCGCGTCGCTGTGGCTGCCGCCGGTCGTCGTACGGGGATCGGGGCCGCCCGGCGAGCGCCCCGCCGCACCAGAGCGGGAGCCGCCGAACGTGTCGCCGCTCGCCGCCGCACCGGAAGCGGTGCCTCCGAGAATGCCCCCGGCCCCCGCCCCGGAAGCGGTACCGCCGAGAACGCCCCCGCCCCCCGCCCCGGAATCCATGTCGCCGAGCCCGCCCATGGCCCCCGCACCAGAACCCCGGTCCGGTTGCGAGCCGTGAGCTGTGGTGCCGGAGACCGCGTCGGCGGGTCCGCCACCCGCTGCCGTACGGAAGGAGCCGCTGTCGTGCCCGCCACCGACCGCCGCACCGTATGCATCATCGTCGCGCCCGCTGCTCCCAGCCGCCGCAACGTGAGCGCCACCCCCGCGCCCACCGCCCCTCGCAGCCCCGAAGCCACCACCATCCGTCGACGCCCCGCCGGACGTCACGCCCGGTCCGCCCGCTCCGAACCGGCCGCCATGGGTGTCCGTGCTGCCCCCACCCGCGCGCCCCCACGAAGCCGAGCCACCTGCCGTGTCCCTGTCCGCGTCCGCGGCCGTCGCCGTCCCCCGGCGTTCGATGTGCGGTGCCCCGCCCTGCTCCGGTACCACCGCCGCTTCACCGGTGCTCTGTCGGCTCTGCCCCTGTGCCGCCCAAGCCCCCGTCCCGTACGCGTGAGACGTGGTCCCTGCCGCGCGTGGGTCCTCGGTGTCCTCGGCGGGCACCCGGACGTGTCCTTCGCCGTCGGGTGCCGTCGGCAGGCGTGGGCCTGGGCCGCCGGCCGGGGCGAGGCGGAGGGCGGACTCGCCGATGCGGAGCAGGGCGCCCGGGGTGAAGCGGACCGGGCGGGTGGTCACGGGGGTGCCGTCCAGCGTCGTGCCGTTGGTGGAGCCGAGGTCGGCGACCGTGACGCGGCCGCTGGTGGCGACGGTGACCGCGCAGTGGAGGCGGGAGACGTCCGGGTCGTCCAGCGCGACGTCGGCATCGGCGGAGCGGCCGATGTGGATCTGGCCGCCATGGAGGAGGTGGACGCCGCCCGCATCCGGGCCCGCGACGATGTCCAAACGGGTCGGGGCGTCGTCGACCTCGGGGTGCGGTTCGGGCTCGGCCGGGGCGCCCAGGGACAGCACGGCGCCGTCGATCAGCGGGGGCTCGCCCAGCGTGGAGCGCCGGTCGTCGAGCCGCTCCGCGCCGGCGAACAGCACGGCCGGGCCGTCGCTGCCGGAGACCGCGGAGGCGAGTGCCGACGCGACCGCGGACAGTGCCGTGCCCGCGGGGGCCGTGACCAGTACGTCGCAGCTCGCGGCACGGCCGGGCGCGGGCGCCCCCAGGGGGTCTACGACGGTCAGCCGGATCTGCATCGCCGTCAGCGGTCCCTTCTGCACGGGCGCGGCGCGGGCTGCCCCACCCCACACGAGCACGTCGGCCAGTACTGAAGGCATCCTCGCACCTGCCACTGACAACGCGCCCCCCGCCCGATGCCAAGTGATCTTGATTGGTCGGCTCTGCCCGCAAAAGTGCCTGACCAATACCCCACCGTTGATCGTTCGGGAGCGGATTGAGATCGGTCACGTCCGGGTCCGGCAACCGGTGGACCGGGTCGAGCGTCTTTCCTTCGAACAGGTTCGGGAAGGCGTACGTAAACGGAACGGAAAGCGGAACTGAGCGAGCACAGGAAGACGGCAGCCCGGTGCCAGGCGCGGCGGCACTACAGTGGGTCGGAAACGCAGGCAAGCAGCAGGGAGCACATGACGTGCGGCCGGTAGGCAGCAAGTACCTGCTCGAGGAGCCGCTCGGACGCGGCGCCACGGGCACCGTCTGGCGAGCCCGTCAGCGGGAGACCGCGGGCGCCGAGGCGGCCGTGGCAGGCCAGCCCGGCGAGACCGTCGCGATCAAGGTCCTCAAGGAAGAGCTCGCGAGCGATCCCGACATCGTGATGCGCTTCCTGAGAGAGCGGTCCGTCCTGCTCCGGCTCACCCACCCGAACATCGTCCGGGTCCGTGACCTGGTCGTCGAGGGCGATCTGCTGGCCTTGGTCATGGATCTGATCGACGGCCCCGACCTCCATCGCTACCTGCGCGAGAGCGGCCCCCTCACACCCGTCGGCGCCGCCCTGCTCACCGCGCAGATCGCCGACGCGCTCGCCGCCAGCCACGCCGACGGCGTCGTCCACCGCGACCTGAAGCCGGCCAACGTCCTGCTCGCCCAGCAGGGCGGCCAGATGCACCCGATGCTGACCGACTTCGGCATCGCGCGCCTCGCCGACTCCCCGGGCCTGACCCGCACCCAGGAGTTCGTCGGCACGCCCGCGTATGTCGCGCCCGAGTCCGCCGAGGGCCGCCCGCAGACCTCCGCCGTCGACATCTACGGCGCCGGAATCCTGCTGTACGAGCTGGTCACCGGCCGTCCGCCGTTCGCCGGCAGCTCGGCGCTCGAAGTCCTGCACCAGCATCTGAGCGCCGAACCGCGCCGCCCCTCCACCGTCCCCGACGCGCTGTGGACGGTCATCGAGCGCTGTATGCGCAAGAACCCGGACGAGCGGCCCAGCGCCGAGAACCTCGCCCGCGGCCTGCGTGTCGTCGCCGAGGGCATCGGAGTGCACGCGAACTCCGCGCAGATCGCCGCCGCCGAGAACGTCGGCGCGCTCCTCGCACCCGACCCGGCGCCCGCGACCGTACCCGGATCGGGCATCCCCGGTTCCGCCGACCCCACGCAGGTGCTGCCGCACGGCGCCGGGAACTACGACCCGAACGCCGCGACCAGCGTCATGCCGCACACCAGCGGCCCGGCCGGCGCCGCCGACCCCACCGCCGTACTGCCGAACCGCGGCGCGGCCGACCCGACCGCCGTCATGCCGCCGGTGCCGCAGGGACAGCCGGGCCAGCAGCCGGGACGGCCCGACGACCCGCACCCCTGGCAGAACCAGATGCGGGCCGCCCGCGACCGCAACGAGCAGACGCAGGTCCAGCACCTCGACCCCAACCAGGACCCGCTGCGCCGCCGGCCCCAGCGGCAGGTCGCCCGGCCGCAGCAGCCGCCGCCGCAACCTCAGCAGCAGCAGCCGCCGCGCCGACAGCAGCGGCGGCAGCAGCAGCCGCAGCAGGGTTACGGCTATCCGCCGCAGCAACAGCCGCAGCAGTACGCCCCGCCGCAGCCCCAGCAGCCTCAGCGGTATGCGCCGCCGCAGCAGCCTCAGCGCGAGCCCCGGCAGCCGCGGCAGCGCAGCGCCAACCCGATGAAGATCCCCGGTCTCGGCTGTCTGAAGGGGTGCCTGTTCACGATCGTCATCCTGTTCGTCGCGGGGTGGCTGGTCTGGGAGCTGAGCCCGCTTCAGGAGTGGATCGGCACGGGCAGGAGCTACTTGGACCAGATCGGCGAGATGTTCAGCACGGTCTCCGGGTGGGTCGAGGACCTGGGCGGCGGGAGTTCCGGCTCCAGCTGAGGTCGCCTTTGTGGTGGCGGGGTTGGTGATTTGTCGACACCTGGCGGGTGATTTCCGCCTCCGCGGTGAAGGTTGGCTCGTCGGACGCGTAGTTTTAGCGACTAACACGCGTCTGTAGGAGCAGCCTTGGCACGGAAGATCGGCAGCCGGTACACCGCCCACCAGATCCTGGGGCGGGGCAGCGCCGGCACGGTGTGGCTGGGCGAGGGGCCGGAAGGGCCCGTCGCCATCAAGCTGCTGCGCGAAGATCTCGCGTCCGACCAGGAGCTCGTCGGACGCTTCGTGCAGGAGCGCACGGCACTGCTGGGCCTCGAGCACCCGAACGTCGTGTCCGTGCGTGACCTGGTGGTCGACGGAAACGATCTCGCGCTCGTCATGGATCTCGTACGAGGCACCGATCTGCGCACCCGGCTGGACCGCGACCGGCGGCTGGCCCCCGAGGCGGCCGTCGCGATCGTCGCGGACGTCGCGGACGGGCTGGCTGCCGCGCATGCCGCCGGGGTCGTGCACCGGGACGTCAAGCCGGAGAATGTGCTGCTCGACATGCAGGGTCCGCTCGGGCCCGGGAGTTCGCACCGGGCGCTGCTGACCGACTTCGGTGTGGCGAAACTCATCGACTCGCCGCGGCGGACCCGGGCGACGAAGATCATCGGTACGCCGGACTATCTCGCGCCGGAGATCGTCGAGGGGCTGCCGCCGCGGGCGTCGGTCGACATCTACGCGCTGGCGACTGTCTTGTACGAGCTGCTGGCCGGCTTCACGCCCTTCGGGGGTGGGCATCCCGGGGCGGTGCTTCGGCGCCACGTCACGGAGACGGTGGTCCCTCTCCCCGGCATCCCCGACGAACTGTGGCAGTTGCTCGTCCAGTGCCTCGCCAAGGCGCCGGCCTCGCGGCTGCGGGCGTCCGAGATGGGGGTGCGGCTGCGGGAGCTGTTGCCTCTGATGGCGGGGATGCCGCCGCTGGATGTGGACGAGCCGGATGCGGATGCGGAGGCCGAGGCGGCGGAGGAAGCGGAGGAGGCCGTCGGGACGGGGGCGGCGGGCGCCGAGCGGGGGGAGCGGGTGCGGCGGCGGGGGGCGGTGCCGCTGGTGCCGGGGGCGAAGCCGGCCGACTCCAATCGGGACACGCATACGTCGATGAGGGTGCCGGGGCCGGATGAGCTGGCCGGGGGTGCTCGGGGGACGGCGCGGGTGCCTCGTGCCGTGGGGGCGCCTCGGCCGGGGTCCGCGCGGCATCGGGCCGTTACTCGGCGGCGGAGGGTGGCGGTGGGGGTGGCTGCGGTGGTGTTGGTGGTGGCTGCGGGGGTGGGGACGTGGCTGGCGACGTCGGGGGACGATGCGGGGGCGACCCCCCAGGACACGAACAACTCGGCACCGACCTCGCCCTGAGTGTTTTTCGCCCCCGCCGCCCCTACCCGTCCCATCCTGAAGGGGCTCCGCCCCTTCGACCCCGCCAGAGGGCTCCGCCCCCTGGACCCCTC
>NZ_JBFALC010000070.1:0-36593 GCF_040656035.1 Streptomyces sp. NPDC050211
CGCCGTCGTGGCCTCCCTGCCCGCCACGGTGATCCTCGTCCTCGCCCAGCGCTACGTCGCCGCCGGCGTGACCGCCGGAGCCGTCAAGGACTGAGTGCCGCGAGGGGCCAAGTGCCTGAAGGCCGAGCCCCTCCATCCCGTCACCACTGCCCCGGCCGCTCCCGGCCGGCCGGTGCCCCCTGCTCGAGAAACGAGTGCCGCTGCATGACCGCCGACCGATCCGGCCCGCCCTTCTCCGTCCACGATGTCCCGTTCAGCACGTACGGTTCCTGGTTCGACATCTCGCCCGTGGTGGCGGAGAAGACGTACGCCGAGGACCTCCACCTCGTCTCGCACCAGAACGGCATGCACGCCGTCCTGCGCCTGATCCCCCTGGACCCGGCGGCGGGTGACCGCGCCGAGACCCGCGTCGAGGCGACACCGGGTCTGCTCAGCTGGGTCGGCCGGAACGGACGGGTCGACCTCGCCTACGAGTCGCCGGACACCGTACGGCTGCGGGGGAGCGGCCTGGGCATCGGCGTCTTCGCGGCCGCGCGGACCCTGACCCCGTTCAGCGGCATGTACTTCTTCCACGACCCGGCCGCGCAGGGGCATGTGTTCTCGTCGTACGAGACCGGACGCCGTTACCGCGTCACCGTGCTGTCCGGCACCGTCACCGACACGGCGGGGGCCCAGGCGCTGGGCAGCGCCGACCGTGGTGTCGCCGTGACCGCGGAGGCGGACGGGGTCTGGGAGATCGCGATCGACGAACTCGACACCTCACGCCCGCCCTACGCGTCCTCGACGGCGTTCGACGAGGTGGTCGAGGCCGCGCGGAGGTCCTTCATGGACTTCGTCGACGCGGTGGCCCCCTGGCGCTCGGCCGCCACACCGGCCGCCGAACTCGCCGCGTATGTGGTCTGGTCGGCGACCGTACGCCCGACCGGCCTCATCTCGCGGCCCGCCGTGCTGATGTCCAAGCACTGGATGGACAAGGTCTGGAGCTGGGACCACTGCTTCAACGCCCTGGCTCTGGCGCCCGGTCGCCCCGAACTGGCCCTGGACCAGTTCGCCCTGCCCTTCGACCACCAGGACGCGAGCGGCGCCCTGCCCGATTCCGTCACCCACTCCGAGGTGCTCTACAACTTCGTCAAACCGCCCATCCACGGCTGGGCGTTCGGCCACCTGCGTCGCCGGCTGCCCACCCTGCCCTCCGCGGCGGAACTGGCCGGGGCATACGACCGGCTGGAGCGCTGGACACGGTTCTGGCTCACGGCACGACGCGCACCCCACGACGCCCTGCCCCACTACCAGCATGGCAACGACAGCGGCTGGGACAACGCCACCACCTTCGACCCCGAACGGGTCGTCGTCACCGCCGACCTGTCCGCCTTCCTCGTCCTTCAGTTGCGTGAACTCGCCGATCTCGCAGCTGAGTTGGGCAGGGACGACGAGGCACTGAGATGGAGCCGTACGGCCGGGGAGATCCAGACAGCGCTGTTGGAGCAGCTTTGGACCGGCGAGCGGTTCGTCGCCCGGTCAGCCGCGACCGGGGACACCTGGAGCAGCGCCAGCCTCCTGGACCTGATGCCCATCGTCCTGGGTGAGCACCTGCCCGGCGATGTCAGCAGTGCCCTCGCCGACCACATAAAGGCCCACCTGACCCCGTACGGCCTCGCCACCGAACTGACCGCCTCGCCGCACTACCTCGCCGACGGCTACTGGCGCGGCCCCATCTGGGCCCCCGCCACCGTCCTCGTCGAGGACGGCCTGCGCCGCGCCGGCCACCACCGCCTGGCCGACGACATCAGTGCCCGCTTCCGGGCCCTGTGCGAGACCCACGGCTTCGCCGAGAACTTCGACGCCCTCACGGGGACCGGGCTGCGCGACCGCGCCTACACCTGGACCGCCAGCAGCTACCTCCTCCTCGCCGAAGCACACGCACACCGAGGCAGTCACTGACCGGCTGCCTCCCACCCAGCCCCGGGGCCCGCGACGGTCCCCGGTCCTCCCCCCTTCAGGAGCCGCACATGCACTCGCCCCGGATACACGCCGGATCCAGAATCACGCGCCGAGCGGTCCCGTCCACCGGCGTCCTCCTCGCCGTTCTGGCCACGACCCTGATGCCCGCCACCGGCGCGCACGCCGCCGACACCACCGTGGCCGTCGACTTCTCCACCGCCGGGGGCGCCCCCACCTACCGTGCCTCGGGGACCATCTACGGGATGACCGAGAACGGCTCGCTGCCCCAGGAGCACTTCTACAAGGACATCAAGTGGCAGTTCATGCGGGCCGGCGGCGCACAACTGGACAACCCCGGTGGCTGGGTCGCCGGCAAGTACGACCGCCGGTGGAATTCCACCCAAGCCCAGTACGAGCGCACCAAGGCCCTCGGCGGGACCTTCGTCATCCTGCCGCACGACCTGTGGGGCGCCGACGGGACCACCAGCCCCACCTTCCCCGGTGACAACGGCGACTGGACCCTCTTCGACTCCTTCTACGACCGTCTCCTCGCTGACGCGAAGGCGGCCGGCATGACCGACATCCAGTGGGACATCTGGAACGAACCCGACTGGTATCCCTTCTGGGACCGGCCACAGGCCCAGTACCTGGAGATGTGGAAGCGTGCCTACCAGCGGATCCGTGCGGTCTTCCCGAACGCGGTGATCGTCGGTCCCAGCACCGCCGGCAAGCCCGCGTCGGGCGGCTCGTCCTGGTGGAACACGTATCTGGACTACGTCAAGGCCAACAACGTCGAGCCGGACATCTACAGCTGGCACGACCTGCCCGGTGACCCCGTCGTGGACGCGGGCGCCGTCAGGTCGAAGCTGGCGGCCCGGTCGATGACCACAAGTCGGCCGTTCCAGGTCAACGAGTACGCCAACCCCGACGAGCAGACCCCGGGCCGTGGCGGCTGGTACATCTCCCGCCTGGAGCGGGCCGGGGCCGACGGTCTGCGCGCCAACTGGGCGTCCGCGAACAACCTGCACGACTTCCAGGCGAACCTGCTCACCAAGAACAGCGCCGGCCAGTACCTGCCACTGGGCGAGTGGTTCCTCTACCGGTACTACGGCTCGCAGACCGGGAACATCGTGAAGGTTACGCCCGGTACGAACACCGACGGGCTGGCGACGAAGGACAACACGGCTCGCAACGCGAAGATCCTGCTGGGCAGCAACGGCAACACCGGCAACGTCACCGTCAAACTCGACGGTCTCGACACCACCTCGGTGTTGGAGAACGGCCGGGTCCGCGCGATAGTCCAGCGCGTACCGAACAACGGCGGCGGCGCGGTGACGGGGCCGGTCACCGTCTCCGACCAGACCCTGACCGTGAGCGGCAACTCGGCTTCGCTGAGCGTGCCGTGGACGAATGCCTCTGACGGCTACACGGTCACCTTGCTGCCGCCGTCGAACACCACCGTCTCCACCGTCGCCGTCGTCCAGCACAGCGGTCAGTGCCTGGACGACACCAACCTGTCCACCGCCAACGGCACGCAGTACCAGCAGTACCACTGCGAGGGCGGCTACCAGCAGATGTTCGACTTCAAGCCGGTCGCGGGCCGGGAGAACACCTACACGGTGGTCAACCAGCACAGCGGCAAGTGCCTGGACGTCTCGGGCCGCTCCACGGCCAACGGCGCCGCCGTCATCCAGTACACCTGCAACGGCGCCACCAACCAGATGTTCACCCTCAACGCCGTCACCGCGCTGGGCAACAGCAAGGACTACCAACTGTCCGCCGTCCACAGCGGCAAGTGCGTCGACGTCAGCGAGATCTCGACGGCACCCAACGCGAAGATCCACCAGTGGACCTGCGACCCGGCGAGCGCACTGAACAACAAGAAGAACCAGATCTGGCGCCTGCTCGGCAAGGCCTGACAGCCCTCAGACCCGGCACGCCCATACGCGCGGCCGTCCGCAGTACAGCGGACGGCCGCGCACCGCTTCAGCCGCGGTCACGTCAGCGCACCAGGCGTACTTCGCGCAGCCGGATGGTGGTTGCGGAGCCAGCCGCCTCGAACCGGATCTCGGCAGTCCCGGCACTACGGTTCGCGTCCAGCGGGAGCACCTGGGAGATTTCCTCGCCCACGGAATGCGACGAGGGCGTGAGCGTGGCCAGCACATGGCCTTCGACCAGCACACGGGTCGATCCGGCACTCGGGTCGGAGAGGTGGGTCACCTGCAGGCCGGTGGCGGTGCCTTCCGGGTCTGTCAGGCGGTAGGACCACCATCCAGTGGCGGCCCGCCACGTCAGCCCGTCGGTGAGGCCCGACCATGTGTCCTGTCCCTCGAACCGGTGGTCGCTTTCGGGCTGTTGCTGTCCGGCGGCAACGGCGTCAACGGTTCGGTCATGCAGCGCGAGTGCCACTTCGTCGGCCGCGCGCAGCTCCGCCCGCCGTTCCTGGAGACGTTCCGGTTCTGCCAGGGGGAAGTAGAGGTGGTAGCGGGAGTCGTGGATGCCGGAGAACGGTACGAGGGTGAGGGACTCGCCCGGTCGCGCGTCCACGTGATCCAGGGCGAACGCCAGCCGGTCCGGGGCGAGTCGGCGTACGCCGGCCGCCGGATCGGAGGCGCTCGGGGCGAGTACGACGGGCAGGTGCTCCAGGGGGCGCAACGGGCCGCCGGCGACATGACCCATGCGGGAGTCGTCGGCGAAGAGCCCGACCAGGTCGCCCCGGTCGCCCTCGGCCGCGAGGACAGTGGGCCCGTAGCGGAACGACACCCACGGCGAGCCGTCGGGGAGCAACTCGGCGCTGATGCGCGGACGAAGGCGCATGGTGACCGTGTCCCCTTCGCGCCACTGCCGCTCGAGACGCACGTAGGTCAGGGGCTGTCCGTCTGTCCCGAGCCGGGCCGTTTCTCCTTCGGGCGGCGCACCGTTGATACGGACGTCTGGTGCCCCCTCATGCCAGCCGGGGACGCGTATGTGGATCGCCACAGCGGTGGCGGGAGCCTCGTGCACCACGAGTCTCACCTCGTCGTCGTACGGAGCCGTGCCGGTCTGCTCCAGCACCAGGTTCCGTTCGGGCAGGCTGAGCCTGGAGGCGATGAAGAGGTTCACGAACAGGTCGTCACCCTCGGCGGTGTACACCAACTCGCCGTACTTCGCGTGGTTCTCCAGCCCGGTGCCGACGCAGCACCAGAAACAGTTCTGGGGAGTCGACACCACGCGGTAGTGGCCCGGCCGCACCGGCGTGAAATACACCAGCCCGCCCTTGGGATGCAGGGACGACAGGATGTGGTTGACCGTCGCGCGCTCGTAGTGATCGAGCACCTCGGCGTCCGGCTCTTCGAGGAACAGCGCGCGGCTCAGCTTGAGCATGTTGTAGGTGTTGCAGGTCTCGGGGCCCTCCGGCGACTCGAGCGCGGAGCTGAAGTCGTCGCGGGGGTGCAGGTGTTCGCGTACCGAGTTGCCGCCGAAGGAGTACGCCCGGTGCCGGGTCATCGTCTGCCAGAAGAACCGGGCGGCGTCCCGCAGGCCGGGGTCGCCGCCGACCTCGCCGAGCCGCTGGTACCCGACGACCTTGGCGATCTGGGTGTTGGCGTGCATCCCGTCGAGGACGTCGCGGTGCTCGCGCAACGGGCCGAGCAGGGACCGGTCGAGGAAGCGCCGTGCCAGGGCGGCGTAGCGTTCCGTGCCGGTGACGTCGGCGAGGTCCGCCAACGCCTCGCACATCCCGCCGAACTCCGTGCGGAGCATCGCTTCGTGGGTGTCGTCGTCCATCCCCGCGGCCACCTGGTCCCACCAGTCGCCCAGCCGCCGGACGGCGGTCAGCGCCAGATCCGAACCGGCGTGCCGGTGGGCGTCCAGCAGGCCGGCGAAGAGTTTGTGCAGGTTGTACCAGGGGACCCAGGCACCACCGAGCTCGAACGAGTCCCGCTCCACCTGCCCCGCCGCCACCCGCTGCCACAGCCGAACGCCGTCAGGAATGCCCCCGACGTAGCCGGTGCCCAGGGCGTCCTGGCACTCGACGACACCCTGAACCAGACGGTCCACCATGGCTCTTGGCCGGGGATCGTCCGTTACCGCACTCATGAGAGCGGCACCCGACAGCGCGTGCCCGAGGGTGTGGCCGTCGAGACCGGAGTTCTCCCAGTTGCCGTAGGACTCGGCGACCGGCGCCAGGCCGGCCTCACGCCGCAAGGGTGCGAGGAGCCGGTCGGTGTCGAGGGACAGCAGGTAGCCGAGGGCGGTGGCCTGTGCGTCCAGGAACGGGCCGGGGAGAAGGTGTACCGCGCTGCGGGAGAGTGATTGCATGGGTGCTCGTCTCCTTGTCAGGAATCGCTCGCTTGACCGCCGTAAGCACTCAGCAACTGCGCCGCGACGGCTGCCCCTTCGCGTACGAACACGGGAATGCGCTCCAGCGGGGCCTCGGCGTCGAGCGTCGTACCGCCCTCCACCACGCTTCCGGTGGCGGGGTCCAGCCAGCGCGCTCCGGACGGCAGATACACCCGGCGGGTCCGCGCGCCCGCCTCGTACACGGGCGCCACCAGAACGTCGGGACCGAGCAGGAACTGGTCGTCCACGTCCCAGGCGCGCTCGTCGTCGGGGAAGTCGAAGAACAGCGGGCGCATCGGCGGGGCGCCGGTGCGGTGGGCCTCCTCGGACAGGTCCCTCAGGTACGGGCGCAGCCGCTCGCGCAGTTGCAGGTGCTCCCGGAGGATGCTGTACGCCTCTTCGCCGTAGGACCAGACCTCGTTCGGCCCGCCGCTCATGTCCGCGGAGAACGTGGGGTGGTTGGGCTCACGGTCGCCGTGCAGGCGCATGACGGGGCTGAAGGTGCCGTACTGGAACCACCGGATCAGCACCTCGCGATGGGCGGGGTCGTCCGGGTTGCCGCCGCCGAAGCCGCCGATGTCGGTGTTCCACCAGGGGATGCCGCTCATCGCGACGTTCAGCCCGGCCCTGATCTGGCGGGCGAGGGAGTCGAAGGTGGTGGGGATGTCGCCGGACCACAGTGCGGCCCCGTTACTTCTGGCTGCCGGCCCACGCGGACCGGACCAGGGACAGCGGCCGGTCGTCGCCCGCCTCGGCCAGGCCCTCGGCGACCGTGCGGGTGTGCAGCACGGGGTACAGGTGCGCGGCCTCGGCACCCGGCCCGGCCGCGTAGACGGCGCGCTCGGCGACCTCCGGCTCAGATCGGGCTCGCAGGCGTCCAGCCAGAAGCAACTCACGCCCAGCGAGCGGTAGTTGTCGTTCAATCGCTCCCACAGTGCCGCGCGTGCTCGCGGGTGCGTGGCGTCGTAGTACGCCATCGGGCGCATCGGCTCCTCGGCACTGCGCGACGGCCACGGGAAGGTGAGGAGGCCGCCGTCCGCGTCCCGTACGAGGTGTCCGGACGCGCGCAGTTCGTCGAACGTGTCACTGCCGGGCTCGACGGTCGGCCACACCGAGACCGCGAGCCGCACCCCGAGTTCGGTCAGCTCCTTGACCATGGCGGCGGGATCGGGCCACTCGCTCTCCTCGAAGCGCCAGTCGCCCATGCTCGGCCAGTGGAAGCAGTCGCAGACGATGACGGACAGCGGCAGCCCGCGCTCCTTGTACTGCCGTGCCACCGCGAGGAGTTCGTTCTGGGTGCGGTAGCGCAGCTTCGACTGCCAGAAGCCGGACGCCCACTCGGGGAGGAGGGGCGGGCGTCCGGTGACCAGGGTGTACGCGTCGATGATCTGGGCCGGGGTGTCGCCCGCGGTGACCCAGTAGTCGACGCGCCCGCCGCCGTCGGCGACCCACCGGGTCGTGTCGGTGCCCAGTTCGACACGGCCGGTGGCGGGGTTGTTCCACAGCAGGCCGTAGCCGCGCGAGGAGTGCAGGAAGGGGATGGTGGCCACGGTGTTGCCCTGGACGAGGTCGATCACACAGCCCTTCTGGTCCAGGAGCCCGTGCAGATGCTGGCCCAGGCCGTGCAGCCGCTCGCCGTCGTACGCCTCGAAGTGCTGCTTCGTCCGGCCGCCCGCCGCATGGACGCGAGGGCCTTCGTAGTGGGTGTACGGGCGCTTTTCGGCGAGCAGTTCACGGCCCGAACCGGCGTGCAGGAACCTCAGCCGGCCGTCCGCCGCGGCCTCGACGGCGAGGCGGCCATTGACCAGCCGGGCGGAGCCGTCGTCCGACACCGAGAGCTCGGCCTGCGGGGAGGGCGGGTGGTCCTCCAGCGCTTCGGGGGCGTCGGGATCGATGGCCCCGGCCGAGGCCCGGACTCGGACGCCGTGTGGTCCCCAGGGCTCGATGCGGAGGATCTCGTCGGGGGTGTGCCGCTCCAGGCCGCCCAGGCGAATGATGTACGGCAAGGCATGTCCTCTGTTCTTCTCAGGGTTCTTCTCAAGGGGCAGTGTGCGTCCAGTCGTAGAACTGCGCCTGTGGGTACGGCCCACGGACGCGGTGGTCACGCCCCCGACACCCCATCACTGGAAACCGGTTGGGGAAACCCAAATGTATCGATCCGACCGGATACTCACGCGGGTAACGGGATCTTGTCGCAAGCCTCTTGACCCTTCCGACGGGACGATGACAGCGTCCTCTTTACCGCTACAAGAAACCGGTTGCTAACCGTTTTCAGCGCATCGAACGAGGCCTCCCCGCACTCCACCACACCCTCCCGCACGCCATCGACGCAGGAGTACGTCCGTGCCCAACGCCACCGCGGTCATCAACCTCGACATCGAGGGCCCGACGATCAGCCGCCACCTCTACGGTCACTTCGCCGAGCACCTCGGCCGCTGCATCTACGGCGGCTTCTGGGTCGGCGAGGACTCGGCGATCCCGAACGAGGGCGGTATCCGTCTGGACGTCGTCCACGCGCTGCGCGCCCTGAACATCCCCAACCTCCGCTGGCCCGGCGGCTGTTTCGCCGACGAGTACCACTGGAAGGACGGCATCGGCCCCCGCGGCCAACGCCCCCGGATGGTCAACACCCACTGGGGCGACGTCGAGGAGAACAACCACTTCGGCACGCACGAGTTCATGGCCCTGTGTGAACTCTTGGGCACCGAGCCGTACATCAGCGGCAACGTCGGCTCCGGCACCGTCCAGGAGATGAGCGAGTGGGTCGAGTACCTCACCCGCGACGGCGACAGCCCCATGGCCAGGCTGCGCAGGGCCAACGGCCGCGACGAGCCCTGGCGGGTGAAGTTCTGGGGCATCGGCAACGAGACCTGGGGCTGCGGCGGCAACATGCGCGCCGAGTACTCCGCGGACCTGGCCCGCCAGTACGCCACGTACTGCCGCGACCACGGCGACAACAAGCTCTACCGCATCGCCTCGGGCGCCTCCGACGACGACTACAAGTGGACCGAGACGTTGATGCAGCAGATCAGCTGCTTCGGCTGCGAGGCCACCCCGAAGAACTTCTTCCAGGGCCTGTCCGTGCACTACTACACGCTCGCCGGTGCCTGGGAAGCGAAGGGCAGCGCCACCGAGTTCGACACGGACACCTACTACCGCACGATGGTTGCCGCCCGCAGGGTCGACCGCATCCTCACCGGCCACTCCGCCGTCATGGACGTCTACGACCCGGGCCGCAGGGTCGGCCTGGTCCTCGACGAGTGGGGCACCTGGTGGGACGTAGAACCGGGCACCAACCCGGGCTTCCTCTTCCAGCAGAACACCCTGCGCGACGCGCTCGTGGCGAGCACGCACTTCGACATCTTCCACAAGCACGCCGCACGCCTGTACATGGCCAACATCGCCCAGACCGTCAACGTCTTGCAGGCCATGCTGCTCACCGACGGGGACGCGCTCGTCCTCACCCCTACGTACCACGTCTTCGAGATGAACAAGGGCCACCAGGAGGCCACTTCGCTCGCCGTGCACCTGCGCGCCGAGGATGCCCGGCGCCGGGTGGGCGACGCCGAGCTCGACACGCTGTCCGCCTCGGCCAGCATCAAGGACGGCACCGTACTGATCTCACTGTCCAATCTGGACGCCGAGGAGCCGGCCGAGGTGACACTCGATCTGCGCGGGGGAGCGGTGGTCGCGCCAATCGCCCGCATCCTGACCGCCGACCGGCTCCAGGACCACAACACCCCCGGCACCCCGGAAACGGTCAGCCCACGCCCCTTCGACGGTCTCAAGACGACCGGCCAGGGGCTGGCCCTGACGCTGCCGCCGCACTCGTTCGTCACCGTCCAGGCGCAGCTCGGTTGACCCAGCTTCGTTTGGTAACCAATCGAGCCGTCACGGAGGGCGTTCCATGACCCTGCACACTCCGACGAGCCGACGACTTGCCTCGTTCAGCCCCGGCGAGGGGCGTCAGGCGCCGAGGGCGAGCGCCCGCAGTGACGCGCGGACGATCGATCTGGACGGTCGCTGGCGGTTCCGGCTCAGCCCGTCCGTGAGTGAGATGACCGAAGGGTTCCAGGAGCCCGGTTTCGACGACTCGGCATGGGACCATCTGCGCGTCCCCGGCATGTGGCAGATGGAAGGCCTGCGGGACGAGAACGGAGACCTCCTGGACGCGGGACAGGGCCGTTTCGGTCTGCCCGCCTACACCAACATCGCCTACCCCTTCCCGGTGGATCCGCCGCACCCGCCGGAGGACAACCCCACCGGCGAGTACCGCCGCGAGTTCACTCTTGACTCCGTCGTTCCCGGCGCACGCTGGGTGCTGCGGTTCGAGGGGGTGGACTCGCACTGCACGGTCTGGCTGAACGGTACGGAGCTCGGCTGGACGACCGGCAGCCGGCTGCCCGCCGAGTTCGACGCCACCCCCGCGCTGCGGGAGGGCCGCAATGTAGTGGCCGTACGGGTCCATCAGTGGTCCGCTGGCAGCTACCTCGAAGACCAGGACATGTGGTGGCTCTCCGGTATCTTCCGCTCCGTCCACCTGATCGAGCGGCCCGTGGGCGCCATCGGCGACCACTTCGTGCACGCGGACTTCGACCACCGCACCGGCGAGGGACTGCTGCTCGTCGAGTGCGGCGTCCCCGCCGTGGTGGACCTCCCCGAACTCGGCATCACCGGCCTCCCCGTGGGCGAGCTGCGCAGGATCGCCGACGTCGAACCATGGACGGCCGAGACGCCCCGGCTGTACGCGGGCACCCTGCGCTCCGAGGGAGAGACCGTCACCCTCTCCGTCGGCTTCCGCACGGTCCGGGTCGTCGACGGGATGATTACCGTCAACGGCTCGCCCATCCGCTTCCGGGGCGTCAACCGCCACGAATGGCACCCGGAGACCGGCCGCACCCTCGACCTGGAGACCATGCGCGCCGACGTTCTGCTGATGAAGCGGCACAACATCAACGCGGTCCGCACCAGCCACTACCCTCCCGATGCCCGGTTCCTCGACCTGTGCGACGAGTACGGCCTGTGGGTGATCGACGAGTGCGACCTGGAGACGCACGGGTTCGGCATGCTCGGCTGGAAGAACAACCCCTCCGCCGACGACCGTTGGCGCGACGCCTGCCTGGACCGGGTCCAGCGGATGGTCGAACGCGACAAGAACCACCCCAGCGTCGTCATGTGGTCGATGGGCAACGAAGCCGACAAGGGCGACAACATCCGGGCGATGGCCGAGTGGACCCGCCGCCGCGACCCGGACCGCCTCGTCCACTACGAGGGCGACTACGACAGCTCCCACGTCGATGTCTACAGCCGGATGTACGTCCCCCTCGACGAGGGCGCTCTCCTCGGGATGCGCGCCGAGCCCCGCACCGTCGACGCCGATGCCGACGCACATCGCCGCCAACTGCCGTTCATCCTCTGTGAGTACGGGCACGCGATGGGCAACGGACCGGGCGGCCTGTCCGAGTACGAGGAGATGTTCGACCGGTATCCCCGGATGCACGGCGGCTTCGTGTGGGAGTGGATCGACCATGGCGTCCTGCAGAAGACCACCGACGGCCCGTACGCCGGCCGGCCCTTCTACGCCTACGGTGGCGACTTCGGTGAGACGGTCCACGACGGCAACTTCGTCACCGACGGACTGGTCTTCCCCGATCGCACGCCCTCACCCGGCCTCGTCGAGTACAAGGCCGTCATCGCCCCCGTGCGCATGCGACTGGAGCAGGCATCTGGCCGGCCGACGCTGCGTATCAGCAACGACTTCGACTTCCTCGACACCTCCGCCCTCGCCTTCGGTTGGCGCCTGGAAGCTGACGGGGTGCTGTCGGCGGAAGGCGTCCTGGACCTGCCACCGATAGCGGCCCGCACGAGCCATGAGGTGGCCCTCGACGAAGCCGTGGCCACGGCCCCGTCGGCCGGCGGCGAGCAGATCCTGACCGTGCGCGCCGTACTGGCCAAGGACCACAACGGGGTCCCGGCCGGGCACGAGATCGCCTTCACTCAGCTGGTGTTGCCGCCGGGCGAGACGCCGCGCCGGGCGCCGGCTCCGGTCCGCCCGCAGCGCACGGCAGGGGGATGGTCATTGGGTGACGCTGAGTTCACTGCCTACGGCGAACTTGTCCGGTTCGGCGACCTGGCGCTGGTAGCTCCCCGGCTCGACCTCTGGCGAGCCCTCACGGACAACGACCGCGGGGGCGAAGGGCAGGGGCGGTTGTGGAGGGAACTGGGCCTGCACCGGCTCGTGCACCGTACCGTCGACTGTGCCGTCCACGGTGATCGGTTGATCGTCGACACCGTCAGCCGGGCTGCCGGTCAGGACGGAGGCGTACGGGCGCGCTGGACCTGGACCGCGTACGAAGCCGACAGCGTCGAGCTGAAGCTGGACCTCACCCCGGTCGGCCGGCTCGCCACCGACTTCGAGGACGCGCGCCACGGAGACGGGCCGCCGCAGCCGGTCACCCTGCCGAAACTCGGGATCCGGCTCGGTCTGCCCGGCGGCGCCGCGAGCCTCGACTGGTACGGATACGGGCCCGGCGAGTCCTACCCCGACAGCAGGCGGGCCGCACGCCTCGGCAGGTTCCACGCCACCGTGGAGGAACTGCAGACCCCCTACGTGCGCCCGCAGGAGAACGGCAATCGCAGCGGCGTGCGCGAAGCGGCGATCCGCTGGGCCGACGGCCAGGTCCTGAGCCTCTCCGCACCCACTGGCGTCGACCTGTCCCTGCGGCCGTGGACGGCCGAGGCGATGGAGGCCGCACGGCACACCAGCGATCTCGTCCCGGACGACACCCTCTGGCTCACCCTTGACCTGGCCCACTACGGACTCGGCAGCGCCTCCTGCGGCCCCGACGCCTTTCCGCAGCACCGTCTCCACCCCCACTCGGCGACCCTCACCGTCCACTTCCACACCGGCGATACGGAGGGGACTCCGGCGTGAGCCGCAGGCGTTCGACGACAGCGACCAGTTCCGGCACCTTCGTGGAGACGGTGATCGACATCGACACCGCGGCGCCCGGCACCCCCATCTCGCCCGATCTCTTCGGGTTGTTCTCTCGCTCATCTCCCGGGAGCGGGGGTCATCCGGTGGTCAGAGTGGTCCACTTCTGGTTGGAGCCGCCGTGGCAGTCCCACAGGTGGAGCTGGGTGCCGTCGGTCGTGGAGAAGCCCGGAATGTCGAGGCAGCGGCCGGAAGCGGGGTTGCGGTAGCCGCCGTTGTAGGGCTGCCAGACCTGGTTGGCGCGGCCGTGGCAGGCCCAGATCTGCACCTTGGTGCCGTTGGCCGTGCCCGCGCCGGCGGCGTCGAGGCACTTGCCCATGGAGCGCAGGGTGCCGTCGCTGTAGGCGGACCAGTACTGGTTGGCACCGTCGCCGCAGCTCCAGATCTGGACGGCGGTCCCGTCGGCGGTGCCGGCGCCGTTGACATCCAGGCACTTGCCGGTGGTGCCGGACTGCACGCGTGCGGCGGTGGGGGCGGGGTTCCTCAGCCATCCGGCGTTGTCCGCGGCCTGGATGCCGCGGTGGAAGGCGTCAGCCATCTTCCGGTATCCCGCGTCGTTGGGATGCAGGGTGTCGGCCAGGTCGGCCGTGGTCAGGCCGCTCATGTCCACGTATGCGACATGCTTGCCCGCGGCCTGTGCGTCGTTCACGATTTGGGGGATGGCCCGGTTGTACGCGGCCCGGTACTGCTCCTCCGAGCCGCTGGTGGACACGACCAGGGAGGCCACGAGGACGGTCGCGTCGGGAGCGGCAGCGGTGATCTGGTCGACCAGCGACCTCAGCCGGGCGGTGGCGGTGGAGACCTGGTAGCTCTCGTTGAGGTCGTTGGTGCCGATTTTCAACGTGACGACGTTGGGCCGGTGGCGGGTCAGCGAGGCGTCGGCGAGTGCGGCGATCTGGTGGATCTTGTATCCGGAGTGGCCTTCGTTGTCGGGGTCGGACATCGAACCGCCCCGTAACGTGCCCACGAAGTCCAGCGGATGGCCGTCCGTCGCGAGCCTGTCCCACAACGGCCCCCGGTATCCGTTGCCCGTGCTGCTTCCTACGCCCCAGGTGATCGAGTCGCCCAACGGCATGACCCGCAAAGGCGTGTTGGGGGCGGCGGAGGCAGGGGTCACACTTGCCACCGTCGTCCCGAGCACGGCAGCCACAAGCGTGATCAGGGGGAGAAGCCAGGGCTTTCTCATGCAGCGTCCTCTTCTGGGAGTGATTGCTGAATCAGCGGGGCCGATCGCCGTCTGTGTCAGCTGGAACATCCCATGAATACCCTGAATCAGGGATCGGCGGTACTGGGCGATCCCTGCGCTGTTCCGCCCCAAGGTCGCTGCCTCAGCGGCCTGTTCGCCGCTCTCTGGCTCTCTGGTGGCGACGCGTCAACATCCCATGTCCGGTTGCTGGTGTTCCCTGTGATGGCTTGTGGTTAAGACCTTAATCATCCAACGTACCGAGGAGTGATCAGATGCCCAGACGGGTGCCTGACGGGTTCACGAGGGTGATACTCAAGGCCACCAGAGGGAAGAGGGGAAGCAGTGGAGGCGACGATTTCTCGGGTGCGGCAGGGCACCATTCCTCCGGTCGTTGCGGCGCGATGGGCGCTGTGGACGTTTGTCATCACCAACTTGCTGATCGTCGAGGCCTTGTTCCTCACCTCCGGGACCGGCAAGAACGGGGTGCTCACGGTCGCCAAGTTCTTCGGCCTGCACGCCGCCGTGCTGATGCTGTTCCAACTGCTGCTGGTGGCCCGGCTGCCGTGGCTCGACCGCCGTATCGGCATGGACCGGTTGACGGTCTGGCACCGGTGGGTCGGCTTCACCCTGCTGTGGACCCTCCTCACCCACGCCGTGCTGGTGGTGCTGGGCTACGCGCGGCTCGACGACGCGCCGATGACGAAGACGTTCTTCGCGCTGGCCGGGGTGCCGGCCTCCCTGCTCGGGATGCTGGCCGCGGCGATCGTCGTCGTGGTCGCCGCGGTCTCCGCCCGACAGGTGAGACGGCGGCTGCGGTACGAGACGTGGCACGGCGTGCACCTGCTGCTGTACCTGGCGTTGGGGCTGGCGTTCGTCCACCAGTTGCAGGAGACCACGACCTTCAGCTCCTCCACGCTGGCGATGACCTACTGGTGGGCCCTGTGGCTGTTCGCGTTCGGTGCCCTGGTCACGGGGCGGATCGTGATGCCGCTGTGGCGCAACGCCTATCACCGATTCGAGGTCTCGGCGGTGGTGCCGGAGTCGGACGACGTGGTGTCCGTGCACGTCACCGGCCGCCATCTCGACAAGCTGCCGACCAGGGCAGGTCAGTTCTGTATCTGGCGGTTCCCCGGGCACAACCACTGGTGGCTGGCCAACCCGTTCTCGCTGTCGGCGGCACCTGACGGCCGCTCACTGCGCCTGACCGCCAAGGCGGTCGGCAGCACCAGCGTCGGCCTGCGGAACGTCCCGGTCGGGAGCCGCGCCTTCGTCGAGGGGCCGTACGGGGCGTTCACCTCGTTGCACCGAACGCGGCCCGGCGCACTGCTGATCGCCGGAGGAGTGGGGATCACGCCGGTCCGAGCCCTGCTGGAGGAGGAACCGGTCGGTGACGTCGTCGTGCTCTACCGGGTGCGCAGCGAGCGCGACGCCGTGCTGGTCGACGAGGTACGGGCCCTGGTCGAGGCCCGCGGTGGGCGGCTGCACCTCCTCACCGGCCGCACGGGGGAGGGGAACCCGCCGTTCGAGCCGGACAGTCTCCGTGCCCTGGTTCCCGACATCGCCGAACGCGATGTGTACGTCTGCGGCCCGCCCACTATGACCTCGGCCGTGCTCAGCGCCCTGCGCGGGCTGAAGGTCCCCCAGCGGCAAGTGCACGCCGAGCGGTTCGGCCTGGCCTGAGCCTCGCGCAGGCGCAGACAAGCTCGACAAGGAGAGGGCAATGAGCGTTCTCGACGGGATCCTCGCGGGAGTTCGCGAGGACTTGGAACAACGTAAGCGGGCGACACCGTTGGCGGAGTTGCGCTCCCGGGCAGCGGACGCGGCACCCGCGCTCGACCCGCTGCCCGCGTTCCGGGCGCCCGGGGTGTCCATCATCGCCGAGGTGAAGCGAAAGAGCCCCAGCAAGGGTGCGCTGGCGGACATCCCCGACCCTGCGTCCCTCGCGGTCCAGTACGCGGCCGGCGGTGCCGCTGCGATCAGCGTCCTGACCGAGAGCAGGCGTTTCGGCGGCTCCCTCGCCGATCTGGACGCCGTACGCGCCCGGGTCGACGTGCCCGTCCTGCGCAAGGACTTCATCGTCGACCCCTATCAGCTGTGGGAGGCCCGCGCGCACGGCGCCGATCTTGCGCTTCTCATGGTCGTCTCGCTGGACGACGGCCAACTCGCGGACTTGATGGGGCTGTGCAAGGAGTTGGGTCTGACGCCGCTGGTGGAGGCGCACACGGCAGACGAAGTGCGGCGCGGTGTGGCTGCGGGAGCCGAGCTTCTCGGCATCAACGCGCGGGATCTGACAACGCTGGACGTGGATCGCACAGTGTTCGCCGACCTTGTGACGGCCATCCCGGAAGGCACGGTCAGGGTCGCGGAATCGGGAGTGACGGGTCCGAAGGACGTTGCGGAGTACCGCGGTTGGGGAGCCGACGTGGTGCTGGTCGGCGAGGCACTGGTCCGCTCGGGGGACCCGCGCAGCGCCGTGCGCGAGTTCATCAAGGCGGCCGGGGCGTGATTCGCCAACCGCCTTCATGGGCGGCGACGGGTCGGCTCGATGCCGGTGGCACCAACGGTCTCCCGCCAGGCGTCCAGCCCGGCCTGGAACGCGACGATGCCCGCTTCCGGGAAGGCGATCTCGATCGCCTGAAGGATCTCCTGGGTACGGGGTGTCAGGTAGGCGGCATTGACCAGGCCGTTCGTTGCCTGCAGGACATCGAAGTCGTACCGCGCCATCACCTTGTGATAGTCGAGGACGTACCTGCGGTCGCGAGCCATGGCGCGTGGTGCGGCACGCCTCTCACCGACCTCAGTCGTTCGAAGGTGTCGGTGACCGTCGCCAGGTCCCGGGCTCGGTCAGGGCCGCGAGATACCGGTCGGGGCGGACGACGGCGACGTCGCCCTGGTGCAGGGCGAACCAGGCCCGCAGGGCGCCGTCGACGTCCTCCACCGTCACCGAGTCCGTCGTCGACGTGCGCCGCTCGGTACGGGACCGGCCGGAGCGCGATTCGACGACGGTGAGGTAGCGTGCAGATGCGGTCCCAGAAGGCACGGCTGTCGGGATCCAGGTGGACGAGCGGATCGGTGCCGTAGCCGATGAGGGCGAACCACTCGCCGCGTGTCTCGTCGAGCGGCAGCACCCGCCCGTCGGCGGTCTCCACTCTCGGCTGGATGAACATCCTGCCCACCGGTGAGCTCTTCCGCGCCGGCCGACCGCGGTGCCACGGTGAGTCCGCGCACCAGGGTGTCGCGCGCGCCCTTCATGCACGCGATGTACGCCCTGCTCACCGGCTTGAGGGTGCTTCTGTCCCGGTGACCGGCTCGTACGGCCGCACGCCTCACCCATCACCCATCACCCGAGGAGCCCCTCATGACCGCTGCCTTCCACGTCCTGACCACCGGCTACGCCGACACGCGGGTGGCCGGCACCGTCACCCTGCTCGTCGACGGCGAGACGGTCGCGATCGCCGATCCCGGCATGGTCGCGGACCGCCGGCTCATCCTGGACCCGCTCGCGCACCACGGACTGACCCCCGAAGACGTCACCGACGTGATCTTCAGCCACCACCATCCGGACCACACGCTGAACGCGGCCCTGTTCCCCGAAGCCCGCTTCCACGACCACATGGCGATCTACCAGAACGACGTCTGGGAGGACCGTGATGCCGACGGATACCAGCTGTCGCCGTCGATCACGCTCATGACGACCCCCGGCCACACCGCCGAGGACGTGAGCACCCTGGTCAGGGCCACCGAGGGCCTGGTGGTCCTGACCCATCTGTGGTGGACCGCCGAGGGGCCCGCCGACGACCCCTTCGCGCCCGACCGCGAGCAACTGCGGGCAGCCAGGGAGAAGGTCCTGTCCCTCGGCCCGGCGCTGATCGTGCCGGGACACGGGGCACCGTTCGTGCCGTCGGCGTCGACGCCTGTTTAGCCCGCCTCATACCTTCGCCGCCCAGCCATGGACCATCGGCCGACACCGTTTCCGGCCCTCCCCCTTCCCACACTGATATCGACCCAGGGGGACCAAGAGGGAGGGGAGCGCACGTGACAATCAGGAGCGCTCGTTTCCTGGCCATGGCGTCGGCGGCGGCCGGCACGCTGATGCTGCCGACGACCAGGGCCGCGGCGATGATCCGAGTCGCCCACGGGACAGTGGCTGAGGCAAACCCTCTGCGACGTACCGGAGCCGGAGGTTCTCGACCACCTCGCCGAGACCCGGCATCTCATCACTCCTCACCCGGCGACCGCTAGGCTGAGTGATCAAGTTCTAACCTCAAGCGGTCACCGGGCAGTTGGGGTGTGCATGGAGAGCTCTCGGGCCTGGCGGCGTCCCACGCTCGGCGCCGTGGCCGCACGCGCAGGGGTGTCCACGGCCACGGTGTCGAACGCGCTCAACGGCACCGGACGGCTGTCCGAGGCGACCAGGCAGCGCGTGCTGGCCGCGGCACGCGAACTCGGTTACGCACCGGCCGGCACGGCCCGGGCCCTGGCCCGCGGGGGCACCGGCGTCCTCGGTCTGACCATGACCACGTACGGCGACCTTCCCGTCCCGTACACCGTGATCCCGTACTACGCGGAGCTGACGCTGGGCGCCATGGCAGCGGCGCACGAGCGCGGCTACATGCTCATGGTGATGCCGAGTTCGTTGTCACCGTGGATGTGGCTCACCACTCCGATGGACGGCGTCATCCACGTCGGACCGCGCGCCGACGACCCGGTGCGTTCCATCCTGCGGGAGCGCGGCATTCCGATGATCAGCGAAGGCCGGCCGCCACGGCCGCACGCGTGCGACGCATGGGTGGACTCCGACCACGAGTCGGGCCTTCGCCTCCTGCTCGACCACCTGACGGAGTCCGGCGCCCAGCGGATCGGGCTCTCCCTGCCCCTCCACGACGACGAGTACCCGCGCCTGATCGCACACGCCTACCGGTCCTGGTGCGACGAACACCGCATGCCCGCCCTTGTGGAGGAGTACGCCTCGCTGCCGGACTACTTCACGGCCGAACAGGATGCGGTCGGTCGCCTGCTCCACCGCGATCCCAGACCGGACGCTGTCATCGGCGTCTACTCCGACTCCGGTCACAACATCCTCGCCGCCGCTCGGCACCACGGTCTGCGGGTGCCGCGGGACCTGCTGGTGGCGTGTGTCAGCGAGGATCCGGAATACGCGACGACCAACCCGCCCGTCACCACGATCAGCCTTTGCCCGGACCGGGTGGGTACCGAAGCGGTCGACCTGCTGATCGCTCTCATCAACGCCCGCAGCGGCGTGGACCGGCGTCGGCTCGTACAGCCGGTGCTGCTGCCTCGCCGCTCCACACGGCGCGCGGTGTGACGGAGTTCCTCGGGGTGATGGCGGCGCGAACCGTATGTCGCCGCACAACCCAAGGACATGGGATGTATTAGGGAGTGCGGAGGGTGGTGCTGTCCATAGGCGGGACGCGAATCCCAAATTCAACGGGAGTTGAGGGTCGCGTCGCGGTCGCAGAAGCCCTGTCCTTGGGAGCGGAGTGGACGACGTTCGGTGTCCGCCCTACTGGCAGCGCCCCTGACCGGGATCGGTGCCGCCGGGCCGGCGCAGGCGGCCACGGTGGATACGAACGCGTGGTACGTGCTCAGCCGGTCCGCGTCGACAGCGGCGGCAGCGCGCTGCCGCCGACGTTTCCAGTGGTCCTCCAGCGGTGTTCTGGCCGGGCCGAAGCCGGACGCCCAGCACCCCGATGTGGTGGCGATCAAGGACTTCTCCGTCGTGCGGCACAACAACCAGTGGCTGACCCTCGCGACGACCGCCCGGCCCTCCGGCTGGAGCCTGGTGCAGTTCAACTTCGACGACTGGTCCCAGGCCGCCTCCGCGCCGCACACCTACCTCGACACCTCGCCCATGGGCCCCGGCTACCGGGCCGCGCCCCGCCGACCCGCGCTCGTGGTCCGCGCCACGCCTCCTCATGTCCGAGGAGCCGCAGATCGTCAAGGACAACTAGGGCGACGGCACCTGGATCGACTTCTGGGTCATCTGCGACACCACCAACTGCCACCTGTTCTTCAGTGACGACAACGGACACATCTACCGTGCCCAGACCAGCCTGGCGAACTTCCCCAACGGCTTCGGGAACACGCAGATGGTGATGTCGGACACGAAGAACAACCTGTTCGAGGCGACCAACGTGTACAAGGTCGCCGGCAGCAACCAGTACCTGCTGCTCCAGGAGGCCATCGACAACACCACATGGCGGCGCTATCCGTGCCGGCTGCAGTACGTCTACCAGGGCATAGACCCCAACGCCGACGGCGACTACATCCGCAAGCCCTGGCGGATGGGCCTGCTCGCCCAGACCAACTCCCCCTGCTGACGCCCGAACCATCCTCGAGCACCCACACACCCCGCCGGTCAACTCACCCGGCGGGGTGCGTGCTGCTTACCCGGCACCACGGCCAGGACGGCGGAGACCACGGCGGCCCGTCTCTGGCCGCTGTGGTCCCCTACGTGGCCGCCGACGTCAGTTCCCGCCGGCCGCCCGGTGCATAGGTTCCCCACACCACATGAGATCGGGGAAAGGAGGCGGGCTGGTGAGTGAGAACCAGTACGACACCTGTGTGATCGGTGCCGGACCCGCAGGGCTTGCGGTCGCGAGGGCGCTGGCCGAGCGGGACCTGCCGTACACGCACATCGAGCGCCACACCGGACCGGGCGGGCTGTGGGACATCGACAACCCGGGCAGCCCGATGTACGAGTCGGCCCACTTCATCTCCAGCAAGTCGCTCTCCGGCTTCGGCGGCTATCCGATGCCGGACCACTTCGCCGACTACCCGCCGCACCGGCAGATCCTGTCCTATCTGACGGCGTTCGCCGAGGCATACGGGCTCAGGGACCGGATCGAGTTCGGCACCGAGGTCCGCGGCGTGGAGAAGATCCCGGACGGCACCTGGACGGTCACCCGGGCCGACGGCCGGGCCAGTAGACACCGGCAGGTCGTCGTGTGTACGGGGTCGCAGTGGCACCCCAACATCCCCGACCTGCCCGGTGACTTCACCGGCGAGATCCGCCACACGGTCACCTACCGCAGCGGCGCCGAACTGCGGGACAAGCGGGTGCTGGTGGTGGGTGCGGGGAACTCCGGGCTGGACATCGCCTGCGATGCGGCGCGGTTTGCCGACCGCGCGGCGATCAGCATGTGCCGCGGTTACTGGTTCATACCCAAGCACCTGTTCGGCCGGCCGGTGGACACCATCGCCGCGGGCGGCCCCCACCTTCCGATGTGGCTGCAACAGAAGCTCTTCGGCGGCCTGTTGCGTCTCCTCAATGGCGATCCGCGCAAGCTCGGTCTGCAAAAGCCCGACCACAAGCTGTTCGAGACCCACCCGGCCATCAACTCGCTGCTGATCCACCACCTCCAGCATGGGGACATCACGGCCAGGCCCGGCATCGCGCGCACCGAGGGCCGGACGGTGCACTTCACCGACGGCACCAGCGACGACTTCGACCTGATCCTGCTGGCCACGGGATACGTCCACAAAGTCCCCGTCGCGCAGAAGTACTTCGGCGACGAACAGCACCCCGACCTCTACCTGTCCTCCTTCTCCCGCGAGCACGAGGGCCTGTTCGGCGTCGGCTTCGTGGAGACCAACGCCGGCGCCTACCAACTGTTCGACAGCCAGGCCCAGTTGATCTCGTCCTTCATCCGGGACGCGCGGGCCGGGCTGCCGGCCGCCGAGCGCTTCGCCCGCATGATCCGGAGCGACCGGCCGGACCTGTCCGGCGGACTGAAGTTTGTCGACTCACCGCGCCACACCGGCTACGTCCACAGCGACGCCTTCGTGAAGTATCTCGGCAAGGTCGCCGGGGGAATGGGCTGGCGTACCGCGGGACTGCCCCCTCGGGCAACGTCCGTGCGACAGGAGGCGGTTGCGTCATGACGTACGACTTCCATGACAAGGTCATCCTGGTGACCGGCGGCGCCGGAGGCATCGGCGGCGCCCTGTGCCACCGCTTCGCCGCAGACGGTGCCCGTCTCGTCGTGGTCGACATCGACGAGGTGCGGGCCAAGCGGACCGCTGCCGATCTGCCCGGGAGTGGGCATGCCGGGCTGGGCTGCGACCTGCTGGACCGCGCGGCGGTGGAGCGGATGCTCGACGGCGTCGCGGCCACCCACGGCCGTATCGACGCCCTGGTGAACAACGTGGGCATGACCAGCTCCGAACGGTTCGACGTGCGCAGCGTGGAGAGCATCGAGCGGGAGATCGACCTCAACCTGGTCTCCCCGCTGGTCACCACCCGGCTCGCCGTCCCGCTGCTACGGGCCTCCGGCGATCCCCGGGTGATCACGACCGTGTCCCTCGGCGGGATCTTCCCGCTGGGCGAGACCCCCGTCTACACCTCCTCCAAGTTCGGGCTGCGGGGCGCGATGCTCGCCATCGGCCTTGACCTGCGGGACAAGGGCATCAAGGCCGGCTCGGTGCTGCCGTCGGCGACCGACACGCGGATGCTCCGCCAGGAGGCCGTCGAGGGCGGGAACTCCATGCAGTTCCAGGACGCGCCGCAGCAGCCGTCCGATGTCGTCCGGGCGGTCGTGAGCCTTCTGGACAAGCCGCGCCTGGAGGCCTACGTCAGGCCCGGTGAGTCCTGGCTGGTGCGGTTCGCGATGCTGGCGCCGAATCTGCTGCCCAGGCTCTTCCCGCTGTTCCGCAGGCGGGGGGAGCGGGGCATGGCCCGCTATCTGGAGGACCTGCGCCGCAGGGGGCTCGCCCGCCAGGTCGGCGGCGGCCGGTGGGAATTGGTGGAGGAAGCATGAGTGGGACGGACATCACGGATGTCGAGGGGACGCTCGACATCGTCAATCCCGCGACAGGTGAGCTGATCACGACCGTAGTGGCGGCGAGCGAGCAGGACGTCGTGCTGGCCGCCGAGCGGGCGCACAAGGTTTTCGTGAACGGCGTCTGGGCCGGCCGGCCCCCGCGGGAGCGGGCCGCTGTCCTGCTGCGCCTGGCCGGACTCATGGAGCGCGACGCCGAGTTCCTCGCCCGGCTGGACTGCGAGGACGCGGGCAAACCGATCACGGAGTGCCGTACTGGCGACGTGCCCGGGGCGATCGAGTCGATGCGCTGGTTCGCGGAGGCGGCCGACAAGGTCTTCGGCCGCATCGCCCCCACCGGCCACGAGAGCCTGGGCCTGGTGAGCCGGGAACCGGTCGGGGTGGCCGCCGCGATCCTGCCCTGGAACTACCCTCTGGCCATGGCCGCCTGGAAGGTCGGGCCCGCGCTCGCCGCGGGCAACTCCCTGCTGCTCAAGCCCGCTGAGGCCACCCCGCGCTCCACCCTGCACCTGGCCGCTCTGGCGGCCGAGGCGGGCCTGCCGGACGGCGTGCTCACCGTGCTGCCCGGCCACGGCACCGTCACCGGCACGGCGCTCGCCCGCAACCCTCTCGTGCGCGCACTGTCGTTCACCGGATCCACTGCCACGGGACGCCGCATCCTGGCCGACGCGGCGGAGACCAACTTCAAGCGGATCTCCTTGGAGATGGGCGGCAAGAGCCCCCAGCTCCTGATGCCGGACGCGCTCGCATACGGCGACGAACTCATCGACAACATGATCGAGGCCGCGTTCCTGACCATGGGGCAGAACTGCACCGCCGGCTCCCGCGTCCTGGTCCACCACAGCATCGCCGAGGAGGTGCTGGACCGGTTCACCGCCGCCGCGAGAAGCCTCACCATCGGCGATCCCGCCGACGCGCGCACCCAGGTGGGGCCGCTCATCAGCCGTGCGGCCTTCGACCGGGTCGCGGCGGCGGTGGACGCCGCCCGCTCCGCCGGAGCCCACATCCACACCGGTGGGCTGCCGCACGGTTTGCCGCCGCGCGGTGCCTACTACCCGCCCACCGTGATCAGCCGGGCCCCGGAGGGCAGCGACGTACTCACCAAGGAACTGTTCGGCCCCGTCGTCACCGTCCAGACCTTCACCTCGGAGGACGAAGCTGTGCGAATGGCGAACGCCACCGAGTACGGGCTCGCAGCCTCGGTGTGGACCCGCGACCTTGATACCGCGCTCCGGCTCGCGCGGGGGATCGAAGCCGGGGTGGTCTCCGTCAACGCGTACAGCGAAGGTGACATCACCACACCCTTCGGCGGGTGGAAGCAGTCGGGGTTCGGAGGCGCGGAGAAGTCCACCGATGCCTTCGCACAGTGGACCAGGGAGAAGACCGTCTGGATCCGCACGCGTTGACCGGACGGCCCGGGGCGCGTGGGCACTCCCTTACTGTTCCGCGGCCTCTCCGCGCAGCTGGGCCGGGGGCACCCCGTGCCAGCGGTGCACCGCCCGCCGCAGCGCTCGCACGTCGGAGAAGCCCGCCTGCCGGGCGATGTCACGCAGCGTCAGCTCGGGTCGGCGCAGCAGCTGCTCGACCCGCTCGCGGCGCACGCCGTCGACGACCGCCTCGTACGTCGTGCCGCACTCGGCCAGCCGACGGCGCAGCGTGCGCTCGCTGGACGCGTGCCGTCGGGCCTGTTCGACGAAGGACGGCGCGTCGGGCAGGCTCTGCGCGACGGAGATCTCCAGTACCTCCAGCAGGTCCTGCTGATCGCGCCTCGACGCCACCTGCTCCTCCAGGATTTCCACAACCGTGGTGTACGTGACCCGGTCGCGGCCCGGCATCGGCCGTCCGGCCCATGTCGTGGGGAACACCAAGCGGTTCCCCACGGCGCCGAACCGTACCGGGCAGCGGAACAGCTCGGTGAACGGCCCGGCGTCGGGTGGGGCGGGGAAGGCGAACTCGACGCTCCACGGGGCGAATTCCTCGCCGGAACTCAGCCGCGTGAGGGTGACGACGCTGCCGAACGCCTCCTCGGCCAGGAAGACCGCGACTGCCGGATCGAGGGCGGGATCGGGCAGTTCGGCCCGCAGCACATAGCCGGCTTCCTCCTGTCCCGCCGACCACACCACCATCGCCCCCGACAGGTTCTGGAAACGCACGCCCGTCCCGATGGCCTCCCGCAGCGTGTTTGCGGCCATCTGGGCGAACCCCAGGAGACCCCAGGAGGTCAGGTGCTGCGCGGCACCCACCCGCAGGCCCAGGTGAGGGTCACCGGTGAGTTCCAGCGCACGCCGGATGACGGCACTGCCCTGGCGGTAGGAGACCCACAGCGCCGCCGAGCGCATGAGCGCCTCGTCCAGCCCGACCCGGCTCAGCTCGGGCCGGAGGTCGACTCCGTACCCGTCGGTGACCGGGGTGAGGGAGCGCAGGATGTTCGGCGGGATGGTCGCCGAGGTGCTGCGGCTGGTCCCCGGCGACTCCGCCGGGGCGGGGCTGTCGGACATGGCGTTCCTTGTGGCCGGGCGTTGATCGCTGCGGACACAGTAGAAGGGTTCTCTCCCGAGGCCGCTCAGGAAGGGGTACGGGCTCTAGTCCGGTCAGTCCGCGCTGAGCGGAATCCGCAGCCGCACCCGATAGCCGCCCTCCACGGTCGGGTCCGCCTCCAGGGTGCCGTGCAGGATCTCGGCCCGTTCCCGCAGACCGACCAGGCCCTGCTGTGAACCGGGAAGGGACAGGGAGGGGCGCGTGGGCGGGCTGTTGGTGACCGTCACTCCGACGTCGTCGCCGTCCTGCCACAGCTCGACGCGGGCCGTGGCGCCGGGGGCGTGCTTGCGGGCGTTGGTCAAGGCCTCCTGGACCGTGCGGTAGACGGCCCGCTGGGCGGGTGTGCCCACGGCGGGCGGGAGCTCACCCGTCAGCTTCGCGTGAGTGCCGCTTGATTCCACCAGTTTGCGCAGGTCGGCCAGGGTCGGCTGCGGAGTCAGCTCCGTGGCGTGGCCGCCGGAGGCGCGCAGCAGCGTGACCATGGTGCGCAGTTCGTCGAGCGTGGTGACGCTCAGCGAGCGGATCGTGCGGGCGGCCTCTTTGGCGTCCGCCTCCTTGGTGGCGACCTGCAGGGCTCCTGCCCGTACGGCGATCAGGCTGACCTGGTGGGAGACCACGTCGTGCATCTCGCGGGCCAGTTGGGCGCGTTCGCGGGCGAGCACGGCCTGGGCGTGCAGTACCCGCTCGTGCTCCCTGGCCTCCTCCACCTCCGCCAGCCGCCGCGCCAAGTCCCGGTGCGCCTGGGCGAGTTGCCCGAAAAGGACCGGGGCGACAGCGGTCGCCAGGGCGTACACGAAGTCGATCAGCGTCATGGCCCGGACGACCTCGGTGAGGCCTGCCAAGGGCCACGGAACGCTGCTCACGACTGCGGACAGGGCGACACACACGGTGAGAAGAGGGCGGTTCCGCGAGCGTGCGGCCAGCGTGAACAGAGCCACGAGCGGAGCGACGGAGACATACTGCGTCAGCCCGACCGGCAGGGTGAGCAGGAAGACGCCGAGCGGGAACCTGCGCCGGAAAGCCAGCGCGGCACAGCCGAGCGCGGCCGGCGCGACGCCGCGTTGCGTGTCGTCCCACAGGATGGGCAGCGCGTCCAGGGCTGCCGCCACCACCACGACGATGTCGACGACCGGCGCGGGCACACGCTGCCACAGCTCGCGTGCGCGGCTCATCTGCCGGCCTCCGACCGCGGGCGCTCGTCCAGCAGCCCGGCCTGCCCCCGGCTCGTCACACGCAGCTTCGTCAGGATCGCGCTGACATGGTCCTTCACCGTGCCGGCACCCAGGTGGATGCGTGCCCCGATGCCGACGTTCGACAGCCCTTCGGCCACCACGACCAGAGCGTCGCGCTCGCGGGCAGCCTCCGCGTCGACAGCCGTCTCGGTGCCGGGGTGGCTGTGCATCGGCGTCCGCGACGCCTTGAGGGTCAGCACCACACCGCCCGGGGCCAACGTGCGGAACAACTGGGCGAGTTGGCCCGGTTCGGTGTCCTTGAGCAGGAAGGTCGCCGGCATCACCACCACGGGCGGATCCGGCATCGCCCGCAGCTCGCGCAGGACGGCATCGCCCCCGCTCGCCGACGCGACGACCTCGATGTCCTCGGACGGGCCCAGGATGTGTCCGAAGCCCAACCGGACCAGTGCCTCGTCGTCCACCACCACTACCCGCACCCCGGGTTCACGCGCGCTCCGCCTGACCTTCGTCCATGCCGTCCAGCCCTTGCCGCTCGACCCTAGAGCCCCGCAGATCCCCGGTGGCCCGGCGAGCGGCGCCTCCAGCCACTCGGCGGGGTATCACCCTCCGGTCGGCGGGGACACCGCAGCCTCCAGATCTCCCTGGGCCGTGGCGTCGAAGCGCGTGTTGCCGGCGATGTTCACGCGCGTTGATGCTCTCGAAGACCAGCTTGGCAGGCGCGTTCCGGAACGCGGTGGCCAGCTGTGTCCAGGAAGATCGAGCCGGAGTCTCGCCCCTAAGTGACCGCCGACATGCAGGAGGTTGCCGTCATTCACAGGCGAGGCACAGACACGGCCGCCGCCCGTACGTCACGCGGGCTCGCGCCGAGTTCACGGCGGCAGGCCTTGTTGAAGGCCTGGAGATCGGCGATGCCCACGGCCGCGGCGATGGCGGTGATGGAGAGGGTGGAGGACAGCAGGAGGTGGCGGGCGCGTTGCAGGCGTCGGTGCCGGATGTACGACACGACCGTGTGGCCGGTGTCGGCGCGGAACACGCGCGTCAGATGTGTGTGGGAGATGCCGACGGTGCGAGCGATGTCCGGTACGGACAACGGGCCGGCCAGGTGTTCCTCGACGTAGGCCTGCGCGGCGGCCACGAAGGGGTGGCTGCGGCCTGCTCCCTCGCCCCTCGGCAAATCGGCGATGCGCCACAGGGCGGTCCAGACCTCGGCCGTGGCTCGCGCGGGAGAAGTCGGCATGGCCGTCACGGCGCGGCGGAGCAGGTCGGCCAGGGGTGTGCTCTCGGCCGCGGCGTCCTGCATCACCGGTACCACCCGCGCGGTTCCGCCGTCGTGCAGCCGCAGATGGACGTAGAAATGCTCCGACCTGCCCCGGTAGTGAAAGTGCACCTCCGTGTTCGGCGGCACCAGACTGACGTGGCCGGGGCGTATGGGGTGGACGGACTGTCCGAGGGACAGCGCACCCTCGTAGTTGTAGAGGTGCAGCTGCCACAGGTCGGGCAGCCGGAAGACCTCGTGGGCGGTGGAGACACCGTGCACCCCGATGCCGGCACCGACCACGGTGGGCGCCTCGTCGAGTCGTACCGTCGCGTGCTTCACGAGGACGGAAAACTACCAGCACTGGACGATTTCAGCCCACGACCGATCCGGACCGGGCACGTACGTTCGTCGCATGTCAACCAGCACGTCAATTAACACAACAACCAGCAAGCAACTCCTGACATCGGTTCAGGTGGCGCGCTTCGTCGCGCAGGGATATCTGCGCCTGGACGGGGTGGTGCCCCAGGACATCAATGAACGGGCCATCGCGGCTTTGACCGAGGGCCTGCCGAGCGTGTCCTACGGCACTCCGCTGGGCGGGGCGTTCGCGAAGGACACCTTCGTCCACGAGCTGCTCGCCCTGCCGGTCGTCGCAGGCGCCGTCGAGAGCCTGGTCGGCCCCGACCCGACCGTCGACCACCACGCGGTTCATGTGCGCGAGCCGCACGAGGGACACGCGCAGCCGCTGCACGGCGACGCGATCATCGACGTACGGCCGGACGCGTTCGACATCCAGCTCATGTACTACCCGCACGAGGTGACCGCCGAGATGGGCGGCACGCTCAGTGTGCCCGGAAGCCATCTGCGCAGGATCAACGAGACGGACATCGGCCGCGTCCAGAACCTCAAGGGGCAGACCCGTCTGACCTGCCCGGCAGGCACGGTCGTTCTCGTGCACCACGGCATCTGGCACGGCGGCCGCCGCAACGACACCGCGAGCCGTCGCTACATGTACAAGATCCGCCTCAACCCGACCGTGCCGCAGGTGCGCCTGTGGGACACCTCCGACCTGCACGACCCTGCGGTGACCGCGGAATTCAACACGTCCTTCCCCTGGTACGAGTGGGCCACGGCCCGACTGGAGATCTACAACCGGGTCCTGCTGTGGCGGGCCCTGACCGGTGACGACTCGTTCGATGTCGAATACTGGGTCACGCGCGTCACCAACCGGCCGGCCCTGAGGAGTCACGCGTGAGGCAGCAGGTTCTGGTCCTCTATCTCGCGACGTCGGCGCTGGACTCCGACGTCGTGGGCTGGTCCCGATACGACGGGACCGGCCGGACCCGTCCGACAACCGGTGACAGCGACGAGCCGCCCTACTCCACAGGGCTCGCCGCGCTGCACGACGGGTGGCGCCTGTTCCAGGCCTCCCAACTCCTGCCGCCGCAGCCCGGTCACGAGTACGACGTCTCCTTCCTCAAGCACGAGTTCTTCTTCGAGAAGGTGGAGGACAGCGCTCGCCCCTGACCTGGCTCCGGGCCCTTGCTCCTGTTGCCAAGCGCTTCGACGGAACCCCTGCTGTTCGTCCGCCCGAACATCCAACAGATCGGCCTGAGACGCCATTTGGTCCGCACGGTTCTCTTCGAAGCGCTTCGACAATATGGTGTGCGCCGGAAGTGGGAGACCCGGTGAAGGGCATGTGTATGACATTCAGGGTTCCGTGGCGCAGATGCGGGAGGCGTACGGGCCTGCTCGCCGCGGTGACCGCCTTGATGGCGGCGCTGCTCACCGGACTTGGCGCCGCTGGGACGGCGCGGGCTGCCACTGTGGATACGAGCGCGTCGTATGTGCTGGTCAACCGTGGCAGCGGCAAGGCGCTCGACGTGGCGGGCGCGAGCACCGCTGACGGGGCCGTTCTGTCGCAGTGGGCCCGCCACGACGGGGCCAATCAGCGGTTCCAGTTCGTCGACTCGGGTGGCGGTTACTACCGGCTGAAGGCGCAGCACTCGGGCAAGGTGCTGGACGTCCTGAACAACTCCACCGCGGACCACGCGGACTTGGTGCAGTGGGGTGACGCCAACAGCGCCAACCAGCAGTTCCGGCTGGCCGATTCCTCGGACGGTTACGTCCGGCTGATCAGCCGCAGCAGCGGCAAGGCCGTCGAGGTCCAGAACGCCTCGACCGCGGACGGTGCCAAGGTCGTGCAGTTCACCGACTGGGGCGGCACCAACCAGCAGTGGCAACTGGTCCGCACCTCGGGAGTGCTGGCGCAGGTGCACACCGCGGGGCGGGTCAAGGACGCCGGAAACACGGTGCAGTACAGCTGGCCCGGCGTGTACTTCGAGGGCACTGTCAGGGGCACCGGCGTGGGCATCGTGCTCAATGACTCGGCCGCCGACTACGACGTCCAGATCGACGGAGCCACCGTCGCCACGCTCGTGACGCCCGGCAACACCACGCACTGGATCAACGGCCTGCAGGACCGCACGCACACCGTCCGGCTCGTCAAGCGCAACGACACCCCGGGCGACACCAGCACGTTCGGCGGCTTCGTCGCCGCGCCCGGCGGTGCCGTACTGAGCAAACCGGCTCCCCGCAGCCGACAGATCGAGTTCATCGGGGACTCCCTCACGGTGGGCTACGGCAACCTCTCGACCTCCCGCACCTGCACCTCGGACCAGCTCAAGCGGACCACCAACTCCGATGTGAGCTACGGCGCCCTCACCGCCCGGCAACTGAACGCCGACTACCAGATCAACGGCTACTCGGGCCTTGGCATGGTGCGCAACTACAACGGAGGCCGGCCGGACGTGACGTACCGGACCTTCTACGACCGTGCCCTGCTGAACGTGTCCGGCGACGTCTGGCAGAACCCGGGCACCTGGCGCCCCCAGGTCGTGGTGGTCAACCTCGGCACCAACGACTTCTCGACCGCCGTCAACCCCGGTGAGCCATGGACGCCCGACAGCCTCGCGGCCGGCTACCGCAGCGCCTACGGCGATTTCATCCAGAAGCTGCGTACGCGCTACGGGGGCGGGACGACCATCGTGGCAGTCGGTGCCGGCCAGTACGCCGGCCATGTCCAGCAGGTGGTCAAGGCACGCAACGACGCCGGGGACAGCGGCGTCCGCTACTGGTTCCTCGATGACTCGGGCCTGGACTTCCTCGGCTGCGACTGGCACTACTCGGCCCGTGACGACCGGCTCATCGCCGACCGGCTGACCTCGTTCATCGCCGGTCTGCCGACAGGCTGGTGACGGCACCGACCACCGTTCACCGCTCCCTCCCCCCACGGAAAGGGGTGCAAGATGTCTTCCTCCGTCAGCAGACGGCGCCTTCTGCAAGCAGCCGGGGCCACCGCCGTCGCCTCTGCCACCGGTTCCGTCATCGGCAGTTCTCCCGCCCGAGCGGCCACCATTCCCCCCGCACGAGCCGACATCGGGGTCTCCGCGCACCCCTTCGCGCTCGACCAGGTCCGGCTCACCGCGAGCCGGTGGCTGGACAACCAGAACCGTACGCGGAACTACCTGCGGTTCGTCGATGTCGACCGGCTGCTGTACAACTTCCGCGCCAATCACCGGCTGTCCACCAACGGCGCGGCCGTAAACGGCGGTTGGGACGCGCCGGACTTCCCCTTCCGCACCCACGCCCAAGGGCACTTCCTCACGGCATGGGCCCAGCTGTACGCCGTGACCGGGGACACCACCTGCCGGGACAAGGCGACCCACATGGTCGCCGAGCTGGCCAAATGCCAGGCCAACAACAGCGCCGCCGGGTTCAGCGCCGGGTACCTCTCCGGCTACCCCGAGTCCGACTTCACCGCGCTCGAACAGCGGACCCTGAGCAACGGCAACGTGCCGTACTACACCATCCACAAGACCCTCGTCGGCCTGCTGGACGTATGGCGCCACATCGGCAGCACCCAAGCCCGTGACGTGCTGCTTGCCCTCGCGGGATGGGTCGACTGGCGTACCGGCCGGCTGAGTGGCCAGCAGATGCAGGCCATGCTGCAAACCGAGTTCGGCGGCATGAACACCGTGCTGACCGATCTCTACCAGCAGACGGGCGACGCGCGGTGGCTCACCGTCGCCCGGCGGTTCGACCACGCCGCGGTGTTCGACCCGCTGGCGTCCAACCAGGACCGGCTGGGCGGACTGCACGCCAACACCCAGGTACCCAAGTGGATCGGGGCCGCCCGGGAGTACAAGGCCACCGGCACCACCCGCTACCGGGACATCGCCACCAACGCCTGGAACATCTGCGTCAGCACGCACACCTATGCCATCGGCGGCAACAGCCAGGCGGAGCATTTCCGCGCCCCGAACGCCATCGCCGGCTACCTGAACCAGGACACCTGCGAAAGCTGCAACACCTTCAACATGCTCACCCTCACCCGGGAGTTGTTCGCGCTGGACCCGAACCGGGCCGCGCTCTTCGACTACTACGAGCGGGCATGGCTGAACCAGATGATCGGCCAGCAGAACCCGGCCGACGACCACGGCCACGTCACCTACTTCACCCCGCTCAACCCGGGAGGCCGACGCGGTGTGGGCCCGGCGTGGGGCGGCGGCACCTGGAGCACCGACTACGGCACCTTCTGGTGCTGTCAGGGCACGGGCCTGGAGATGCACACCAGGCTGATGGACTCCATCTACTTCCGCAGCGACAACACCCTGATCGTGAACCTGTTCGTGCCCTCGGTGCTCAATTGGTCGGAGCGGGGAATCACGGTCACCCAGACCACGTCGTACCCGAACAGCGACACCACGACCCTGCACGTCACCGGCAACGTCAGCGGAACCTGGGCGATGCGCATCCGCATCCCGGCCTGGACCACCGGGGCCACCATCAGCGTCAACGGCACGGCGCAGAACATCGCCACCACACCCGGCAGTTACGCCACCTTGACCCGCTCCTGGACCTCCGGCGACACGGTCACCGTCCGCCTGCCCATGCGGATCGTCATGCGAGCGGCCAACGACAACGCGAACGTCGCCGCGATCACCTACGGCCCGGTGGTCCTGTCCGGGAACTACGGCAACTCCTCGCTCAGCTCCCTTCCCTCGCTGAACACGTCCTCGATCACACGGACCAGTGGCAGTTCACTCGCCTTCACCGCCACCGCGAATGGCTCCACCGTCAACCTGGGCCCGTTCCACGACGCGCACGGCCACAACTACACCGTCTACTGGAACACCGGCGGCACCGTCCGTCTCGCCAACGTGGGCAGCGGTCTCGTGCTGGGCATCCAGGACATGTCCACGGCCGACGGTGGCCGCGCGCTGCAGTGGAACGACTCGGGCACCGCCGACCACAACTGGCACATGATCACCGACGGAAACGCGGTCCGCTTCCGCAATGCCCACAGCGGCAAGGTGCTCGGCGTCCAGGACATGTCCACGGCTGACAACGCGACCGTCCTGCAGTGGTCGGACACCGGCACCGCCGACCACAGATGGACGCTGCTGGACCAGGGAGACGGGACCTACAAGATCCGCAACGCGCACAGCGGCAAGCTGCTCGCCATCGCGAACAACTCCACCGCTGTCGGCGCGTTCGCGGTCCAGGACTCGGACAATGGCACCGCCGACAACCGGTGGCGCATCGTGAGGGACTAGCGTCTTGAGGGACTAGGGGAGGGTCTGCGCGCACCAGATCGTCTTGCCGTTGGTGGTGTGCCGGGTGCCCCACCCCTGGGTGAGCTGGGCGACGAGCAACAGGCCCCGGCCACCCTCGTCGAAGGCGCGGGCCCGGCGCAGGTGCGGAGCGGTGTTGCTGGCGTCGGAGACCTCGCAGATCAGCGACGTATCGCGAATCAGCCGCAGCCTGATCGGCGGCTCGCCGTATCTGATGGCGTTGGTGACCAGCTCGCTGACGACCAGTTCGGTGACGAATGACGCCTCCTCCAGGCCCCAGGCGTCCACCTGGTCGACGGCGAACTTTCTGGCGCGCGGCACCTGCGCGGGGTCTGGCTCCACGTCCCAGTCGGCGACGTGGTGGGGATCCAGTGCGTGCGTACGAGCGAGCAGCAGGGCGGCGTCGTCAGTGCGGCGTTCGGGGAGCATGGCGTCCATCACCGTGTCGCACAGGGCCTCCAGTGAGGTGGCCGAGTGGTTCAGGACCCGCCGCAGTTCGGCGATCCCCTCGTCGACGTCGCGCTCGCGGCTCTGCACCACTCCGTCGGTGTAGAGCGCGAGCAGGCTGCCCTCGGGCAGTTCGAGCTCGGTGGCCTCGAAGGGCAGCCCACCGATGCCGAGCGGAGGTCCCGGCTGTGCGGGCACCGGAGTCCTGGTGCCGTCGGGGGAGATGATCAGCGGCAGGGGATGGCCGGCGCTCGCCAGCGTGAAGCGGCGGGAGACCGGGTCGTAGACGGTGTACAGGCAGGTGGCCCCGGACTCGCCGGTCGGCTGGAAGTGGCCGGCCGACTGGAGGTCGCTGGCGAGGTGGAGGACCAGGTCGTCCAGGTGGGTCAGCAACTCGTCCGGCGGCAGGTCGACGTCGGCGAGGGTGCGGACCGCCGTGCGCAGCCGGCCCATGCCGGCCGAGGCGTGCAGGCCGTGGCCGACGACATCGCCGACGACCAGGGCGACCCGGGCGCCGGACAGCGGTATGACGTCGAACCAGTCGCCGCCCACTTCCGCGCCGGTCCCGCCGGGCAGGTAGCGGAATGCCACGTCGACTGCCTCCTGGTTCGGCAGGCCCTGCGGCAGCAGGCTGCGTTGCAGGGTCAGCGCGGTCGTGCGCTCGCGCGAGTACCGGCGGGCGTTGTCGATGGCGACGGCTGCCTTGGCGGTCAGCTCTTCGGCGAGGATCAGGTCGTCGGCGGTGAAGGCCTCGGGCCGGTCGCGGCGGGAGAAGGCGACGACGCCGAGCAGCGCGCCGCGCGCCCGGAGCGGCACGGTGATCCGGCCGGTCAGTCCCTCCGCGGCGATGGACCCGTCGATCACCGGGTTGCCCGGTGGCCAGTGTGCCGGGTCGGCGGCGAGCCCGGGCCCGAAGGCCCATTCGCCGCCCTCGCCGGGCTCAGCGGCGAGCTCGACCGTGGACCTGCCGGTGGCCATGGAGCGGGCGGCCACGGAACCGGGAGTGTGGCTGACCGGAATCGTGGGCCCGTCAGACCGGTCGCCGTCCTCCCTCGCGCTGTGCCGGGCGGCACGGCTGAGCGCGATGGTCTCGCCGGGGGTGAACGGGAACGCGGAGGGCGGTTCCTCGCCGCGCAGCACCTCGTCGAAGAGATCCACGGTGACGAGGTCGACGAATCCCGGCACGGGGGTCCTGGCCAGTTCCTGGGCGGTGCCGATCACGTCGAGTGTCCGGCCGATGCCGCGGGTGGCCTCGTTGAGGAGGAGCAGGCGCTGCCGAGCCCAGTACTCGGCGCTCATGTCGAATCCCCAGTTGGCGACCGCGCGGACCCTGCCCTCCCCGTCCCGGACGGGCCAGATGCTGGTGGCCCAGGCGTTGGCGTAGTTGCTGCCGAGCGGGCGGAAGACGGTGATGAGACGCGCGGGCTCGCCCGTCCTCGCCACTTCGGCGACCTTGTCGGTGTAGGGCTTGTCGTCCCTTTCGGGAAACATCTCGCGGTCGTATTCGGGCAACACCTCGCGGTACTTCTTGCCGAGCACCTGCTCCTCGGAGTGCGCGATCACCCGGCCCGAGGAGGCGTTGATCCACAGGAACCGCAGCTCAGGGTCGTAGACGCCCAGAGCGAAGGGGGACTGCTCGAAGGCCCGGTCGGCGATCACCGGGCGGCGTCCCCAGCGCTGGACGGTCACCACGTGACCCAGCGCCCGCCCCTCGGGACCGAACAGCGGGTGAGCCGTCACCACGGCGTCCACCGTGGAACCGTCCCGGTGGCGCAGGGGGATGAACCCCGTGGGGTCGGGGCCGGCGCCGTAGCCCTCGGGGAAGCCGGGTGGCGGGGGCTCGACCAGCAGATCGGTCACGGGGCGGCCGACGGTGTCCTCCGCCGTCCAGCCCAGCAGCAGCCGACCCCCCTCGCTCCAGCCGCTCACCGTGCCGTCCGGGTCCACCACGACAACGGCAGTGGGCGCGTCCTGTTTGCCGGCCATCTCCACGCGCCCCGCCTCCGTCCGGACGGCCCTGCCCATCAAGGCTGGTTTCCAGCGGCTGCTTCCAGCCTAGATCGGCCCCCGCTGCACGGCGCTCCGGCCGGAGCGTTCGGGGTGCCAGGTGCCGGAGCAACTGGGGCTGGGGCTGGGGCCGCCGTGCAACGCGATCCGGCCAGGTGCCCGCCGGGGGGGGGGGCAGGGCGGCAGGGGGGAGGGGCACCGGTGTCGGGGACCCGGGCGGGGGGCCAAGAAGGGGCGCGGCGGGTGCCGGGAGTGTTGGTGTGGCGGAAGGG
>NZ_JBFALC010000070.1:36603-47670 GCF_040656035.1 Streptomyces sp. NPDC050211
CCCGGGCCCGCCCCACCGGGGGGGGGGGTGGGGGCCGCGGTCCCCGGCCAGCGGGCTGGGCCCCCGCTGGGGGGGGCACCAGGCCGGAGGGGGCATGGGCAACGGCTGACGGTCACCGTCTCGGGGTCACTTCACGGAGCGAGCCGGTACGCGTTCGTGATCGTCTCGCGTACGGTGTTGCCCCCCGTGTCCTTCAGGTCCACCCGGAAGGAGGCGGCCTTGGCGGTCGCCGGGTGCTTCACGCTCACCGAGCGCGCGCCCCGCTCGTCGGTCGTCACGGTGAGCGGCTTCCAGGTCCTGCCGCCGTCGTAGGAGACCTTCACGGTCAGCGCGGCGACCCGCCCGGCCGCGGCGGCCGCACCGCTCAGCTTCAGCGGCACCTTGAGCGTGCTGCCCGCCGGAGCCGTCCCGCGCAGGCTCAGCTTCGGCGCGAGCCGCACCGTCGACAGCGGCAGCTTGACCGAGTCGTCCGACGTCGGCCGGGCCGAGGTGAACGTCCACACCCCTGCCACCTTCGTACTGGTGGAGGTGTCCGCGGCGGAGCGGCCCGCCTCGACGGTCAGGCGGTACACGCCGGAGCCGGCGGGGACTTCGGCGCTCAGCCATTCCGTGGCCGGGCCCTCACCGAGGATCCGCCCGCCGGATTCCAGCCGGGCGAATCCGCGGGTGACGATCGAGGACCCAGGGTTACCGCTGCCGTCGTTGAACAGCGCGATCCTGGCGTCGATGAAGTCGCCGGTCCGGTTGGCCCCTTGTTCCTCGGGGCCCCTTGCCGCGAGATCGGGGCCGACCACACCGGTGTTGAACTTCAGCGCGTGGCTGGAGCCCGGCTTGTAGGTCACCTCCTTCTTCGTGTACTGCATACGCACCTCGCTGCGAGAGTCGAGCTGTGCGGCCGCCCAGGACCAGCGCACCCCGTCCGTACTGAGGTAGTGCGTGGTGGCCTGCGGCAGCTTCTGCTCCTGCGGTTCCGGTATGCCGACGCCGCTCCCGAGGTCGTCCAGCGGCGTGATGTGGACCAGGCCCTTCGCCCCGGTGACGGAGGCGCCGAAGCCGAGCTTCACCTCGGCTACCTGGGCCCGAGTGACGGTGCGGTTCAGGCCGGTGAAGAAGCTCCCCTCGCGGTTGAAGGCGAGCCGGTAGTCGACCTTCGTGCCGGGCTTCTTCCACACACCGTTGAACTGGGCCCGCATCGTGTCGGACGCCGGACCGAGGGCGGCTGTGCGGATCGGCGGCACCCCGTTGGTGGACCAGGAGTTGAACGCTCCCACAGTGAAGTCGTAGTAGCCGACGGTGGAGGTGACGAGTTTCGCGGCCGGATCCGGGGCCTTCACGGCGAGCGGCTTGGCCTTGCGGGAGTCGAGCGTGACCGTGACGTTCTTGTTCACTTCCAGAACCGGCTGGACGAAGAAGCCCAGTTCGTTGTCGCGGGCGAAGACCATGCTCTCCAGCTGGTAGGACCCCTTGGGCAGCCGCTGGACCACCGTGCCGTTCGTGCGGTACGGGAGCTCCATGGGGCTGCTGAGCCCGTCACCCGGGGTGATCATCGTCGTGTAGGTGGGCGGATTCGCCCCGTCGGCGTCGATGTGCCGCACTGTGACGTCGTACGACTCCACCTCCCGCTCGACCACGAGTCCGGTACGCACCTGCTGGCCGTCTCCCGACGCCAACACGGTGCCGCCGAAGACGCCGTCGACGGTGCCCTTGCGCGTGTCGGCGGTGACGGTGGTCTTCGCGGTGCCGCCGGCCGGGACGGTGAGCTGGGCGTCCTTGACGGTGAACATGCCGGCCGGGGCCTGGCCGCCCGAGGGGTCGACCCCGGAGGCACTCAGCCGCAGGGTGACGGGCCGGGTGCCGTAGTTGCGGTAGGTGAGGGTCTTGGCAGCCGGCCTGTCGTCGGCGTGCGGCCAGGCGTGGGTGCCGAAGCCGAGGGAGCCGGGCTCGGAGACGACCAGGGCGGTGGCGGCGCGCGCCAGGTCCACCCGGCCCGCGCCCTGCTGATGGGCGTTCAGGAGCGGGTTGGGTTTGGCCGAACCGGTCAGCAGCGCCTTCAGCCGGGCTCCGCTCCAGTCCGGGTGCTGCTGGAGCACCAGGGCGGCGGCGCCCGCGACGTGCGGGGAGGCCATCGACGTTCCGGACTGCGCCACGTAGCCGTCACCCGGGGGCTGTTCGCCCTGCGTGGTCAGAGCGGCCGTGATGTCCTCGCCGGGTCCGGTGATGTCCGGCTTGGGCGTGCCGTCGAGGTTCGGGCCGCGGCTGGAGAAGTCGGCGATCTGGTCCTGCTTGTCGACGGCTCCTACGGTGAGCGCCTTGGGGGCGCTGCCGGGCGACCAGATGCTACGGGGACCGTCGCCCGAGTTGCCCGCGGCCACCACGAACAGGGCCTTGCCGGAGAGCCGGGCGATGGCCGCCTCCATCGGGTCGACCTCCGGGCTGTCGAGGGCGCCCAGACTCATGTTGACGACCCGCGCGCCCTGGTCGACGGCCCACTGCATGCCGGCGACGATGCCCGAGGTGGATCCGAAGTTGTCATCGCCCAGGACCTTGCCGTCCAGCACCTTCACGCCGGGCGCCACGCCCTTGTTGCGGCCGCCGGACTTCGCACCGCTTCCGGCGAGGATGGAGGCCACGTGCGTTCCGTGCCCGAAGCGGTCCTTGACCACGGGGGACTCGCTGAAGTTCTTCTGCGCCACCTCGACGCCCGCGAGGTCCGGGTGGGTCTCGTCCACGCCCGAGTCCAGGACCGCCACCTTGATGCCCTTGCCGGTGTAGCCCGAGTCCCACATGGCGGCCGCACCGATCTGCGGCACGCTCTCGGCCAGGGTGCCCCGGACCTTCGCGTCCAGCCAGACATGGGCGACGGCCCGCGCGGGGGCGGCCGTACTTCCTGACGTACGGGCCGAAGAGCGGCCTGTGACGGCCGCCCACAGCGCGGGCGCACCGGCCTTGGGTGCCGCGAAGGCCTCACCGCCGACCGCGGGCAGCGCACGGCGCTCCCGGACGGCCACGCCCGCGAACGGGTCGCCGCCAGCGGTGAAGTCCCGTGTTCCGGCGCCGTCTTGCCGGTAGCCGACGATCAGCGGCAGCGTGGTGCGGTGCGCGTCGTCGTACCCGTCCCGGACCATCTGCGCGACGTCGAAGAGCTGCCGGTCGAGCACCCCGTCGGCGACCAGACGCAGGGCGTCCTGCGGTACGACATACGTGTGGCCGGCCTCACGCCGCACCGAGAAGCCGAGCTCCTCGCGGCCCTTGCCGCGCACAAGCCGCACGACCTGGCCGTCGGAGCCGACATCCACGCGGTCACCGGTGACCAGCGTGACGGTCGCCGGCGGCTTCGATCTCTCCTGCGCGACGGAGCCGACGCCTCGCGCCGGCAGGCCGCCGGCCGATACCGCCGTCATGAGCAGCGCCCCGGCCGTCAAGACGGCAAGTGCCGCCGTTCTCGCGCGAACTGTGGATCCCACTCGCGTTCCCCCGCCTTTGTGTGCATGCCATTGCGTTCCCCGCTACCACGCGCGTGGGACGCGTTCGGTTCTCAGGGGCGCGCTTGCACATCGGTGGAGGTGAGAGAGCGGAGACACACGGAAAGCCTGGAACTGACGAGTGGTCAGCCCCTTCTTCTTTTTATGCGCACACGGCACACACCCGGCACCGATTGCCTCCCCCGAGCCCGCTTGCGCCGGGATCACACCCGGGCGCGGGCTCCTGAACTCGGAGCGAGTAACTCCCGCTCTTGGTCGGTGCGTTCATGGCGGCGTATCACGCCACCGTGATCAACAAGTTGACGATCTTTGAAGACCGCCGGCCCCTGTGCCCCAGTGTTTGCCGAGCAGGACGCCCAAGCCGGCGGCGACGAGACCGATGCCGATGACTATGTGGATCCAGCCCCAGGCCGTCAGACTGAACTCGTAGGTGTAGTCGGGCGAGCTGAAGAGGGTGTCGCGGGTGACGCCGACGACGCCGAGAAGCAACGGACCCCGCCGGTTGTCTGTGCCATGCCACGGCCCTTTCCGCACGGTGTGGTCACGCGGGAGACCGCCTTGGCTGGGGGCGGCCGCGTTGTATCGACGGTCTCAGCCTTCGCCCACCGCCTGCACCCGGCGACCCCAGCAGGTTGTCCGGGTGAGGGACGCCGCCCAGGGGCATGCCGGGGAACCCGTGTCAGGAAGTCGGCAACACGGCCGTAGCCATGTCGACGATGGTGTCCGAGTCGGGTGTGGCGTCCAACTCGGCTCCTCGCTCGTCCGGTTCGAGGGGCTCAAGGGCGGCGAGCTGCGAGTCGAGCAGCACCTCGGGCATGAAGTGTCCCGTGCGGCGGCCGATCCGCTGCGCCAGCAGCTCGGGGCGGGCTGTGAGGTGGAGGAAGAACGCGTGAGGACAGGCCGCTCGAAGCGTGTCGCGGTAGCGCCGCTTCAGCGCGGAGCAGGAGACCACGCAGCCCGTGCCGGCTGCGTCCCGTTCGTGCAGCCAGCGGCCGATGGACTCCAGCCAGGGTTGACGGTCCGCGTCGTCGAGCGGGATACCGGCCGACATCTTCGCGATGTTGGCTGGCGGGTGCAGGTCGTCCGCCTCCGCGAAGGGGATGTCCAGGCGCTTGGCGAGCAGTCGGCCCACCGTGGACTTGCCGGTGCCGGAGACTCCCATGACCACGATGCACGCGGTGCGGGGCTCGGTGCTGGGGGACATCACACGCTGTCTGGAGGCGCTTGACCGTGGAGCAGGGACTCTCGCTGGCGTGGGCGGTCCGCGTACTGCCGACGTGCGGGTGGACCTTCTGAACCGGCCGGGTACTCCTCCAGCGGCACAAGGTCCCTCTCCCAGGCGGACAGTACGGGTTCGAGGACCCGCCACGCTTCCTCGGCCTCGTCGCCGCGGATGGACAGGGCGGGATCCCCCTCCAGGACGTCCAGCAGGAGCCGCCCGTAGGCAGGCAGACCTGATGGTTCCATCTCCGCGGTCAGCGAGAGCGGAGTCAGCTCGTTGGCATGCGCACCGATGCCTGTCAGATCGAGGCTGAGCCCTTCCGGTTCGAGCTCGAAGCGGAGCACGTTGGGCAGGGCTTCTCCGCTGTGGCCGAAAGGCAGATGAGGTACGGCGCGGAAGCGCACCGCCACCTCCTTGCGATCCGCCCCGAGCGCCTTGCCGCTGCGGAGCCGGAACGTGGTACCGGCCCAGCGCCAGCTGTCCAGTTCCAGTTCCACCTCGGCGAGGGTCTCGGTACGGCGCTGTGGGCTGACGCCTTTCTCGTCGACGTAGGCGGGAACGTCGCGCTCGCCGATTCTGCCGGGCAGATACCGTGCGCGCCGCGTGCGGTGCACCACGTCGTACTCGGTCAGCGGCCGCAAGGATCGCAGTACGTCGACCTTGCGGTCGCGCAGGTCCCGCTCGCCGAGGGTGACGGGCGGCTCCATGGCCACGAGGCAGAGCAGCTGCAGGAGGTGGTTCTGGAGCATGTCCTTGAGCGCCCCTACGTGGTCGTAGTAGCCGGCCCTGCCTTCCAGCGTGAGGATCTCGTCCCACACGATCTCCACTTCGGCGATGTGGGTGCTGTTCCAGAGGGGCTCCAGCACGCGGTTGGCCAGGCGGCTGCCGAGTACGTTCTGGACGGTCGTCATCGCCAGGAAGTGGTCGACCCGGAACACCGCCTGCTCCGGCACGAGGTCCGCGAGCAGCCGGTTGAGTTCCTGCGCGCCGGCCAGGTCTTCGCCGAACGGCTTCTCCAACACGATCCGGCTGCCCGCCGGCAGACCTGCCCCGTGCAGTGCCGTGACCACGCGGGGGAAGAGTGCCGGGGGGAGGGCGAGATAGACCGCGACCGGGCCGTCACCGGCGATGGCCGCGGCGACATCGTCCGGGTCGGTGACGTCGCACCGCACGTAGCGGGCCGAGGCCGCGATCGCTTCCTTGGCGGCGGCCGGACCGGGTCCGCCGTGACGCTCGAGTTGCGCGGCGACCCACTCCCGGTACTGCTCGCTGCTCCAGTCCTCCCGGCTTGCGCCGGTCAACTCCAGCCGGTCGCCGAGGTGTCCGGCCGCCTGGAGGGCGGCCAGCGCCGGCAGTAGGTAGCGTGCGGTGAGGTCGCCTGTCGCGCCGAATACGGTCAGCCGGTTGATCATCCTTGTACGCCTGCCTTCGCTCGGGCGAGGTTTACGCCACTGGCGATGATCCCGATGTGGCTGAACGCCTGAGGGAAGTTGCCCATGAACTCTCCTGTGGACGGGTTGATCTGCTCCGACAGCAGTCCCAGGGGGCTCGCCCGGGCGCACAACGAGGCATACAGCTCTTCGGCTTCTTGGATCCGGCCCTGGCCGATCAGGTTGTCGACCAGCCAGAAGCTGCAGAGCACGAAGGCGCCCTCGTCGCCGGCCAGACCATCGGGCGACTCCTTGTGCAGGTATCGGTAGAGCAGCCCGTCACCCGCTGACAGGCGCTCGGCGATGGCGTTGGTGGTCGCCACCATCCGTGGATGATCGGCCGGCACCACATGGCGCAGCGGGAGCGCGAGGAGGCTGGCGTCGAGAAGGCCGCCGCCGTCCAGGTGTGCGCTGAGGGTCTGCGCGTCCTCGTCCCAGGACTGTTCCAGGATGAGCCGACGCAGTTGGTCGGCCGCGGTGCGCCACTGGGCGATCCGCCCGGGCAGGCCCAGCCGCTCACCCATCTGCGCGGCCCGGTCCAGGGCCACCTGGCACAGCCCGGCCGAGTACGTGAACACCCGGCCCTCACTGCGTACTTCCCAGATGCCCTGGTCCGGCTGGCGCCAGGCCCGCTCAGCGGCGTCGGCCAGCTGGGCCAGGCTCGCCCACAGTTCGGTCTGGATCTCGCCGCCGGAGCGCAGCCACTGGTCGGCGCAGTCCAGGATCTCGCCGTAGACGTCGTGCTGACGCTGGTCGGCCGCTCCGTTGCCCCAGCGCACCGGGGCCGAGCGCTGGTAGCCCTCCAGTTCGCCGTCCTCGACCTCGTCCGGCACCAGACCACCCCGGAGGTCGTACATGATTCGGGGCTGCCGGCTGTATTCGAAGGCGTCGAGAACCCAGCCGAGGAAGGCGTCGGCCTCGCCGCGGAAGCCGATGCGGCGCAGGGCGAACACGGCGTAAGCGGCGTCGCGGATCCAGGCGTAGCGGTAGTCCCAGTTGCGGATGCCGCCGATCGGTGCGGGCAAGGAGGAGGTGGGGGCCGCTACCAGCGAGCCGTTGGCCCAGTCGTCGCACAGTTTGAGCGTGATCGCGGAGCGCCTGACGAGGGGTTCCTCGGGACCGTCGTAGACGAAACCCTTCATCCAGCGGCGCCATGCGTTGGCGGTTGCTCGCAGCATTGCGTCGGTGTCGAGGCGGTGGTGGCGATGGAAGCGGCCCCAGGACAACACGAGATCGAGGCGCTCGCCCTGGTTCAGGTCGTGTGTGCTGCGCAGGCCGGTCAGGGGGCGGGTGGAGCGTAGATGGAGTCGCAGGTCCGGCCGTCGGAGCGGGCGCACTTCCAGTCCGCTGAACAGGTTCCTCGTCTGCGCGCCGCCGCGGGGCTCCAGGTCGGCTCGCAGGCGGACGTGCCCGGCCAGCACGACCGCCGAGCGCACGAGTTCGGATCGGTCGGCCGGTGTGTCATCGGTGAGGTCGGCGCCGGTGCGCAGGGCCAGGGCATCGGTGACGCGCACCAGGCCGGTGGGGCTGCGCAGTTCGGTCGTCAGGACGCCGGTGTCCGGTTCGTAGCGCTGTCGCGCCTCCACCACATCCTCCGGCGCCAGCGTGAAATGCCCGCCGCGTGCGTGGTCCAACAAGCCGCAGAACAGGGGCTCGGCATCGAACCGGGGCAGGCACATCCACGAGATGGAGCCGTCCAGGCCCACAAGCGCGGTGGTTGTGCCGTCCCCGATGAGGCCGAGGTCCTCCAGCGGCAGGTAACCCTCCCGCCTGCGGACCGGCCGGAACGGTGGATCGGGATCGTGCATGCCGCCTCGCCTCCGCAGCGTCGAGAACAATGGTCCGACCTTGTGGTGGACGCTTTCAGGAGGACGTCCAGAAGGGGACGCCTAGAAGAGGACGTCTAGAAGGTGATCATCACTTTCACGACGTCTTCGAGTTTCTTGTCCGCGACCTCGAAGGCTCGTTCCATGTCGTCGAAGCGGAACTCGTGGGTCGTCATGTGTGAGGGATCGATGCGCTCTGTCTGCAGCGCCTGCAGAAGTCGCTCCATGCGCAGTCTTCCGCCGGGGCAGAGTCCCGTCGCGATCGTCTTGTCGGCCATGCCTACGCCCCATTCGACGCGCGGGATGCGCACGAACTCGCCTTCGCCGAAGTAGCCGGTGTTGGAGATCGTGCCGCCGGGCTTGGTGATCTTGACGGCGGTCTGGAACGTCACGTCCGCGCCGAGCGCCTCGATGGCGGTGTCGACCCCCTGCCCGTTGGTCAGCTCAAGGATTCGCTGGACGACGTCCTCCTTGGAGAAATCCACGATCTCGTCCGCGCCGTACATCCGCGCGAGCTTCTGCCGGCTGGGGACCGATTCGACGCCGATGACGAGTCCGGCGCCACGTAGCCTGGCCCCTGCTGTCGCCATCAGACCGACGGGACCCTGCGCGAGGACGGCCACGGTCCCGCCCATCGGAATGTTTCCGTGCTCCGCACCCATGAATCCGGTGGAGATCATGTCGGCGCAGTAGACGGCCGCCGCGTCGGAGATACCGTCGGGGATTTTCGCAACATTGGCATCGGCGTCGTTCACGTGGAAATACTCGGCAAAGACTCCGTCCTTGGAATTCGCGAACTTGAAGCCTCCGAGCGGTGCGCCAGACTGCGAGGGGTAGCCGTTCTGGGAAGCCAGGTCGCCCCAGTCGGGGGTGATCGCGCCGACCAGCACACGGTCGCCGGGCTGGAAGTCTCTTACCTCGCTGCCAACGGCATCCACGACACCCACTGCCTCATGTCCCAGTGTCAGGTCCTCCCTGGGACCGATGCCGCCCTGGACGGTATGGGAGTCGGACGTACAGATGAGGGCCCGGGTCGTCCGCACGAGCGCGTCGCCGGGGCCCAGTGGCGGAACGGGCTTTTCCATGAAACCCACACGCCCGATTTCCTTCATCACGAATGCCTTCAACTTCTCCGTCCCTCCTGTCGGTTCGTCGCCGTGCGGCTTCCGTTCTGGCATTCCCGGGAATCGTGACGGATCATGACGCCGCTCTCCGAGAGTGATGCTTTCCAGCGAAAACCGAGGGCCGCTCGGCACAGACGGGTTGCGTGACTGTCGATCACGTACGGGCACTTGCCGACCGCCCGACACCGCCCGGCGTTTCTCGCGACACGTCTGATCACGCCTGGCCGCGGACAACGACGACGGAACTGTGCGCGTGGTGCAGCAGTGCCTGACTCACCGACCCCAGGAGCAGACCTGCGAACCCGCCGCGCCCGCGGGCTCCGACGACCATGAGCTGGGCGTTCCTGCTTCTCTCGATCAGCACCTCCCGGGCTTCGCCACTCGCCACCTCGTGGCTGACCCTGACATCCGGGTACTTCTCGGCGTGCCCGGCGAGCGCCTGGGCCAGCAACCGCTCCGCAGGCTCGACGCCGGTACCGGCCGGCGCGTGATCCGGGAGCCATACGTGCACGGCGGCGACCTCGGCTCCGCGCAGCGCCGCCTCGGCAAAGGCGAACTCGACGGCCGCCTCACCCGCGGGGGAGCCGTCGACACACAGCACGATCGGGCCGACGTCGGCCGAATCCTCACGGGCCACCATCACCGGGCACCGGCTGTGGGCCGTGAGGGACGCCGCCGTCGATCCCAGCAGCATGCCGATGAAGCCGCCCACCCCGCGCGCACCCACGATCAGCAGCTCTGCCGTCTGCGACTCGGCCTCCAGCACCGACACCGTGTCGCCGGGCACCATGGCCTCCGTGACCGTCACCTCCGGGGCCACGCTCCGCGCACGGTCCGCGGCCTCGCTGACCAGGCGATGGAGCGGCGTGGTGTCCAGCGGCGCGTACATGGGTCTGACCGGCCAGTTGAGGGCGTACACCACGCGCAGTTCCGCACGCCGTCGCCGGGCCTCCTTGGCGGCCGTCTCCACCGCGGCGAGACTCGAGGACGAGCCGTCCGTTCCCACAACCACCAGGTTGCCCATCACTCCTCCATGGCTCGATCCCACCCGCGACGTCAGTACCGCTGTGCCTTGGCGAGGCGGGGAGTGAGGTGTGCGTCCGCGGGCTGCCGACTGAAGGCGATGGGTTGTTCCTTCTCACCCGGGTCGAGGTTCTCCGCGCCGACGAATCTCGTCTCGACGACCTTTCCGGACGAGTCCTCGAAGTCGATCTGTACGGCGTACGAGGCCCTGGCGTCGGTCTTGTTGGTGATCGTGACCAGCACGGCGAGCAGCCCGCTCGTCTCGTTCCTGGGCAGGCCCTTCATGCCGACCTCGGACACCGCGTTGCCGCGTCCCTCGACATCCTTGAGCGCCTCCTGCGCGGCGGCACCGGCGCGGGCAGCCTCAGCCTCGACGGAGGCCTCGAACTCAGAGGCGCGGACAGACGCCGACGAGGCCGCCGCCGAAGCCGAAGCATGAGCGGAGGCGATCGCCGAAGCCGCCTCGGAGGCCAGCGCCGACGGCGGCAATCCGGAGAAGGCCGCCGGATCGGGGCTACTCGTAGTCGGCGCGGGCGAGGAACCGTTGTCCCCGTCGTCACCGCATCCAGTGAGGGCAACGGCGGACAGAGCACAGCCGAGTGCCGCCACGAGGGCTCGGTGGCCGGCCCTGCCCACGCGGCCGGGGTGGTCTCGCAGCATCCTGTCGTCCTTGCGCCGGGCCGGATTGGATCCCCTTCATCGTCGGCGCGACGCCGAGGGCGCGTCGATTCGGCTTGGGCCGTTCGTATGGCAGCAATGACTGGAGGCCGAGCTGGGCAGGCCTCGGTCTGTCATCGATCCCGCCGCAGGACCTCGGTCGCCGCCCGGTGCCCGACCCGCGCTCCGTCGCCGTATGAGCGCCGGCGTTGTCGCGCGACCGGGCGGGGGCGGGCAACAGGCCCCACCCCCCCCGCCCGGGGCGAACCAGGCCGGCCGCGAGGGGCACCGCGACCGCGGCCC